>DATAUX010000143.1:0-8917 GCA_036268015.1 Solirubrobacteraceae bacterium | reverse complement strand
CCCGTCGTCGATTCCTACGGGTGCGGGGACGCGTTCGTCGCCGGGCTGACCTACGGTCTCGGCGCCGGCTCGAGCCTGGCTGACGCGCTCGACTTGGGCGCGCGTTGTGGGGCGACGTGCCTGACCGGCCGGGGACCGTATACGCGCGGCGTGACGACGCCCCCGACGACGGACGGCCCCGGGCGATAGTCGCCCGGAGCAGTCCACCTCGATCCGTCGATCCCCGGCTGGCCGCGTCGGGCTAGGACTTGATCAGCGGGGTGACCGCCTTCAGGACGGCCGCCTTGGCCAGCGGCTTGTCGAAGCCGCCGTCGGGGGTCGGGCTGAGGCCGATCATGTAGTTGATCGCCGCCGCGTGCCGCGCTTCGACCTGGACGATCGATCCGGCCGTGCCGAGGATCGCCTTGCTCATCAGGTTCGGTCCCTGTCCGTTGTAGGCACTCACACCCGTGTTCTCGAGGACCGACGCGAGCGCCAGGAAACCCTTCTGCGTCTTCGTCGATGCCGGGAAGACGAACGTCGGCGAGGTGACAGGTGTGCCACCTGCACCCTTGATCGCGGCGGTCAGGCCGGCGACGTGCGCTGCCTCGTGGCCGGCGATCAGCGCGGCGAGTGACTTCGCGTCACCTGTCAGGCCGGCCGACTTTGCCACCGTGTTGTAGAAGTACGACTCGAGGTACTCGAGTGTCAACGCGAAGTTGAGGATCCCGAGGTCGCCGGACGCCGATGGGGCCGACGCGCCGAACGCCCGGTTGACGAACGGACCGGCGGCCCCGGCGCCCGCTACGGCGACGGCGGCGAGTGTGCCGCGGACGAGGAACGCCTCGCGGGTGAGACCATGAACTTCGACTGCGGCCAATTCAGGGACCGCAAACGTGGAATCTGCCATCTGACTTGATCCTCTCTGTGCCTGCGGGCTGTTAGGGGAGAAACGGCTTGACGGCGGCGAGTACGGTGGTCATGTCAGCCGGCTTGGCAAACGCGCCATCGGGAGTGATCGAGAGCTTGTTGAGTGTGTTGAGAATCGCCGCGTGGCGGGCCTCGACCGTGTGGATCGAGAGTGCGGCGGCGAGGATCTCGAGGTTGACGATCGCCCCGGCCTGGCCGAGGTAGGCCGACGCGCCGAGGTTCTCGACGGTCGCGGCCAGTGCGGCGACCTGGGCCGCGCTGTTCACCGGGAACTTGCCGACCACCTTGGCGACGGGGGTTCCGCCGAGCGTGGTCACGGCGTGCTTGAGGGCGTCGAGGTGCATCTGCTCCTGGGCGCCGATCGTCTGCAGGAGTGACTGGGTCGGACCGCTGAAGAGGCCGGACTTGATGACCTTCTTGTAGAACTCGGTTTCCAGGTACTCGAGCGTCAGCGCGTAGTTGACGATCTTGATGTCGCCGGCGTTCGCGCCGCCGCCGCTCGACGTGGGGGTTGCCGGGGTGCTCGTGGTCGAGCTCTTCTTGCTCGATCCGCAGGCGGCCAGGAAGACGGCGAACGAGCTCGCGGCAGCGGCGCCGCCGACGTTGCGCCCGACCATTTTGAGGAACTTCTTGCGCTCGCTCGGGTCGCGGGAGAGGACCTCCAGCGCTCCGGCCGGCGGCGGCCCGGTCTCCTCGATGACAGGGTTCGGCATTTCGGAAATACCTCCGATTGGACGTGTTCGGGCCACGTGTACACACACCTCGTGTGCACGCGTCGCCAGGCTGACTGCGGTCGAGCGACACACCCTTGTTGGAGTGTTGCTGTGCCTGCTGATAGCGCGGGCCGGCCCCGAGCGGATCAATCGCACAGAAATGCCGGGCCCGGGGGAAACCCTCGGCGCTCACGTTCACCCGGTCGGGACCGGGTCCGGGCGACCTACCCGGCGATCGAGCGGGCGAGCAGTTCGATCGGGTGGAGGATCGGCACGGGGCGGTCGAGGTACGCGGAGATCTGGATCGCACACCCCGGGTTCGCGGCGGCGATCGCCTCCGCGCCACAGGCCTCGAGATTGGCCGCCTTGCGCCGGCCGAGCTCGCCGGCGGCGTCCGGCTCGAGCAGGTTGTGGACGCCGGCCGACCCGCAGCAGATCTCCCACTCGGCGGGCTCGACGAGCTCGAGCCCGGGGATCGCCCGGAGCAGGTCGCGCGGCTCCGACCGGATGCCCTGGGCGTGGGCGAGGTGGCAGGCGTCGTGGTAGGCGACGCGCAGGGCGACCGGGTGGCGGGTCGCCCGCGGCTCGATCCCGGCGAGGAACTCGTGGATGTCTGAGACCCGGTCGGCGAGCTCCTGCGCGCCGTCCTCCGAGCCGAGCAGGTGACCGTACTCCTTGATGCCCGAGCCGCACCCGGCCGCGTTGACGATCACGGTCTCGTAGCCCGAGAACGCGGCGATCGTCTCCCGGGCGCAGAGCTTGGCGTCGTCCTCGTAGCCGGTGTGCATGGCCAGCGATCCGCAGCAGCGGGGCGCCGGCGGCGCGTGGACCTCGAACCCCTCGGCGGCGAGCACGGCGACCGTCGCGCGGTTGACGCCGGCGAAGAAGACCCGCTGGACGCAGCCCTGGAGGATCACGACGGTTCCCCGCTTCTCGCCCTGGGCCGGCGTCACCGCCGGCAGGGTCTGCCAGGCGGCGTCGAGTGAGACCGGCGGCGCCATCGCGGCCATCGCCCGCAGGCGGGGGAACCGGGCCGGGATCAGGCGGTCGAGGCCGTAGCGGTTGTTGAGGACGAGCGCGGGAACGAGCGCCCGCAGCCGACCGGGATGCGGGAAGAGGGCGAAGACGAGCCGGCGGAAGGCGCGATCGGCAGGGGTTCGGTCGTAGTTACGCTCGATCTGTGGACGGGTCGCCGCGAGCAGCAGGTCGTACTGGACACCGGACGGGCAGGCGGTCACGCAGGCCATGCAGCCGAGGCAGCTGTCGAAGTGGCCAACCATTTCCTGCGACAGCTCGGCCTGCTCGTGGCCGAGCGCCATCAGCGTGATCCGCCCGCGGGGCGAGTCCATCTCCTCGCCCCAGAGGGCGTAGGTCGGGCAGGTCGGCAGGCAGAAGCCGCAGTGGACGCAGTCGTCGATCAGCTCGGGAGCCGGTGGCCGTCGATCGTCCCAGGCCGACTCGGGCGCGGGCTCGACCGGCGGGTCCGACGGCGTCGCGTCCATCACAGGCCACCGGCGTAGCGGCCGGAGTTGCAGATGCCGGCCGGATCGAAGCTCTGCTTCACACGTCGCAGCAGCTCGAGCTCGGTGCCCGGCCCGATACCCCAGGGATCGACGGCGGCGCGGAGCTCGGCGGGCGCGTCGAGCAGGACGCACGGCGCCGGCGCGAGTGCGCCGCGCAGCGCACCGAGCGCGTCGGGGTCGGCGTCGATGCGCACCCAGAACAGGCCGAGCGCGGGCCGGCCGACGGCGCTCGGCGAGGCCCGCATCACGCGGTCGAGGTCGGCCGGGAGCGCCGAGACGCGGACGACGGCGGCGTCCGGCAGGGCCCGCTGGCGGTCGCGCTGCTCGGCCCACAGCTGGTCGTCGTCGTCGATCGTGTCGGTTTCGAGGCCGGCGGCCCGGGCCAGCCCGATCAGTGTCCGCACGCTGCTCTCGACGGTCCTGCCGACCGCCCGGGCGAGCAGGCAGCCGCCGTCGATCGGCCCGTCCCAGCGCAGGTCGAGCGACTCGAGCTCGAGCGGGTGGCGAGCGAGCGTGCGGGCGGCCGCGGCGAGCGTCGCCGGATCGGTTCCGCGGGCGCGGACGGTGACCGTCGCCTCGGCGAGCGGATGGAGCCGGACGGTCGCCTCGCAGATCACGCCGAGCGTGCCGAGGGCTCCGCACTGGAGCTTGGCCAGGTCGTAGCCGGCGACGTTCTTGATCACGTCGGACCCGGCCCGGGCGACCGTCCCGTCGGGGAGCGCGACGCGGACGCCGAGGATCAGGTCCCGCGGGCCGCCGAAGCGGTGGCGCAGGGGCCCGGAGTCGCCGGCCGCGAGGATCCCGCCGATCGTCGCCCGGCCGCCGCCGTCGGGCGGGTCGAGGGTCAGTCGCTGGCCGTGGAGGGCGAACGCCGCCTGGGCCCGGGCGAGCGGCACGCCGGCCTGGAGGACGGCGGTCAGGTCGCCCTCGTTGTGAGCGACGATCCGATCGAGCCGGCCCGTCGAGAGCTCGCGGTCCGGCGCCGCGCCCGGGGCCCCCCAAGCGAGCTTCGTGCCGCCGCCGACCGGTCGGACGCGGCCACCCGCAGCCAACTCCTCCGCGACCTCCGCCGCGGTCGCCGGGCTGACGGTCGCGGGCGCCACGGCGCCGCCCGCCCTTGAGGGCGTGGCCATCAGAATCGTTCGGCCAGCCCGGCCGCCTCGAGTGGGTGGATTCGATACGGACCCGGAACCTCGCCGCACAGGCGGGGCGTCGGGATCGCCTTGCCGGGGTTGGCAAGCCGATCGGGGTCGAAGGCGCTTCGCAGCTTCGCGAACGCGGCGAGATCCTCGGGGGCGAACATCTTGCCCATGTACGCGAGCTTGTCGATGCCGACGCCGTGCTCGCCGGTGATCGACCCGCCGGCCGACAGGCAGGCCTCGAGGATCAGGCCGGAGAGCTGCTCGGCCCGGTCGGCCTCGCCGGGGGTGTTGCCGTCGTAGCAGACGAGCGGATGGAGATTGCCGTCGCCGGCGTGGAAGACGTTGGCCACGCGGAGGCCGTACTCGTGCCCGAGCGCCTCGATCCGGCCGAGCACCTCGGGCAGCCGCGTCCTCGGGATCACCCCGTCCTGGACGAAGTAGTGGGGCGAGATCCGGCCGGCCGCGGGGAACGCGGACTTGCGCATCTTCCAGAAGACGGCCCGCTCGGCCTCGGTCTGGGCGACGCGGACTCCGGTCGACTCGGCCGCGCGGCAGATCTCCTCGAGCTCGCCGAAGCGCTCCTGGCATTCGGCGGCCGACCCGTCGAGCTCGACCAGCAGTGCGGCACCGGCATCGGTCGGCCAGCCGGCGTGGGCCATCTGCTCGGAGGCGTGGATCGCGAGGGCATCCATCATCTCGATCGCCGCGGGGACGAGCCCGGCGGCGACGATCTCGGAGACTGCGCGGCCGGCGTCCTGGACATCGGCGAAGAAGGCGACGAGCGTCTTGACGGCTTCGGGCGCGGGGATCACGCGGAGCGTGACGGCCGTCGCGACGCCGAGCGTGCCCTCGGAGCCGACGAACGCGCCGAGCAGGTCGTAGCCGGGCGCGTCGAGCGCCTTGCCGCCGAGCTGCACGACGTCGCCGGTGGGCAGGACGACCTCGAGGCCGGTCACGTAGTTGGTCGTGAAGCCGTACTTGAAGCAGTGGGCGCCGCCCGAGTTCTCGGCGACGTTGCCGCCGATCGAGCAGACGATCTGGCTGGACGGGTCCGGCGGGTAGACGAAGTCGGGGGCGACGGCGTGGGCGACGGCGATGTTGGTCACGCCGGGCTCGACGACGACCCGCTGGTTGACGAGGTCGACCTCGAGGATGCGGCGCATCCGGGTCAGCACGATCAGGACGCCGTCGGCGATCGGCAGCGCGCCGCCCGAGAGACCGGACCCCGAGCCGCGGGCGACCCAGGGGATCTTCAGGTCGTGGCAGACGCGGACGACGTCGCGGACCTCCTCGGCTCGTCCGGGAAGCACTGCGACGGGCGGGACGACGTGGTAGTGGAGCAGGCCGTCGGACTGGTAGGTCCGCAGGTCGTGGGCGTGCGTGAGGACGTGGTCGGCTCCGCAGATCGCGCGCAGCCGGCTGACCAGCTCGGCGACGGGCAGATCGGCGGCCGGGTCGCCGGCGGAGGGTGTCGCGGTCGGGCTCAAGAACGTTAAGTCTGGCCGATCGCGCCCGCGATCGGCGGCTGAGCGGTCTGGGCGCCCGGATGCAGGCGGCCCGCGGCGGGCGATCTGCCGAGGAGTCGGCCCGGGAGGGGCGAAAATGGGGGGATGCTGCTCGACCTGGCGATCATCGCGGCGACGATCTACTTCGGGGTGGTCGGCTTCCGGCGCGGCTTCATCATCAGCGGGCTCGGGCTGGCCGGCTTCGGAATCGGCGCGGTGATCGCGATCTGGCTGGCCGGGCTGGCCCTGCCGCCGAGCGACCAGTCGCTGGCGACGCCGGCCCTCGGCCTGTTCGGGGCAATCATGATCGGCGGGGCCCTGGCGATCGGGATGAGCAGCTTCGGGGCTCGCCTGCGCCAGCGGGTCGCCCCGTCGCTCGGCCGGGCCGACGGCCTGCTGGGGGCGTGCCTGTCGGCGTGCGTCGCGCTCGGGATCGCCTGGCTGCTGGGCGCCGTCGCGCTGGCCGTGCCGGATTCGACGGGCCTCCACCGGGAGGTCGAGGCGTCGGCGACGCTCCGCGGGCTCGACCGGCTGCTCCCGTCGACCGGCGGTCTCCTGCACGCGCTGACGCCGTTCGACCCGCTGCCGGCGCTGGCCGGACCGCAGGCGCAGATCAGCGTGCCGACGCCGCGGGTCCTGCACTCGCACGCGATCCATCGGGCGGAGGCGTCGGTCGTGCGGATTCTCGGCAGCGCGTGCGGGATCGGCCGGGAGGGGTCGGGCTGGGTCGCGGCGCCCGGCGTGGTGATCACGGCGGCGCACGTGGTCGAGGGCGAGCACGACACGGTCGTCGAGGCCGGCGGGAACGCGCCGGATCTGCCGGCTGACGTGATCGGTCTGGATACGCGCAACGACATCGCCGTGCTGAGCGTGCCAGCCCTTTCGGCGCCGGCCCTGCCGCTGAAGTCCGACCCGCCCGCCGACCGGGCGGCGGCGATCCTCGGCTACCCGAGTGACGGGCCGTTCGTCCTGCGGGCCGGGCGGATCGGGAGGACGGTCGAGCGCAAGGCGCCGGACGCGAACGGCCGGGGTTCGGTCGAGCGACTGCTGACGCCGCTGCGGGGCGTCGTGATTCCGGGGGACTCGGGTGGACCGATGGTCGACGTGCGGGGACGGGTCGTCGCGACGATCGTCGCCGAGACGTTCGGCGGCGGGATCGTCGGCGGCTATGCGGTCGGAAACGCGGCGACGGCCGCCGATCTGGCGTCGGCGACCGGGCCGGTTTCGAGCGGATCGTGTGCGCCGTGAGGCGGCGCATGGACCGCCGGTCCTACCCGGTCGGCCGCCTGGTAGGTGTTGAGTCCGGCCGCCGGGTCGTACGCTCTGCTTGGCTGTGAGTGAAGCCTGGATCTACGCGACAGACTCCGAAGAGGCAAGGGAAAGCGCCGAGTTCCTTGCCGAGCTCGGATTCAGCTCGCGGCGGGTCGGCACCGACGGGTCGCTGCGGCCGAGTTCGCAGGACGGTGGGGCCAAGCGCCGGCCGACGCTGATGCTCGTCGTCGCCGGTGGGCAGGGCCCGCCGGTGCTCGAGCTGTGCGAACGCCTCGAGCAGGACGTCGAGCTCTCGGAGGTGCCGCGGGTCGTCGCCCTCGACGCCGACCACCTGAGCCGGGGAGCCGGGGTCGTCGAGGGTCACGAGCTGATCGTCCGGCCGTTCTCGTGCGTAGAGCTGGGCATCAGGATCGCCCGGGCACGACAGCAGATCGAGGGGGTCGACGGCGACGTCCTGCGGGTCGGCGGCCTCGAGCTGAACCTGGCCAACTACCAGGTCTCGGTCGACGGCAAGCCGGTCAACTTCACGTTCATGGAGTACGAGCTGCTCAAGTTCCTGGCAACCCATCCCGGCCGCGTCTTCTCCCGCGAGGCGCTCCTCAGCCGGGTCTGGGGCTACGACTACTACGGCGGCGAGCGGACCGTCGACGTCCACATCAGGCGGCTGCGGGCGAAGCTCGGTTCCGACAGCGCCGGGCGGATCCAGACGGTCCGGAGCGTGGGGTACCGCTTCGATGCCTGAGCTCTCGGCCGCCGAGCGGGCCCGCGGGCGGGTCGGGGCGCACGGACGCGCGGACTACGCCGGCTTCCGGTCGACGATCAAGGCCGTCGGGACAGGCAACCGCGGGAGTCGCGACCTGACCTTCGCCGAGGCCCGCGCGGCGCTCGGTCTGCTGCTGGCCGGAGACGTCTCGCCGGCCCAGGCCGGCGCGTTCCTCGTGGCGATGCGGATCAAGGGCGAGTCGCCGACCGAGCTGGCCGGGTTCACGCAGGCCCTGCGCGATGTCTGCGCGCCACTGGAGACGACGAGCCGGCGGACGCTGGTCGCGTGCGCCGGGGCGTATGACGGCGTCGCCGACGCGCCCAACCTGTCGCTCGCGGCCGGCATCGTCGCAGCCAGCGCCGGGGCCGGGATCGTCCTCCATTGCGGCGACTCGCTCGGACCGAAGCACGGGGTCACGGTGGCCGACGTGCTCGGCGCGCTTGGCGGTCCGTCGCGGCCGACGCCCGAGCAGTCGACGCGGATGCTGGAGGCGGCCGGTGTGACGGTCGTCCACGCCGGCGAGGCGCTGCCGGGCTGGCGGGAGCTGGCCGGGATCCGCGACGAGATCGGCGTGCGCGGGCCGATGCACTCGGCCGAGAAGCTGGTCGACTACTTCGGGGCGCGGCGGTTCGTCGTCGGTCATACGCACAGCTCGTACTCCGAGCGGCTGCTCGGCGCGCTCGGCCTGCTCGGCGCCGAGCGGTCGGTCGCCGTGCGGGGGGTCGAGGGGTCGGAGATGATGCGACCCGGCCGCCCGCAGGCCTTCGAGCCGGGTCACGCGCTCGAGCTGCCGACCCGGATGGAGAGCCGGATCACGCGGCCGGAGCCGGTCGACCGAACGCTCGGGCCGCAGCAGGCGGCCCAGCGGTCGGCCACGCTGACCGGCGAGCTGCTCAGCGGCGAGCTGCGCGGGCCGGTCGCCTACACCGTCGCCCTGAACGCCGGGCTGCGCCTGTACGCGGCGGGGCTGGTCGAGGACACGCGCGACGGGCTCGAGCTGGCCGAGACGGCCGTCGCCGACGGGGGCGCCCAGGCGACGCTGAGGGCGATGCTCGCGGCCGGCGCGCCGGTCGCCGCGTAGCGAGGGCCC
>DATAUX010000142.1:0-31328 GCA_036268015.1 Solirubrobacteraceae bacterium | reverse complement strand
GGATGCGTTCAAGGAAGCCGACAACGTCCTGCGCCAGGGCGTCCAGGGGATCACCGACCTGATCACGATCCCCGGCCTGATCAACCTGGACTTCGCGGACGTTCGGACGATCATGACCGACGCGGGCACGGCGGTGATGGGAATCGGCACCGGGACGGGCGAGAACCGGGCGGCGGACGCGGCGAAGGCGGCGATCGCGTCGCCTCTGCTGGAGGAGTCGATCGACGGGGCGACCGGGATCCTGCTGAACATCACCGGCGGGCGTGACCTCGGTCTGTTCGAGGTCAACGAGGCGGCCGAGATCGTTCAGACGGCGGCGTCGAGAGACGCGAACATCATCTTCGGGGCCGTGATCGACGAGAGTCACGGGGACGACGTCAGGGTCACGGTGATCGGTACGGGCTTCGACCATCGTCCGGGCGGGCGAGCGGTGCGCGAGGTCCAGGAGCGGCGTCCGTCGCGGGCGGCGCCTGATCGGGGTCCGCGGGTGGATGCGCGGCAGCGCTCGGCGCTCGAGATTCGCGACGACGAGATCGACGTCCCGCCGTTCCTGCGATAGGCGCGACGGCGACGGCGTAGGATCTGGGGCGTCGACATGGCCTGCACGCACCTCGACCACATCCTGATCACGGACCTGCCGGAGGCGGTCGACGGATGCGCCGACTGCCTGGCGATGGGCGGCGTCTGGCTGCACCTGCGGATCTGCCTGGAGTGCGGGCACGTCGGGTGTTGCGACGACTCGCCCAACCAGCATGCGACGGCCCACGCGCAGGCCAGCACGCATCCGATCATCAGGTCGCTGGAGCCGGGTGAGGACTGGTCGTGGTGCTTCGTCGACGAGATCGCGATGCGGATCCCGGAGGTTCGCGGTCACACGCGGATCCCCCGGTCGCCGATGCTCGGCTGACCGGCGGGACGCGACTTGTCCGAGCGTCTGACGAAGGCGGGTGTCGATCGCCTGCGGGCGGTTGCCGAGTCGCACGTCGGCGAGACTCGCGTCCCGGGTCTGGTGGCCCTGATCGCGCGCGGCGCAGACGTCCACGTCGAGGCGTTGGGAAGCCTGAGCATCGGCGGGCCGCCGGTGGCCAGGGACTCGCTGTTCCGGATCGCCTCGACGACGAAGCCGATCACGGGGGCGGCGACGCTGTCGGTGGTCGCCGACGGGCTGGTCGGCCTCGACGAGCCGGTCGACCGGCTGGTGGCGGAGCTGGCGGACCGGCGGGTGCTCCGGCGGATCGACGGTCCGCTCGACGAGACCGTCGCGGCGGTCCGCCCGATCACGACCCGCGACCTGCTGACGTTCACGTTCGGCTTCGGCATGGTCCTCGAGATGTTCACGGCGGCCGAGCCGTGGCCGGTCGTGGCGGCCGCGGCCGAGCTGAACCTGGCGACGATCGGCCCGCCCAACCCGGATCTCCAGCCGGATCCGGACACGTGGATCGCGAACCTGGGAAAGCTGCCGCTGCTGGCGCAGCCCGGCGAGCGGTGGCTGTACAACACGGGTGCGTCGGTCCTGGGAGTCGTCCTCGCCCGGGCGACCGGCGAGTCGTTCGCCGACGTCCTGCGAACACGGATCTTCGAGCCGGTCGGGATGCCCGACACGGCGTTCTGGACGGCCGAGACCGACCGCCTGGCGACGGCCTACCGTCCGACGGCGGACGGCCTGGTCGCGTGGGACGAGCCCGACGGGGCGTGGAGCCGGCCGCCGGCGTTCGGTGACGGGGCGGCCGGCCTGGTCTCGACCGCGGACGACCTGCTCGCGTTCGCGAGGACGCTGCTCGCCGGCGGCGGGCGCGTGCTCCCGGCGGAAGCGGTCCGGGCGATGACGTCCGACCAGCTGACTGTCGCGCAGAAGGCTCACGGGGGCCTGGGCGCGGACTTCTTCGACGGCCGGTCGTGGGGCTTCTGCCAGGCGGTCCACGACGGCGGGGCGTTCGGCTGGGACGGCGGGTTCGGGTCGTCGTGGCTGGTCGACCCGGCGCGTGACCTGGTGGTGATCGTGCTGACCCAGCGGATGTTCGAAACGAGCGACCTGCCGGCGGTCCACCGGGAGATCCAGGCAGCCGCGTACGCGGCGTTCGCGTGAGCGTGGCGGCCGGTGGGATCCGACGAGACGCCGAGCGGAGATGGCTCGCCGCCGGCCAACCCGGCGGCCGGCGCCTGGTCTGCGTCGCAGGGCTGGGCGGGACGGCAGACGATTGGACCGAGGTCGGTCCGAGGCTGACACGCCACGGGGACGTGATCGCCGTCGGGCTGAGCCTGGAGTCCGGCGGCACCCGCGCGAGCCGGACGGCCGGCGGTGGGCGACGGCTGGGCGGCGGCGGGCTCGACCGGGCGGCGGCGGCAGTGGACCGCTTGGTCGGCCGCGAACCTGGGGGAGCGGTCCTGATCGGTCATTCGATGGGCGCGCTGGCGTGCATGCTCGTCGCGGCGACCGCGTCGGATCGGCTGGCCGGGCTGGTCCTCGCCGGAGCGTTCGTGCCGGCGGCGCGCGACCGGCGCTCGACCCTGGCGACGGCGGCCGACTACGCCCGCCATCGAGCCCTGTTCGTAGCCGGCCGACGTGGTCGGCGGCGCGGGCCCACGGAGATCGCGCCGGTCGACCGACGGACACGAGCTGCAGGGCTGCGAGCGCTCGCGTCGTACGGGCTGCGACCGTCAACGTTTCACGCGATCGCCGACCGGGTCGGTTGTCCGGTGGTGGTCGTCCACGGCGGCGAGGATCACTACGTGCCGCCGGCGTTCGCGGTGGCGGCAGCCGCCCGGCACCCAACATGGAAGATCGAGGTCGTCCGGGGCCGCCGGCCATTTTCCGCATCGGGACGACCCGGCTGCCTGGCTGCGGGTGGTGGACCCGTGGCTGGACCGGCTGGGGACGTGGTCGTGCGGGCGGTCGGGGCTCGGGACGTCGTCGTGCGGGCGGTCGGGATAGGAGGTAGCGTGCGCCGGTGTGAGCATCATCGTGTCCGGCAGGCTGCACGTCGAACCGGCCGACCGCGCGGCATATCTGGCCGCGCGGGTTCCGATCGTCGGCCACGCGCGAGACGCGCCGGGCTGCATCGACTTCTCGCTCAGCCCGGACCTGCTGGACGCCGGCCGGATCAACGTGTACGAGCGATGGCGCTCGCGTGAGGACCTCACCACCTACCGCGCCGGCGGCGGGCCTGAGCTGGACGACCGGATCCGGCTGACCGACGCCGTCGTCGAGCTGCATCAGATCAGCGCGAGCGAGGCGCCGTGAACCGGGTGCTGCGAGGACGACGCGAGGCAACGCGATCGCGCCGGGTGGTCGCCGTGCTCGCGATGCTGTCCGGCTGCATGCTCCTGCCGTCGGGAGCTGCCGCGTCGGTCAGGACCCACGAGTGTCAGCACCCGGTGGTCACGGGGGTCGAGGTCTACCACCTGAAGGCGATCACGACCGGGCGAGCGTGTCCGGTCGCGCTGGCGCTGTTCAGATGGGAGACGAGCAGTCCGGCGCACCAGGACTCGCTCTACGGGTGCAACCGGCCGGCTCCGGACGCCGCGGGTTACCCGTACCTGAGGCTCCACACGTTCCGCGGGTGGAAGCTGTCGCTCTTCGGGAAGCCGTACGGCGAGTTCGTGATGTCCCGGGGCGGGAGCGCGTTTCGCGTCGTCGGGACGGACTTCCCGCTCAACTGCACGTAGGCCCTGGCGAACGCCGGCGGTCCGCGGTAGAGTTTCGCGCCGTGGCGAGCATCGATGATCCGGCCGTCCGAGACCTGCTCGAGAAGCCGAACTACGGGGTGATCTCGACGTCGAACGCCGACGGGTCGATCCACAGCGCGGTGGTCTGGGTCGACCTGGAGGATGGCGTCGTCGCGGTCAACAGTGCGGTCGGTCGGATCTGGCCGACGAACCTGGAGCGTGACCCGCGGGCGACCCTGGTCGTCTACGAGCCTTCCAACCCGTACGACTACGTCGAGATCCGGGGTACGGCGACCGGGACGACCGACGGGGCGGACGACCACATCGACGGTCTGGCTCAGAAGTACCTCGGGCAGGACGAGTACCCGTACCGGCAGGACGGTGAACAGCGGGTCAAGTTCGTGATCACGCCGGGCCGCGTCCGCCACATGAAGATGTAGAAGCAGGTCGGCGCCGAGCTCAGCGCGCAAGGCGGCAGCGAGCAGGAGGTCCTCGACGATTGCGCTGCCCGCCGGCGTCGTTCGCGGCCTTGCAGTCATGTCGATCGCCTGCGTGGCGGCCGCCGACGATCAGTCGGGTCCAGTGCCCTCGACAGCCGCGGACGATGACGGATCGTCTGAGGCCGGCCGGCATGAGACGCCGTCCCTGACGGCAACCTCTCCCACTCATCAAGCAAGTTCTTGATCAAGTAGCTGCATTGATGACCTTGGCGACTGATGACCTGAGCATCGTGTTCGCTGCGCTCGCCGATCCGACGCGCCGGGCGATGCTCGACCGTCTGCGTTCGGGGGAGACGAGGCTGAACGAGCTTGCGTTCCCGTTCGAGATGAGCATCCAGGGCGTCTCTCGGCACCTGAAGGTTCTCGAGCGAGCTGGCCCGGTGACGCGCGGTCGTCTCGCGCAGACCCGCCCGGCTCGGCTCTCCTCGCGTGGCCTCCAGGAGGCGAGCGGCTGGCTCGAGCGCTACCGGGAGTTCTGGGAGGCCAGCTTCGAACGGCTCGACGCGTACCTGGAGGATCTCCAACCCCGCGAGGATCGACCGTGACCGACAGGCGGCTGGCGGTCGAGGTGCCGCCGGGAGCGCCGGCGGCCGCTACCGGTTCGTGCAACGCGCGCCCGACGGCCAGGAGCACACGTTCCACGGCGTGTACCGCGAGGTCGACCGCCCGCAGCGCCTGGTCCGGACCTTCGCCGATGCCGGCCGGCGCACCCGACGACGAGTCGGTCGAGACGGTCACGTTCCTCCGCGAGGGTCACCGCACGCTGATTACCAGCACGTCGGTCTTTCCGTCCTTCGCGGCCCGCGACCCCTATGCACAAGCCGGCATGGCGGCCGGGTTGCGTGAGTCGCACGAACGTCTCGACGCACGGCTCGAGACGATCCACAACCAGACCGGACGGAGGCAATGATGGGCAAGCTCGTCGAGGCGACCCATGTCACGCTTGGCGGCGGGGTCGGCACCAACGATTGGGCGTTCCCCTACCTCGACGACCAGCACTCCGCAATACGCGATGGACCTCCTGACCGGCGCGGACGCCCTCCTGCTCGGGCGACGTACGTACGACGGCCTGTCGGCCGCCTACATCAAGATGGCCGAACACCCGCCCGCCGGCGTTCCGTCTGACTTCATCGACCGGATGAACGGCATCCCGAAATTCGTCGCGTCGTCGACCAGTCTCACGGGACCGACCTGGAACGCCACGACGATCGACGGCGACGTCGCGTCGTTCGTCGACGATATCAAGCGCAACGCCGGCCAGAATCTCCTGCGATACGCAGACGGGCCGCTCGACGCCACCCTGATGGAGCACGGGCTGATCGACGAGTTCCATCTCTTCCTCACCCCGGTCGCGATCGGCAAGGGCAGGCACCTCTTCGAGAGCATCGACACCGCACCCCACCTCCGCCTCGTCGACGTCACGCGGCAAGACAGCGGCGTGCTCATCCTCGTCTACGCACCCAAGTAGCCCGTCGTCGGCGTTCGCGCCGACGATCTCCACCCGTCTCCGCCGAGACCGATCGCCGCGAGCCGAGAACACCACCTCGCGGCTCGTGGCACGGACCCGACCACCCAGCCGGGTTGGCTGAGCTTGACGATACGGAAGTAACGGTCTACTCTTGTTTTGACCGTTAGCTCAGCCTGAACCCGACCCGCTGGGAGGAAGACGATGCCGGTCTATTCCGTATGGGAGTCGCGATTTCCGCCGGGGGCGGCCGACGAGGGTCGCGCGATCACCGAGGCGATCTGGCGCGACATGGCCCAGTTCGACGGATACCTGACGCACGACCTGATCGAGGACGTCGACGACCCCGGTCACCTGCTGGTCGTCAGTCAGTGGACGACTCGCCAGCGTCCGGACGAGGTCCTCCGCGACTACGCCGCCAACCCGAAGGCCCGGCGCGTGAACGAGCTCGTCTCACGCCCACGGACGAGGTTCGTCGGCCACCCCCTGCCGGCCGGAGAATGACGCCGGACACGCTGCTCGGGCTTGCGAACCTGACCGTTGCCCGTAAGCCCGGCCGTGGTCCGGCGATCCACCCCGACCCACTCGCCAGCCCGGCGACCGCGGTGGACGCGCTCTCGCTCACGCGCCTGGCCGCGTCCGAGCTCGGCCCGCTGCGCGACCTCCACCAGGCGGTCGTCCGGCTGGTCGACGACCTTCTGACCGGGCGTTCCGTAGGCCGGTCGGCGGCGCGGCTGGTCGAGCTCGCCCGGCCGAGCATCGCGACCGTGCGACTCGACGTGGTCGGCGACCGGACCTTCGACGGGCGACTGGACTGGACCGAACCGACGCCCGTGGCAACGCTCGCGCGCCGGATCGCCCTCGAGCTGGCCGACTTCGATCCGACCCGCCTGCGGCGCTGCGACCGGGACGCCTGCGACCTCGTCTTCTACGACACGACCCGGTCCGGCACACGGCGTTGGCATGCCGAATCGCCATGCGGCATCCGCGAGCGGCAACGACGCCACCGCGACGCCTCACGCCCGAGCCCACCCCCGCGGGGAACCTGACACCCGGCTCGCGCACGGCCTGCTCACCGCAGGCCGCGCGCTCACCCGACACTCATCGCAGCCCAGCAGGCCTGCTCAGGCCCCGGCGCCGTGCACGGCCACCCCCGGCAGCGTCTCTCCCGGGCCTCTGGCCACCGCGAGCCGGGTCCTGGTCGCCAGCAGGAGATAGACGGCGAACGCCAGGCCGCAGCCGATGAACCAGCTGTAGTCGGACGCCGTCGTCATGCCCGGGATGCTCAGGCCGTGGACCGAACCGTTGAACAGCACCGTGAAGATCGCGACCAGGCCGGCGCAGACGACGGCGTAGACCGCGGCTGGGTTGAACCCCTTGCTGTACCAGTACGAACCCGACGGCTCCATCGTGAACAGGTCGTCGACGACGACCTTCTGCTTGCGTACCAGGTAGTAGTCGGCGATCAGCACGCCGAACAGCGGACCGATCAGCGCACCCAGGGTGTCGAGCGTCAGGTGGATCACGGTCGGGTTGTTGTACAGGTTCCACGGCGTGATCAGAACCGATCCGACCGCGGCGATCATGCCGCCGGCCCGCCAGCTGATCTTCTGCGGGTTGACATTCGAGAAGTCGAACGCCGGCGAGATGAAGTTCGCGACGATGTTGATCCCCATCGTCGCGATCGTGAACGTCATCGCCCCGAGAATGATCGCGAACGTCGAGTTCGTCCGTGCGACCGTCTGCACCGGATCGGTGATCAGGCTGCCGTAGACCGAGACGGTCAACGACGCGGTGATGACGACGAGCAGCGAGAAGACGACGAAGTTCAGCGGCAGGCCGAAGAAATTGCCCCGCTTGACCGACTTGAACGACTTGCTGTACCGCGAGAAGTCCCCGAAGTTGAGCATCGGACCCGAGAAGTACGAGACGACGAGGGCGATCGCGCTGAGCGTGACCGATACCGCCGCCCAGCCGTGCTTCGTCACATGGCCGAGGTTCAGGTTGATCGCGCTGAAGCCGGCCTTGTCGATCATGTAGCCGCACAGCAGGAACATCACGACGTAGACCGCCGGCCCGCAGAAGTCGATGAACCGGCGGATCGCCTCCATCCCGCGCCAGAAGACGAGCACCTGGAGAACCCAGAGGAACGCGAAGCTGAACCACCCGAGCATCGGCAGGCCAAGGAAGCCGTAGTGCGCGAGCGACTCGTACTTCGTCAGGCCCGGGAACAGCTTGAGCAGGACGACGTCGAGCGCCGACGAAGCCAGGTACGTCTGGATCCCGTACCAGCAGACCGCGATCAGTCCACGGACGATCGCCGGGATGTTCGCCCCCTTGACCCCGAACACGCTGCGGTTGATCACCGGGTACGGCACGCCGGTCGCCTGCGACGGCTTGGCGACGAGGTTGCAGAAGAAGTTGACGATCGAGATCCCGACGAGCAGCGCGATCAGCACCTGCCAGCCCGCGAGCCCCAGCGCGAACAGGCTGCCGGCGGTGACATACCCGCCGACCGAGTGGACGTCGGACATCCAGAACGCGAAGATGTTGTACGTGCCCCACTTCTGCTCCTTCAGCGGGGCCAGGTCGTCGTTCGTCAGGCGTGGGTCGTATCCCGGCTTGATCGCCCCCTGCCCGCCGGCCGCCTCGTGCTTCGGAGCGGTCTCCCGGACCGGGTTGATCGGTGGTCGCACCACTTTGTCCAACTGCGTTGCCACTTCGGCCTCCTCCGTCGTAAGCACATGTAAGACCCCCCGATCGTGACAGCCGATATCCACCGGACACATGGCCCGGGTGTCCGAAGTTTGCTCGCGCGAATGTGACCAGTGGTCGGACCATTGGTCGGTGGTCTGACCAGACGGCTCGAGCCGACGCGACGAGCGGGCGAGTCGGAACGACGCTGCCGGCCGCGTCAGGACGGAACGACGTAACCGGCCGCGTCAGGACGGAACGACGTCGGCCGGCCGCGTCAGGACCGAACGATTTGCCGGTCGCGTCAGGACGGAACGACGTCGGCCGGCCGCGTCAGGACCAAACGATTTGCCGGTCGCGTCGGGGCGGCGCCCGGCGCGGTGAACTGCGGCTCGACCTACCGCCGCTCGTTGCGGTACATCGCCAGCGCGTGCTGGCCGGCCGGGTGCGCCCGGAGCTCTTGCACGACCGTCGCGGCCGCCGCCGGCAACTCCTCGACTGGGGGGAGCTCGACTCCGTAGCCAGGCGGCATGACGACGGCCGCCGCCAGGGCCGAGAAGGTCAGGTCGGCCGCGGTGAATCGCTCGCCCCACAGGTACGGCCGGCCGTCGGACAGCCGCTCGGCCACCGTGTCGAAAATCCTGCGGACCTCGTTGATCGACAGGTCCGCGGTCTCCTGCGTGATCTTCAGGTGCCGGTCGATCCACGCGTAGACGGCCGGGTACAGGACCGGCAGCATGATCCGCTCGAAGGCCGGAACGCCGGCCGTTCCGTACCGGCTGGCCAGATCGCTGCGCCGGCGCAGGACGTGGTACATCCACCGCCGGCCCTCCGGCCCCAGACGGTCGTCGAAGTCCCGCTCCAGCCTGCGGATCTCCGCCGCCTCCGACGCGTCGTCCGGGTAGATCTTCCGGGAGGCCGCCATCTGCGCGTCCGCGTAGTCGACGATGTCCGCCGACTCCGACAGGACGCCACCGTCGTAGACGAAGACCGGCACGGTCTTGCCGCCGCCGGCCCGCCGGGCCGCGAACTGGTGGACGAACTGGACGTGGGCCTGCTCGGAGTACTTGACGCTCGACCGGTCCAGCGCCCACCGCGCCTTCTCGCAGAAGTGGCTGATCGGGATCGTGACGAGCACGTTCTTCCGGCGGCGTCCCATCCCCCAAAGATACGCGTCCCGCCGGACCTCCACCCTAAGGTCCGCACGACCACCGCCCTAAGGTCCGCACGACTGCCGGTCGGCTGCGATGCTCCGGAGCGTGGCCGGTCCGGATGAGGTCGTCGAGCGGATCCGTCGGAGCGTGGCGCTGGCCGCGGCCGACGGCACCGCCCGAATCCGCTTCACCCCCCGCCGGCCCGTCGACCGATCGTTCGACGCGGTCCTGGCCGACCGGTCCTCCCCGAAGCCGGCCGGCGCGTTCGGCCTCGCAAGGCGCGTCCTCAAACGCGGCCTGTCGGTCGTCCCGCCGTCGTCCACCGAGAGCGGCCCCGCCGCCGGTCAGATCGATTTCGCCCGGGACCGGTCCGTCTACAACGCCGGCACGTCCTGGCGGCTGTTCGGACCCGGCCGCGACTTCACCGGCCGGCCCGGCGGATGGCAGGCCGGCGAGCACGCCGGGATCGTCCTCGCCGAGCCACACTGGCTGCTCGGGCTCGTCAGGGGCACCGTCGGGGCCGCCACCGCCGGAACCGAGTGGCTCCGGGGCACCGAGTGTCGCCTCTACCGCGCCGTCGCCGACTTCCACGTCGCGGCCGCCGCCGCGACCCGTCCGCTGGCCGTGCCGGCCGGCGCCGACCAGCTCGACCTCTCGCGGCTGGCGATCGACGTCTGGCTCGACGACGCCGGACGGATTCGCCGGGCCGAGTTCCACAGGCCCGGCCTGCTGATGACGCTCGACCTGTTCGAGTTCGGCGAGCCCCTTCCGATCGAGTTCCCCGACCAGGCCGAGATCCTGGCCGACGATCGGATCCCACCGGCCGACCCGCCACCGCTACGCTCGGACCCGACCCATCGACCCGAGGGAGAAGATGACTGAAACCCCGACGCTGTTCGTCTGTCACGGCGACGACGGCGGTCCCGTCGTCCACCCATGCCGGCGCGTCCAGGAGGCCCTCCGGGCGGCAGGCATCGAATACGACAAGGTGATCGCCGGTCACGGCAGCCCGATCCCCTTCCTGCGCAAGGGGTCCCGCGACGAGCTCCGCGAGGCGACCGGAGCGACCAAGCTGCCCGCGCTCAAGCTCGCCGACGGGACAGTGGTCTCTCCGTCGAAGGCGATCCTCGCCTGGATCGCCCGCCAGAAGTGAGCCTGACCGGTCGGGTCCGGCCCGGTCGGCCCGACCGCCGATCGGCCGGCTGGGGCTCAACCCAGGGCGTCGGCGACCCGGCGCAGGCCGTGGGCCTCGCACAGGCCGGAGATCGTCTGTTTGGCGGCCGGCGCGTTGTACGGGAGCGCCTCGAGCGCATGGAGGCCGAGCCTGAGGTCCTCCAACCGGGCCGACGGCCGCTCGAGGGCGAAGCGTGCCAGCCACCGGGTCGCCGCCCGGTCGTAGCGCTCGTCGTCGTCCGAGCTCATCAGCACGACGATCGACAGGGCGTCGACCAGGTCGACCCGCGGCAGCTCGAGCGCGGCCGCGTGGACCTGGTTGAGGTTGCCCGCCCGGAGGGCCCGGCGAAAACGCCCGTAAGCTGATCCCTGGCTCGTCATGCGAACACATGTTCGCATGCGCGTCAAGCCGACGGTCTTGCCGATTCGGTAGGAAATTCGACAAACTGTCGTGTTTCGTACAAATTCTCGGAAATACACGACAACGCGGCTCCCCGGCGGCCATCCACTCGCCCCCGCCCCCGACACCCGCCGCCCTACGCTTCCCAACGTGGCGACCGACACCGACGGCCGAGGACGCCGACATCTGCTCGTCGCCCTGTCGGCCAACGCCGCGGCCGCCGCCGTCAAGCTGGCCGCGTTCGGCCTGACCGGCGCGTCCGTCCTGCTGTCCGAGGGCCTCCACTCGATCGCCGACTGCGGCAACCAGGGCGCCCTCCTGCTCGGTCACCGGGCCGCGTCGGCTCCCCCGTCGGCCGTCCACCCGCTCGGCCGCGGTCGCGTCCGCTACCTGTGGGCCTTCCTGGTCGCCGTGGTCGTCTTCGGCGGCAGCGCGATCGCCTCGTTCGCCGACGCGACCTACCGCCTGCTCAACCCCGAGCATCACCCGCACGTCGGCCTGATGCTCGCCGCCCTCGGCCTGGCGCTGGCGATCGAGGGCCTTTCGTTCGCCACGCTCCTGCGCGACGCCCGCGCCGCCCGCCGGCCGGGCGAGGGCTGGGTCGGCCTGATCGCCCGCAGCCGCGACCCCGACCTCCCGGTCCTGCTGGTCGAGGACCTCGCCGACGTCGTCGGCCTCGGCCTGGCCCTCCTCGGCACGCTGCTCGCCGACCTGACCGGCGTCGCCGTGCTCGACGCCGTCGCCAGCTACCTGATCGCCGCCCTGCTGGCCGCAAACGCCGTCTTCCTCGCCTGGGAGATGGCGTCGCTCGTGCTCGGCGAGGTTCCCGACCACGAGGTCGAACAGGCCGTCCTCGCGGCGATCGGCTCCGACGACGCAGCCTGGCGGGCAACGGGCGTCCAGGCCGTCCACATCGGGCCCGACGACCTGCTGATCATCGTCGAGGTCGCCGGCCCGCTGGCCTGGCTGCGGCGAGCGAGCGAGCGGGCGGCGGCCGCCACTCCGATCGGCTCGCGTGTCCTCTTCGATGTGCCGGCCGCCGAGCCCGCTCCAAAGCAGAACCCGACTCGCGACCCGTGATCCCAAGCTCTGCCGGCCGGCCCGCGAACCGCCGGTCGCCGGCCGCGCCGATATCCTCACTTGCGTGTCAGCCCCCGCCTCCACCCCGCGGCGCACGCCGCTGTTCGAGGCCCACCGGACGGCCGGCGCCCGGCTGATCGACTTCGCCGGATGGGAGATGCCCGTCCAGTACGGCGGCGTGATCGAGGAGCACCTGGCCGTCCGCAGCGCGGCCGGCGTCTTCGACGTCTCGCATATGGGTGAGATCGAGACGTCCGGGCCCGGAGCCCACGACTTCCTCCAGCGGATCCTGTCCAACGACGTCTCCAGGCTCGCGATCGGCGGCGCCCAGTACAGCGTGCTGTGTCGCGACGACGGCGGCATCATCGACGACCTGTTCACCTACCGGCTCGACCCCGACCGGTACCTGACCGTGACCAACGCCTCCAACCACGCGGCCGACCTCGCCTGGTTCCAGGACCAGGCCGACGCATTCGACGTGACGATCACCGACCGGCTCGACGACTACGCGATGCTCGCCGTCCAGGGACCGCTCGCCCGGGAGATCGTCCAGGCGATCGCCGACTCGCCGCTCCCCCCGCGGATGACCGTCGGCCACCGGGTTCTCGCCGGGCACGAGACGCTCGTCTGCGGGACCGGTTACACGGGTGAGGACGGCGTCGAGCTGCTCGTCGCGCCCGAACACGCCACCGAGATCTGGGACGAGCTGCTGCGCCGGGGTGCCCGGCCGGCCGGGCTCGGCGCGCGGGACACGCTCCGCCTGGAGGTCTGCTACCCGCTCTACGGCAACGAGCTCAGCCTCGACCGCGGGCCGATCGAGGCCGGGCTCGGCTGGTGTGCGAAGGAGGACACCGGGTTCATCGGCGCCGACGCCGTCCGCGCCGTCCGTCAGGCCGGACCCCGCGAGCTGCTCGTGCCGTTCAAGCTGACCGGTCCCGGCGTCCCCCGGCCCGGCTGCCCGGTCGTCGGCGGCGGCGAGGTGACCAGCGGCACGTACTCGCCGAGCCTCGAGATCGGGATCGGGATGGCCTACGTCGCGGCCGACCGGGCGACCCCGGGAACGACGATCGCGATCGACGTCAGAGGACGCGAGCGGGCGGCGGTCGTCGCCGCGAAGCCGCTGGTCTCCCGCCCCTGACCGGCGGTCGCGGCCGAGCCGGGCTGCGGCCGGCCGCTAGAATCGGTGACCCGCACAACGCTCGGAGGAAACGGACTACATGGCGCAGGAGACCTACCCCGCGGATCTGCTGTACCACGCGGAGCACGACTGGGCACGACTCGAGGGTGACGTCGCCACGCTCGGGATCACCTGGCACGCGCAGGACGCGCTCGGCGAGATCGTCTTCTTCGAACCACCGACGCCGGGCACGCAGATCACGCAGGACGAGCCGTACACCGAGGTCGAGTCCGTGAAGGCCGTCTCGGATGTGATCGCGCCGATGTCCGGAGAGATCATCGAGGTCAACGGCGACCTGGTCGACTCGCCGGACGCGCTCAACGAGGATCCGTACGGGGCCGGCTGGCTCGTCAAGGTCCGGATCAGCGACCCGTCCGAGCAGGACGCGCTGATGGACCAGGCAGCCTATGTCGCGTCACTCGCATAGCCCGTTCGGTGAGAAACCTGATCCAGACGACCAACCCGGGGAGGCAGCCGGCATGAGCGGCTACACGGCAGTCACAGAAGCCGATCTGGACGCGATGCTCGCGACGATCGGGGTCGACTCGATCGACGAGCTGTTCTCGAGCATCCCGGCCGGTCTGCGCCTCGGGCGGGAGCTCGACCTGCCGGACGGGCTGAGCGAGAGCGAGGTCTACGCCCACCTGCGCGACCTCGCCGGCAAGAACGTGTCAGCCGAGGACGAGGTGTGCTTTCTCGGGGCGGGAATGTACGACCACTACGTGCCGGCGATGATCGACATGCTGCTCGGCCGGTCGGAGTTCCTGACCCCGTACACGCCGTACCAGCCCGAGGTGTCACAGGGCGGCCTGCAGGTGATGTTCGAGTTCCAGACGGCGATCTGCGAGCTGACCGGCCTGGACGTGTCGAACGCGTCGGTCTACGAGGGGCCGTCGGCACTCGCGGCGGCCGGGTACCTCGCGAAGCTGACGAACAAGCGCGGGCGGTTCGTGATCTCCCACGGCGTCCACCCCCACGCGCGTGAGGCCCTGCGGACGCTGTCGGCCGGGTACGGGATGGCCGTCGACGAGGTTCCACTGCTCGACGGGGTGACCGACGCCGACGCGTGGGCGGCGGCGATCGACGACACGGTCAGCGCGGTCTTCGTCGGCCAACCGAACTTCCTCGGCGCGATCGAGGACGTCGCGGCCCTGTCGGCGGTCGCCCGCGACCACGGCGCGCTCGTCGTCTGCTCGGCCGACCCGCTCAGCCTCGGCATCCTCGAGGCGCCCGGCGAGCAGGGCGTCGACGTGTGCGTCGGGGAGGGCCAGTCGCTCGGCAACCGGCTCGACTTCGGCGGACCGTCGTTCGGCTTCTTCGCCGCTCGTTCGGAGCACGTTCGGCGGATGCCCGGCCGGATCGCCGGCGAGACCGTCGATGCGGACGGCCGGCGCGGGTTCGTGCTGACCCTCCAGACACGGGAGCAGCACATCCGGCGGGAGAAGGCGACGTCGAACATCTGCACGGCACAGGCGCTCAACGCGCTGGCCGGCGTCGTCTACCTGTGCTGGCTCGGCCGGCGGGGGCTCGTCGAGCTCGGCGAGCTGATGGTCCAGCGGACGGCCTACGCCCGCGACCTGCTAGGCGACGTCGACGGCGTCGAGCCGATCCATTCGCAGCCGGTCGTCAGGGAGTTCGCCGTGTCACTCGACGTCGGTGGCCTCGACGGCGTCCTGCGCGTGCTCGACCGGTGCGCCGCCGAAGGTCTGAATCCCGGGTATCCGCTCGGCCGGACGTATCCGGAGTACGGGAGCGGCCTGCTCGTCGCGATCACCGAACAGCGTTCGCGCGCCGACATCGACCGGTTGGCGGTGGTCCTCGGGCGGGCGGTCGCGGCCGAGCGGTCAGAGCGGGCGGCCGTCGGAGCGAGCGCATGAGCGTCCAGAGCGCGGCCGGCGCGTACGAGACGGCGATGCAGCGCGACCGGGCCGAGACGATCTTCATGAAGGGAGCGCCCGGCCGGCGGGCGTTCGTCGCCCCGGCGATCGACGTGCCGGTCAGGCCGCTCGACGACCTGATCCCCGCCCGCCTGCGCCGGGGCCGCGAGCCCCGCCTGCCGGAGGTCTCGGAGCCCGAGCTCGTTCGCCACTACGTCAACCTGTCGCGCCGGAACTTCGACCTCGACTCGGGCTTCTACCCGCTCGGGTCGTGCACGATGAAGCACAACCCCCGCCTCCACGAGCGGGTCGCCGGCCTGCCGGGCCACGCCCGCCTGCACCCGTTCCAGGAGCCGGCCCGGGCGCAGGGCGCGCTCGAGCTGATGTGGAACCTCGAGCGCGCGCTGAGTGAGATCGCCGGACTCCCGCACGTCTCGCTCCAGCCGAGCGCCGGGTCCCACGGCGAGCTGGCCGGCGTCCTCCTGACGCGGGCCTACCACGACGCGCGGGGCGAGCAGCGGACGAAGGTCCTGACACCGGACACGGCCCACGGGACGAACCCGGCGACCGTGACGATGGCCGGTTACGAGGTCGTCAAGGTCGGGACGAACGCCGACGGCGGCGTCGACATCGACGATCTCCGGGCGAAGGCCGACACCGACGTCGCCTGCCTGATGCTGACGAACCCGAGCACGCTCGGCCTGTTCGACGAGAACATCGCCGAGATCGCGAAGATCGTCCACGACGTCGGAGCGACGCTCTACTACGACGGGGCCAACCTGAACGCCGTGATGGGCAAGTCCCGGCCGGGTGACATGGGCTTCGACATCGTCCACTTCAACCTCCACAAGACGTTCACCCAGCCGCACGGCGGCGGCGGTCCCGGGTCGGGTCCGATCGCCGTGTCCGACCGGGTCGAGCCGTTCCTCCCGCACCCGGTGATCGTGAGGACGGAGCCGGCCGAGACCAACGGAGCCGGCTCCGGCCAGGCCGTCTTCGACCTCGACCACGACCGGCCCCAGTCGATCGGACGCCTGCGCGGGTTCCAGGGCAACTACGGGTGCTTCGTCCGCTCGTACGCATACATCTGCTCGCTCGGAGCCGCCGGCCTGCGGGACGTCTCAGAGGTCGCCGTGCTCAACGCCAACTACCTGCTGGCCAAGCTCGGCAAGCTCGGTGTGCTCGACCTGCTGACCCCGGCCTACGGCCGCGTACCCCAAGTAGGTGATGGCGAACAACAAAATCACAGCCATCACGGGGCCGACGACGCGGATGCCCGCCGCCAGTGGGGCTGCATGCACGAGTTCGTCCTCTCGGGCGCGCCGATGAAGCGGGAGCTGAAGATCCGGACGCTCGATCTCGCCAAGCGCCTGCTCGACCACGGCGTCCATCCGCCGACCGTGTACTTCCCACTCGTCGTCGAGGAGGCCCTCCTGATCGAGCCGACGGAGACCGAGACGCGGGAGACGCTCGACCGGTTCGCCGAGTCGATCGCCGAGATCCTGCGGGAGGCTCGCGAGGATCCGGAGATCGCCCGGGGCGCTCCGTACACGACGCCGGTCCGCCGGCTCGACGAGGCCGCCGCCGCCAGGCGTCCCGTGCTGCGCGAGTCGCTGTAGGCGGCCGGCGGGTGCCGCGCGAGTCGCTGTAGGCGGCGGGCGGGTCCCCGTCCGGGGTCGTCGCGTGACTGGCGGGCGCTCAGACGAGCGCCGCGGCCGGCTTCAGGTCGGTCGTCGCATCGACGCACCAGGCGACACCCGGCTGCGGCAGCACCTGGAGCGCGTTGCAGTTCGGGTAGGTCGGCGCCGAGTCGAAGTCGATCTCGGTCAGGTCGACCTTCGTCAGGATCCCGCTGAACGCCGACATGAAGTAGTAGGCGAGGTTCGAGTGGTCGCGGACGCTCGTCCACATCGTGTAATCGCCGACCGTCGGCGGGTCCTTCGCGGCCGGCGTCGCCCCGGCCTGGTCGGACGTCGACTTCGGTGCGGCCTCGAGCAGCATGCCGTACGGCGTCCCCATGCAGATCTGGACGAGCTGGAGGGCCACGACGACCGCCGTCTGCTCCGGGTCCGCGAACCCGGGAGGATCGCCCTCGCCGGGCGTCTCCCCGCCCGGGGCCGGGAGCCATCCGGTGCCGTCCGGCGGGAGCTGGCCGAATCCCTGTGACAGGTACCAGGCCCGGATGAACCGCGAAGCCGACAGCGAGTCGCCGGGCAGGCCGACGAGGCTGCCGCCGAGCGGCGGGGCCGTGCCGGTCGCATGGGTCGCGCCGCCGACCAGGCTGACGTGGTCGTAGTTGTCGACGTTCGTCTTCTGCCAGTCGTAGGTCGGCGCGTTCGCCATCACACCGTTGTCACTGTCGTGGACATGGATCACGCCGTCGACGAACTCGATGATGATGCTCGCGCCGGTCGCGTCGGTCACGATGTAGTGAAGCGGGACGAAGTAGTTCTGGTAGACGCCGTCGTCCAGCGGACCGACCACGCTGATCGCCGGCGGGGTCTCGTCGCTCCCGCCGACGTTCGTCCCGAGCAGCGCCGGCTTCAGCTCCGCGACGGTCGAGAACTGGCCGAGGATCCAGCCCGGGAACTCGAAGTAGGAGACCGGGTTGTCGCCGCCGAGCGGGTACTTCGTGCCCGGCTGGAGCCAGAGCGCCCCGACCGACAGGCCGGCCGTGTTGATCCCGTCGTTGAAGTTCGGCGCGTCCTCCCACGTGGCTCCCGACGCCGCGATCCCGACGAAGCCGATCGTGCTGGTCCACCCCGGTGGGTCGATCAGGAATGGCACCTGGCCGAGCGGGAACTCCTGGCCCTTCGGCACGACGTAGACGTTCTGCTCGATCACCCCGGGCATCTCCATCGCCCTCGACGACACATAGAGCGGCGGCCCGGCCGGCTGACCGGTGGTCGACGGGACTTTGAGCATGAGAGTCGTGCACATCGGGGCCTCCGGAGCATGTCGTCAGACGCGTATGGGCGGCGACCGAAAGTCACTGGGCGCCTCTGGTGAATGTACCACGCAGGTCGCGGTGACACGTACGCTTAATCACATGCGTTGACGTGTCTGCACGCGGACCGGGGGCCGGCTGGCGGCCAGTTGGTGCACGGCCGTCGTGCTCGCCCGCCCGAGCCTGGTCCGTGCCAGTACGCCTGCCGAGCTTGAGCCCGCGCCCGCAACACGACACCCGGAGGTCATCGTGGCCGGATCCGGCGGGGAGGTCGCGCTGCTCGTCCCCTACCGCAGCCGGGCACGCGCGACGGTGACCGCCGAGCTCGGCGGCTGCGCGACCGTCCGGCGGAGCCCCGCCGTCCGCTGGGCCGTGCCCGGGCCGGCCGTTCCGGCCCTGCTCGCGGAGCTGGTCCGGCTGACCCCGTGACCTGCGTGCTCGGCGTCGGCCACACCGCCCGGGGCGGACCGGGAGGTTGGCGCCGTCGGAGGGGAGGGACGAACAGGGACACGAACGTTGTTCGTCACGAACGTTGTTCGTCACGAACGTTGTTCGTCACGAACGTTGTTCGTCGCGAACGTTGTTCGAGATCGACGTCGTTTCCCGCACCGGATCAGGCCCGGCGCCCGCCGTTCACTCAGGCCGATTCCCCTGGAGCTTGACACGATGTCAGGCGACGAGGCTGGGAGCGACGAGGCGGCGCGTTGCATGACACAGGCACCGCCGATATGGTCGGCGGCCGCGCGTCGTCGAGCGTGGCCTGGAGAGCGCCGGCGGGTCCGGCGGCCGAACTGAGGAGACGAGATGGCGAGAACGGTTGAGATTCCCGACTACGAGGTGCACAAGCAGGTCGTCGTCGACCCGGCCAGCACGGCCCTGGTGATCATCGACATGCAGAACGACTTCGTCCGCGACGACGGGACGCTCCAGGTGGCGAGCGCGCAGAGCACCGTGCCGGCGATCAGGCGACTGCTCGACCTCGCCCGCAAGCGGGGCATGCGGGTCGTCTTCAGCCAGGACACCCACGACCCCGGCGACCCGGAGTTCGAGATCTGGCCGGAGCATGCCCTACGGGGGACGTGGGGCGGGCAGATGATCGACGAGCTCAGCCCGATCGACGGCGAGCTCGTCGTCCAGAAGGTCCGCTACGACGCGTTCTACGGGACGGAGCTCGACCACATGCTCAGGTTGTGGAAGATCAGGACGATCGTCCTCTGCGGGACGGTCGCGAACATCTGCGTCCACTACACGGCGGCCAGCGTGGCGCTGCGCTGGTACGACGTCGTGATCCCGAAGGACGCGGTCTCGGCCGTCGAGCCGTGCGACCTCGAGTTCTCGCTGCGCCAGACGTCATGGCTCTTCCAGGGCCGGATCACGACGAGCGCAGGCGTCGCTGTCCGTGCTCCCCGGCGAGCACGCGCGACGCCCGCCAAGGCCTGAGATCGGCGACCTGTGCCGGCCCCGGCCCCGCCCGGCCCGGATCCGCTCGAGCGCGGCCGCACGCCCCGGTCGAGCGGTCAGTAGTGCAGGCCGGCGGGGATCGCCGCGCACTGGGCGGGCACGGCACCACGACCGTAGCCGGCGCCGATGTTCTCCTTCCCGTCTGCCTCCATCACGTCCTGTGGGTCGTACCAGGTCGGCTTGTTCTGCTCCTTGAAGCCGAGCAGGTTCCCGATCTCGTGGGTCACGTCGGTGCAGAAGGCGGCCCAGCTGCTGCCGGTGAAGCCGTAGGTCGAGTTCATCACGATCGCGCAGTACCGGTAGGTCGCCGAGTTGTACAGCTGGGTGTAGGTGAACGTCGCCTCGGTTGCGGTCGTCAGGTTGCGCATCTTCTGCTGCGGGACCCAGATCGTCGAGAACCACGTCCCGCCACACATGCTCGACGGACCGAGACCCGGAACATTGTGCTCCCAGTAGGCGAGGCCGTCGGCAACCGAGTAGGGGACGGCGTTCGAGTTGGCCGAGAACACGTTTGCCGCGAACGCCGCCGGTGTCGGGCAGCCGATGCCGATCAGGCCGGCAAGGATTACGGTCATCAGGGCGCGCTTCATCGGATCCCTCCGGGTCGTCGTCGAGTACACGACCAGCGACGCGCCCCGGCTTTCGGCACGCGGGAGTCACGCGCGGCCTGGCGACCGTCCTACGGTGCCCCGACCGTTCGTGCTGGCCCTGCGTGACGTGACGTGTCGGTAGGGCGCTGGCCCGGACACGTAAAGCTCAGCCCGCTCGCTGGCACCGATGCTCGTCGCTTCGCTGCTCGGAGGGTTTCGGTAAGACCATTAACGGAGGCCGCCGGGCCGGACTTGAGTGACTGGCCGAATTGTCGAGCGGCCGGCAAGACGGACGCTGGTGGGGCGGCCCGGATCGTGGCGATCGGCGCGGGCGAGTACCCTGCGACGCCGTGCGAATCTTCTCGGGCATCCAGCCGACCGGGCGCAAGCACCTCGGCAACTACGTCGGCGCGATCGCCCAGTACGTCGTCGGCCAGGACCGCGGCGAGGCGATCTACTGCATCGTCGACCTGCACGCGATCACCGTGCCCCACGACCCGATCGACCTGCGGGCGCGGGTCCTCGACACGACGGCGATCCTGCTGGCCGCCGGTGTCGACCCGACCCGTTGCGTCCTCTTTCGCCAGAGCGACATCCCCGAGCACACCGAGCTGACCTGGCTGCTCTGCGCGGTGACCGCCCACGGCGATCTCAACCGGATGAACCAGTTCCGCGAGAAGTCGGCCGCCCAGCGTGAGCTCGTCTCGGCCGGCCTGTTCCTCTACCCGGTGCTCCAGGCGGCCGATGTGCTCGCCTACCGGGCCGACGAGGTGCCGGTCGGCGACGACCAGCGCCAGCACATCGAGCTGATGCGGGACATCGCGATCCGCTTCAACGCACGCTTTCCCGACCCGGCGACCGGCGGCGAGGTGCTCGTCGTTCCCGAGCACCGGATCCCCGAGGTCGGCGCGCGGATCATGGACCTCCAGAATCCGACGTCGAAGATGTCGACGTCGAACTCGACCGTCGAGGGCACCGTCCTCGTGCTCGACGAGCCGGCGGCGATCGAGCGGAAGCTCAAGCGGGCGGTGACCGACTCCGGCAGCGAGGTGCGGCGGGCCCCGGACAAGCCGGGGATCACGAACCTGATCGAGATCCTCGCGGCGATCCGAGGGGTCGGTCCGGCGGACATCGAGCGGGCCTACGCGGGCGCTCGGTACGGCGAGTTCAAGGGCGCGGTGGCCGCCGCCGTGATCGACTATCTAGGGCCGGTCCGTGACCGCTACACGGAGCTTCGGGCCGACGAGGCCGGGCTCGAGGCGACGTTGGCCGAGGGCGCTGAACGGGCCCGTGCGATCGCCTCGCCGACACTCGCCGACGTCCGTCGGGCGATGGGCGTCGGCAGGCCCGGCTAGCCTTGGCCGCGATGCTGCTGGCCGAGCTCGAGCTCGATCTGGAGATCTTCAGCGGCCCGTTCGACCTGCTGCTGACCCTGGTCCTGCGCGACGTCGTCGACCTGCTCGAGCTCCAGCTGGCCGAGGTCGTCGTCACCTACCTCGACCACCTCCAGGCTCGCGGCGAGCTGGATCTGGAGGCGGCGACCGAGTTCATCGTGCTCGTCGCCGCCCTGCTCGAGCTGAAGTCGCGGCTGATGCTGGCCGGCGACGACGACGAGCTCTTCGAGTTCGAACCCGGCGAAGCGGCCGAGGAGCTGCTCGCGCGGATGCTCGAGGCACGGCGCTACCGGGGGGCCGCCCAGTATCTGGAGGATCGGCTGGCCGACGAGCCGGAGGTTCGCTACCGCCAGGCGCCCCTGCCGGTCAATCTTCGCCGGCGATCTCTCGAGGACGTCGATCGCGCGATCTGGAACCCGGCGTCGCTCGGGCGGGCCCTCGGCGGACTCCTGGCGATGCCGGCGAAGCTCGATCTGCGGCACATCGGTACGGCGCGGGTCACGGTCGGCGAGCGACTCGCTCACCTGCGCGGGCTGCTGCGCCGGGCCAGCGCGGTCGACTTCGACGAGGCCGTCCGCGGGGCCGACCGGGTGACCGTGGCGATGACCGTGTTCGCCCTGCTCGAGCTCTACAAGCAGGGCGAGGCCAACTGGACGCAGGACGAGCCGTTCAGCCAGATCACGATCCGCCCGGCCGCGGGTCGGACGGCGGACGGCGGCTGATGGACGATCAGGCGCGAATCGAGGTGCTGCCGCTGGATGAGCTGGCGCGGATCGTCGAGGCGCTGCTCTTCCTCTCCAGTGAGCCGGTCGGCTCGGCCGAGTTGGCCGAGGCGTGCGAGGAGCCGGTCGAGGCGGTCGATCGAGCCCTGGCCGAGCTGCGCGATCAGTACGCGGACGGCCGGCGCGGCCTGATCATGCGGGAGGTCGCCGGTGGCTGGACCCTGGCCAGCGCTCCGATCGCCGAACCCGCGGCCCGCCGGCTGCTGGCCAAGCCGCGGTTGGCAGCGCTCACTCCGGCGCAGCTCGAGACGCTGGCGATCGTCGCCTACCTGCAGCCGATCTCCCGGCCGGAGATCGCGCGCATCCGGGGGGTCGACGCCGACTCGCCGGTCTCGAGCCTGCTCGATCGGGGTCTGATCGAGGAGAGCGGCCGGTCCCAGTTCGGGGCTGCGGTCTACCGGACGACGACGCTCTTCCTGAAACTCTTCGGACTTCAGTCGACGGATCGGCTGCCCGAAGTGAACCAATGGGACCCGAGTCCCGAAGAGAGAGAGACGCTTAGGGACCGGCTGCTCCGGGCAGGTGAGGCGCGAGCGTCCGGAGCACCCCGCGACGACGCGCCCGGCCCGCCGTCGACCGGCTGAAACTCCCCTTCCCGGCCCTCTCAATGGGCTTGTTGTTCGCGCAACTATCTGTTATTCTTGTGGACGGTGACGTGAAGGCACCCCGCCGGCTCTCGGGATCGCCCTCCCGTCGACACTCGAATCCCTGCTCCGCCAGGCACGGACACGAGTCGACGGCCGGGCCCGCGGGTCACGTCGCCACGACACGGCAGAAAGGCAAGACATGGCCAGGACAGCAACACCCAGCGCAAGCCGCACCCGCGGCGAGCACGCAACTCCCGCGGCAAAGCGACCGCGGCGACCCAGCACGGCCACCGAGACCGCCCGCGCCGAGCGGCGGGCACAGACCGAGTCGGCAACCGACTCGCTACAGGTATTCCTCAACCAGGCGTCACGCTACGCCCTGCTGACCGGGCCGGAGGAGATCGAGCTGGCCAAGCGGATCGAGCGCGGCGACATCGATGCCAAGGACCGGCTGATCAACTCCAACCTCCGCCTCGTCGTCTCCCAGGCGCGCCGCTACCAGGGGCTCGGGCTCTCGCTGGGAGACCTCGTCCAGGAGGGTACGCTCGGCCTGATCCGGGCGGCCGAGAAGTTCGACTGGCGCAAGGGCTTCAAGTTCTCGACCTACGCGACGCTCTGGATCCGTCAGAGCATCCAGCGCGGACTGGGCAACACGTCGCGGACGATCCGGCTTCCCGTACACATCGAGCAGCGCGAGCGCCGGCTGGCCCGGGTCGAGCGCGAGCTGACGGCCAAGCTGTCGCAGGACCCGACCGACGAAGAGGTCGCGGCCGCGGCCGAGATGACCGTCTCCGACGTCCTCGCCCTGCGGGACGCCCGCCGGGCGGTGACGAGCCTGGACGTGCCGATCGGCGAGGATGCCGAGAGCACGCTGGGTGACATCGTCGCCAGCGACGGACCCGACCCGAGCGAGCTCGCCGAGACGACCGAGATGGAGCGGACCGTCCAGCAGGCACTCGGTCGGCTGCCGGCCCCCGAGCGGCAGATGGTCGAGCTGCGCTTCGGCCTCAGCGACGGCCGGGCGCGGACGATCGAGGCGGCGAGTCGCGAGCTCGGCCTGACCCGCGAGCGGGCCCGCCAGCTCGAGGAGGCCGCCTTGCGCAGCCTCAGCGACGAGCCGGCCCTCGCCGGGCTGCGCGAAGCAGCGTAGTAGCCGCCGAGATCCCAGTGGATGGCCCGGGACGCGCCGGCAGGCGCGTCCCGGACCGCGTGTCGTGTCAGGCCGGCCGGACCAGGTGTGTCGGGTGATCTTGCCCGTCCGGGCGGCGGACGCGCCCGGATCGCCGGACTACCGTGTACGTTTGCGTGCGCACGCGTAGCTCGCCGGGCCTGACCCGACAAACAACTCGGAGGACACCACTCCCTTGCCTGACATCAATGCCATCCATGATGCGATCCGAGCGCGCCGGGCCGAGCTCGAGAAGCTGATCGAGCCGCTGCAGACCGAGGCCGACCAACTCGCGAGACTGGCGGCGACGTTCGATGCCACGATCGCCGAGCCGGCACCGGCCGCGGGCGGGTCACGGGCGAAGAAGACACGCGGGCCCGCCACACGAGCAGCGCGCCCGGCGTCGGGCACGCCCCGCGCGAAGCGCGGTCGCCCGGTTGGCAGCGGCAACCGGGCCGACCAGGCCGTCGAGCTGATCACCAGGCAGCCCGGCATCACCGCGTCCGAGCTGGCCGCCGCGATGGGCATCGGCCCGAACTACCTCTATCGGGTTCTGCCGCAGCTCCAGCGGGAAGGGAAGATCACCAAGCAGGGCAAGGGGTACCAGTCGGCCGGGCCGCTCGAGTCGGCTCACGCCAACGGCCACGGCGTCGCCGGCTGAACACGCTCGGCCCCTCCCGAAGTCGACTTCGGGAGGGAGCTCCGGGACTGCCGCCGTCGCCGCGCGAGCGTCTCGGCGGTCATCGGCCTCACGGTGCGATCCTGACGAACGGTTGACACTCGCACATCCGCTGCGGATAAAGTGTCGGCCCCCGTTCGGCTGAGGAGAGTGAGGATCATGATGAGACACGCCACGATCGCACGACATGCGCCCGCTGGGCAATCGGCACGGCCCGGGCGGGCCGGCCGCGCCCGCCGGCGCAGACGCCTGGCCGCCGCGGTCGCCGCGGTCGGGCTGCTCGCACTCGGCGGGAGCGCGACGGCCGGCGCTGCGAGCCCGCCGTCGCTCGGCTCGCTCTTCCCGACGCTCACGACGACCTGCTCGACCGCGTTCTACGACGGCGACTCCCGGCTCGGACCGGCTCAGTTCCAGACGCTCGGCAGCGTGGCGCTGATGCTGTTCGGCTACAACCGGCTCGCCGGTCTCAGCCCCCAGCGGTTCATCGCCACGTACTGGGACCCGACCGCCAACTCCGGCGCCGGCAGCTGGCGCTACCCGCCCGACAACGGGTACCTGCTGATCGGCGGGAACCCGGTCGAGTACGTCTCGACGCTCACCAGGGGCGAGGAGATCGACCGCTTCGGAAGTGAGTTCGGCACGTTCCTCGCGCCGGAGTACACGCCCTACGCGGCCCGGTCGCTGCCGCCCCAGAGCCTCGACGACTTCGACCCCGCCTACACGTGCAACTACCACCTGTACCGGGTCGTGAAGCCGTTCAAGGCGGACGAGGGCCTGATCGCGCCGGCCTTCGGCCAGCCCGGCCTCGGCCTCCAGATCCAGCTCGACCCGTCGCTCGTGTCCGGGGCTCCGACGGCCGGGTACAACGTGATGTGGCTGATCAACAACGGGTACCTCGCCCGCGCGAACTGATGGCGCCACGGCGGCGGCCGGCGAGATGACGCCCGGCCGCCGCCGCCCGGCTCAGGTCTGGCCGGCCGGCTCGAGCTCGTCGGCGGTGAGCTCGCCCGGCGCCGGCCTGGCCTCGCCGCGGGCCGTCGAACCCTCGATGTTGATGTGCGGGAGGCGGGCGTCGAGCCAGCCGGGCAGGCGCCATGTCGTCGGGCCGAGCAGCTCGAGCACGGCCGGCAGCAGCACGCAGCGAACGACCAGCGCGTCGAGGAAGACGGCCGCGGCCAGTCCGAATCCGAACTCCTTGATCGTCCGCTCGTTCCCGAGCATGAACGACAGGAAGACGCAGACCATGATCGCCGCGGCCGCGCTGATCACCCGGCCGGTGAACGCGATCCCGTCGGCCACGGCGGCCGACGCGTCGCCACGGCGGACCCACTCCTCGCGGACCCGGGAGACGAGGAAGACCTCGTAGTCCATCGACAGTCCGAAGACGACGGCGAACATCAGGACGGGTATCCACGGCTCGATCGGTCCCGGCTCGACGCCGAGCAGTCCGCCGAGCCATCCCCACTGGAAGACGGCGACCGTCACGCCGAGGGCGCCGCCGATCGAGAGCAGGTTCATCAGGGCGGCCTGGACGGGGATCACGACGGACCGGAAGATCACGAGCAGGAGGAGCGCCGAGAGGATGACGACGATCCCGATGAAGACCGGCAGCTTGTTCGACAGCACGCTCGAGAAGTCGATCGACCCGGCCGTGAATCCGCCGACCAGGACCTGCGTGCCGCTGGTCCGCTCGACCGGGGGCAGGACGTCGTCGCGAAGCCGGTTGACGAGGTCCGTCGTCGCCAGGGCCTGGGGCGCCGACCCCGGGTAGGCCTCCATCACGGCCACCGTTCCCGACGGGGCGACCCGCGGCGCGGTCACGGCGACGACGTCGGGTGTCCTGCCGACCGCGGCCCGGACGGCCGGCAGGACGGTCGCCGGGTTGCGGCCGTGGAGCTCGGCGACGACCAGCAGGGGGCCGTTGAAGCCCGGGCCGAAGCCCGCGGCGAGCAGGTCGAAGGCATGCCGGGAGCTGAGGTTCGCCGGGTCGTTGCCGGCGTCGCTCGTGTCCATCCGCATCGCGACGACCGGCAGCAGGAGGGCGACCATCACGGCGAGCGAGACGATCGCCAGCGGGCGCGGCCGCGCCTGGACGGTCTCGCTCCACCGCCGCCACCCGGTGCTCCGCCGCCGGGCTGCCGCCTCCGCCCCGGGCGTCGCCGGCGCAGGCGAGCCGCGCCGGCCGCGCCGCGGTCGGACGAGTCGCGCTCCGAAGCGCGAGAGCAGGGCCGGTAGGACGGTCAGCGACGCGGCGAGCGTGAAGACGACGGCGAGCACCGACGCGATCGCAAGCCCGTACATGAAGCTGACACCCGTCGCGAACATTCCCAGCAGGGCGATCACGACGGTCGTTCCGGCGAGCAGGATCGCCCGGCCGGACGTGTCCATCGCCTCGACCACGGCCTCCTCCACGTCACCCAAGGCCGCGTAGTTCTCGCGGAAGCGGGTCACGATGAACAGCGCGTAGTCGATCCCCACGCCGAGCCCGATCATCAGGGCCAGCTCGGGGGACACGTTCGACATGTCGGTCACATGCGTTCCCAGCCCGATCAGCGCGACCCCCGTGATCAGGCCGAACCCGGCCGTGACCAGCGGCATCCCGGCGGCCGTGAGCGACCCGAACGTGAGCAGGAGGATGACGAGCGCGGCGATCACGCCGACCGTCGTCGCCGGCCCCACGCTGAAACCCTCGGCCTGTTCGACGACCTGTCCGCCGGCGGCGACCTGCAGGCCGGGGACGTGGATCGCGGAGACCGCGTCGAGCAGCGGCCTGCCCGTGTCGTTGGGCAGCAGGTTGGCGCTCTTGTCGAAGTTGATCGTCGCGAACGCCGTCGTCCGGTCGCGTGAGACCTGGACGGCGCCCTGCTGGGTGTACGGGCTGATCACGCCCGTGACGTGCGGGAGGCCGGCGGCCCGGGCGAGCACCGGGGTGATCGCCTGCCGGACGTTGGCCGCGTCGATCGTCGCGTGCGAGACGTGGAAGACCACCGTGTCGACGTCGCCGCTCTGGGCATGGAACTCCTGCTTGAGCAGGTCGGCCGCCCGTTGGGTGTCGGTTCCCGGGAGGGTGAAGTTGGTTGCGTAGTGGCGGCCGACCGCACCTGCGATGGCAGTTGTCGCGACGGCCAGGACGACCCAGGCGATCACGACCAGACGTCGGTGTGCGATGCACAGGCGTGCCAGTCTCAGCATCGTTGCTTGCCTCCTCGCAGATATCGGCGGTGGCCCGAGATGCTAAATCACTCGCTCAGGCCACCCGAGGTGTTTCGGCGGCCGGCGGCAGCCGGCTCAACCCCGTTCATCCACCGGTCGCCGACGGCAGCCAGCTGAACCGGCGGGCGGCGAACAGCCCGGCCGCGACCGCCCAGGCCGCGAGCACGAGCAGGTCGACGGGCGCGAACGCCGTCCCGAACGACCCGTGCACGGACGCCGCGTGCAGCGCGCCGGCGAGGTGCTCGGTCGGAAAGACCGCCGCCAGGATCCGGAGCGCGTGGGGGAGGGTGGACGTCGGGATCCAGATGCCCGAGATGAAGTACAGCGGCAGCATCGTCGCCTGGACGACCGGCTGGGCCGAGTCGGCCGATCCGACCATCCCGGCGACGGCGTACGCCAGGCAGGCGAAGCCGACCGCGCCGACGACCACCGCGCAGGCCATCGCCCCGAGTGCGCCGACCCCGAAGCCGACGCCGTACCCGACCCGGGCGATGACGAGCAGCAGGCTCGACATCAGCACCGCCGTGATCAGGGCCGAGATCGTCTGCCCGGCGATCAGGATCGCCGGCGGGACGGGCGTCGCCCGGCGGCGTTTGAGGACGCCGGACTCCCGCGTCGCGGAGATCGTGATCACAAGGCCGGCATAGGCCGCCGTGATGATCGACATCGCCATGATGCCGGGCACGTAGAACCGCGACATGGCGACCCGCACGCCGTCGACCGTCGTCGTCCCGTCGCCGAACACGCCGGCGAAGATCACGAGCAGGAGGACGGGAAACATGAACGTGAAGAACCGCGCCCGCGGGTTGCGCATGCTCGCGGTCAGGTCGTAGCGGACCTGGTGGACCAGGAGGGCGAGCGGCCCGCGCGCCGCCGCCGACCGACGAGTCGGCGTGCGGCCGGCCAGACCGAGTTGAAAGGTGGACACGTGATCAGTTCCCTTCGTGTTGTGCGGTCAGCTTCAGGTAGACGTCTTCGAGGGTCGCCCGCCGGACCTCGAGGTCGTCGAGGTCGATGTCGTGGTCGAGCGCCCACCCCGACAGGGCGTGGAGATCTGCCGTGACCGTCGCGCTCGCCAGCGTGACCTGCCGGCCCGGCTGCTCCTCGATCCGTGCGATCAGCGACGCCGGGAGGTGGTGGGGCCCGACGTGCGACGGCAGGCTGAACGTGATGTGCGCGTCGGCGCTCTCGCGGCCGCCGAGCGTCCGCGGCGTCCCTTCGGCGATGATCCGCCCGCCCGCGATGATCGCGATCCGGTCGGCCAGGCGCTCGGCCTCCTCCATGTAGTGGGTCGTGAGGAAGACGGTCTTGCCGAGTCGCCGGAGGCCGTCGATCACCAGCCAGGCCGCCCGCCGGGCCGACGGGTCGAAGCCGGTCGTCGGCTCGTCGAGGAAGATCAGCTCGGGGTCGCCGATCAGTGCGAGGGCGACGTCCAGGCGGCGGCGTTGGCCTCCCGAGAGCGCCACGGCCTGCTGGGCGGCCTGCCCGGTGAGGCCGACCAGGCTGAGCGTGTCCTGCACCGAACGCGGTGCCCGGTAGTAGCCGGCGTAGAGCTCGAGGCACTCCCGGACGCTCAGGCCCGGCTCGGGCGCCGACTCCTGGAGGACGATGCCGATCCGCTCCCGCCATGACTGGGGTGCCCGGGCCGGGTTCGCGCCGAGCACCTCGACGGTGCCCGAGCTGGTCTCGAGGAACCCCTCGAGGATCTCCACCGTCGTCGTCTTGCCGGCCCCGTTCGGCCCGAGGAACGCGAAGATCTCGCCTCTGGTGACCTCGAGGTCGATCCCGCCGACGGCCTCGTGCCGATCGTAGGACTTGTGCAGTCCGGACACCCTGATCACGGTGTCCGCGGGAGGCTGTTGGTGGGACGCGGCCCGCTCTGCGACGGCGGCGTGATGGCCGTGGCTTTGTTGTTCGCCATCACCTACTTGGTCTCGTGAGTTTGTGAGCATGTCGGGCAGGCTAGGCCGCCCGCCGCCCGGTGTCATCGGCTCCGGGACGGAACTTCGCCTCCACCTCCGGGTGGAGATCGCCGCCGCGTCGCTCCACCTCTGCGCCGATGACAGACCTGCGCCGGACGCCTATCGTTCACGAGGATGCTCGCCAACCTCCACCGGCGCTTCTGGGGCTTCTTCACCCGCGGAGGCGTCTGGTCCTCGACCGAGGACCGGGTCCCGCCCGAGGTCGTCTTCATGCGGATGCTCGGCGTCGGCTTTCTCCTGGCGATGATCGTCGGCACGGCCACGACGCATCCCCGGCCGTCCCTCCACGGCGACGGTCTGATCGTCGCGATCGCGCTGGTCGGCCTGTTCGCCGGGCTCGTCGTCGCCAGCCCCCGCTCGACGAGGCCCGAGCCGACGCGCCTCGTCGGCCTCGTCGGCCTCGTGCTCGCCGCCAGCGTGCTCGCCGTGGTGCAGCCGGGCGGGGTCTGGGAGGGCGTGCCGTACTACGTCGCGATCATCGCGGCGATGCGCCTCGACGGGCGGACGGCGTTCCTGATCCTCGGCCTCGGGCTTCTGCCCCTCGCCGTGATCTCTGGGATCGAACAGCAGTGGGGCGACGCGTTCTCGACGGTGCTCGGCGCCATACCCTGGTTCCTCGTGATGCGGCAGATGCGCCGCGTCCACGAGCAGAACATCGCGCTGGAGGCCTCCCAGGCGGCGGAGGCCCGCGCCGCCGCGGCCGCCGAGCGGGGCCGGTTGGCCCGCGAGATGCACGACGTTCTCGCCCACACGCTGTCGGCCCTCGCCCTCCAGCTCGAGACGACCCGCCTGCTCGCGCACGACCGCGGCGTCGACGCCGACGTCTCCCGGGCGATCGACCAGGCTCACGGCCTGGCCGCCGGCGGGCTCGACGACGCCCGGCGGGCGATCTCGACCGCTCGCGGCGACGTCCTGCCAGGCCCCGAGCGTCTCGACAGCCTGGCCGAGGTGTTCGCCGAGCAGAGCGGTCTCCCGGTCGCCGTCGACGTGACCGGAGAGCCGCGTCAGCTGCCGGCCGACGCCCGTCTCGCCGTCTACCGGACGGCCCAGGAGGCGCTCACGAACATTCGCCGCCACGCCGTGCCCGAGCGGGTCGAGCTGCGGCTCGACTACCGCGACGACGCGATCGAGCTGGTCGTCGAGGACCACTGCTCGAGCGTGATCGGCGTCGCGGGGTCGGTGGAGACCGATGTCCTCGGGGGGTCATCCGACGGCTACGGTCTGACCGGCATGCGCGAGCGGGCCGAGCTCGCCGGCGGTCGACTGGTGGCCCAGCCGACGGACGACGGATTCCGGGTCGAGCTGTGGCTGCCGGCATGACCGACGGGCCGGTGCGCGT
>DATAUX010000141.1:0-7825 GCA_036268015.1 Solirubrobacteraceae bacterium | reverse complement strand
CGGAGAGCTCGCCGCTCGGTCGGTCGCCACCGTCAGGGGAGAGGTTCTTCCAAAAGATCGAGTGCAGCACGTGACCGGAGAGGTTGAACGCGAGCGTCTTTTCGAGTCCGACGAGGGCGCCGAAGTCGTTCTTCTCGCGTGATTCGGCCAGGCGCTCGAGGGTCGTGTTGGCGCCGGCGACATAGGTCGCGTGGTGCTTGTCGTGGTGGATCGACATCGTCTTCCCGTCGATGTGCGGCTCGAGCGCCTCGGGCGCGTACGGCAGGTCCGGTAGGGAGTAGCCCATTTTCGTCTCCTTCTCAAGAGGTCAGAAGTCTGGTCGTCGGTTGCCACAGTATCTAGACGGCGGGTCATCCGGCCCGTTGTTGCCAGGGCCGCAACGACTCCGACCACTAGGCTTGCGCCAATGACCCGCCTTGCCGGTTATCTCCTACCCACCGAGAAGCAGGCCCCAACCGACGCCGAGGCGATCTCCCACAAGTTGATGGTCCGCGCCGGCCTGATCCGCCAGGTCGGCAGCGGCCTCTGGACCTGGCTGCCGGCCGGCTGGCGGGTCCATCGGAAGATCTCGGAGATCATCCGCCGGGAGATGGACGCGATCGGCTCCCACGAGATGCTGATGCCCGTCCTCCAGCCCGCCGACCTCTGGAAGAAGTCCGGCCGGATCGCGATCTCCGAGCTCTTCAAGCTCCACGATCGCAAGCAGGCCGAGCTCGTCCTGGCGATGACCAACGAGGAGGTCGTCACCTCCCACGTCGCCCAGGTCGTCCGCTCCTACCGCGACCTGCCGCTCCTGCTCTACCACATCCAGACCAAGGAGCGCGACGAGCCCCGTCCCCGGGCCGGCGTTCTCCGGACCCGCGAGTTCATCATGAAGGACTCCTACAGCTTCGACCGCGACCCGGCCGGCCTCGACGACAGCTACGCCAAGCACATCCTCGCCTACCAGCGGATCTTCGACCGCAGCGGCCTGCGCTGGTACCGGGTCGACTCCGACGTCGGCATGATGGGCGGCACCGGCGCCCACGAGTACATGGCGCCCTGCCCGGCCGGCGAGAACGAGGTCGCCCTCGCACCCGGCTACGCCGCGAACGTCGAAGTCGCCTCGGCCGACCCCCAGCCCGTCGACCTGCCCGACCCGCTCGCCGCCCCTGAGCCGGTTGCGACCCCCGGCCTGCGCACCGTAGCCCAGGTCTCCGGCGCCCTCGACGTCGCACCCGGCGCCCTGCTCAAGGCCTTTCCCGTGATCGCCGACGACCGCGGACTCGTACTCGTACTCGTGCGAGGCGACCACCGCGTCAACGAGGTCAAGCTGACCAACGCGCTCGGTCAGGCCTGGCGCCCGGCCTCCGAGGCCGAGATCGCCGACCGCATCGGTCCTCCCGGTTTCATCGGGCCGGTCGGCATCGACGCGCCGATCCTGCTCGACGACGCCGTCGGCCCCGGCGGCTACGTGACCGGCGCCAACCTGCCCGACACCCATCTGATCGGTGTCCAGCCCGGCCGTGACTTCGCCTGCGACCGGGCAGACGTACGATCGGTCGAACCCGGCGACCTCGTGGACGGCAACCCGATCCGCATCGAGCCGGCGATCGAGGTCGGCAACATCTTCAAGCTCGGGACCCGGTACTCGGCGCCGCTCGGCGCCTCCTACCTCGACGAGACCGGCCACGACCAGCTGATCTGGATGGGCTGCTACGGGATCGGGCCGGCCCGCATCGCGGCGGCCGCGGTCGAGCAGTTCGCCGACGGCCGGGGGATCTCCTGGCCCCGTGAGATCGCTCCCTTCGACGTCCACCTGGTCGCCGTCGGCAAGTCCGGAACACCCGAGCGCGACCTGGCCGAGACGGCCTACGCCGCCCTCCTGGCCGCCGGCCTCGACGTCCTCTTCGACGACCGCGAGATCGGCCCCGGCCAGAAGTTCGCCGACGCCGACCTGCTCGGCTGCCCGATCCGCCTGACGGTCGGCAGGCGGTCGCTCGACAGCGGGCTCGTCGAGGTCGTCCGCCGCCGTGGCCAGGAAGCGCTCGACGGTCTCCCGGTCGACGGACTCGGAGAGGCGGTGAGAGGGCTCTGGCTGACCGCGCCCTGACCAAGAAACGGCTCTTCGGGATCGACCGGTCCGGCCCGCCTCCGGCCGCCACGCAGGCCGGCGCGCCGTGGAACCCGTGGACGATCCCCAACGCGATCGGCTTCGTCCGCGCCGCCCTGATCCCGATCTTCCTCGTCCTCGAATTCTCATCGTCCGACGGGATCGTCCCGCTCGCCGCGACGCTCTACTTCATCTCCGGCGTCACCGACTACGCCGACGGGGTCGCCGCGCGGATCACCGGCCAGTACAGCCGGCTCGGCGCGATGCTCGACCCGCTGATCGACCGGACGCTCGTCCTCAGCGGCGTGATCGTCTGCTGGCACTTCAGCCTCCTCCCACGCTGGGTGATCGGCGTCCTCCTCGCCCGTGAGGTCCTGATGCTCGCCGTCGGTCCGATCTGGGTTCGCAAGGGCCTCGAGCTGCGGATCAACTGGCCCGGCCGGATCGCCGTCGGCCCGACGATGCTCGGCGTCTTCCTCGCGATGGCCGGCGCCCGCGCCGTCGGCGAGGGGTTCCTCTACTTCGGTCTGGTGCTCGCCTACGTCGCGACCGGCCTCTACGTGCAGGATGGCGTGCGCCAGCTCCGGCAGGAGGGCCGGCCGGCGGCCCGGGCCGACGGTCGCGCGGACTGACGCAGGGGCGGCTGGGTCCCGGCGGTCGCCCCGGGTCTACGGTCGCGTCGTGTGTTTGCGGGAATCTGTACGAAGATCGACAATCTGCCGGCCAGCCTCAAGCTCAGCTTGAACCTGTGACGGGCCGGGTTATACTGCGAGCCCCATCCGCTTGGAGGAGAACATGGACACCTTTCCCGACCTCGGCGCACTCACCGATCCCGAGCTCAAGGAACTGATTCAACAGCTCAGCGAGGAGGAGGTCGAGATCTCCTACCGGCGCCGTCTCCTGCACGGCAAGATCGACATCCTCCGGGCCGAGCTCGTCAACCGGCTCCGCCAGACCCACGAGGGCGGCGGGGAAATCATCAGCGGCGCCGATGTCGAGCGCCTCTCGGACATCCTCTCCGGCCGCACGTCCGCCGGCCCGACGCCCGGCGGTGCCTAGGCCGGTCGGAGCGACCAGAGGATGGGCCACTAGTGGCACTGCATTGCGGCGAGTGCGGCTTCGTCAACGACGAAGCCGCGAACTTCTGCCAGAAGTGCGGTGCCCCGATAGTCGCGGAATCCGGTCTCGAGCCGTCGACCGCGACCTACCGGCTGGGCGAGACCGGCGAGTTCATCCCGGTCGACCTCGAGGAGGTCGTGGACCACGGTGCGGCCCTGGTCATCAGATCGGGCGGCGGGCGGGTCGGCGAGAGCATTCCCCTCGCCGGCGAGCGCATGACGATCGGCCGCCGGCCGGACTCCGACCTCTTCCTCGATGACGTGACCGTCTCACGAGACCACGCCCTGCTGATCCGCCGGGCCGCCGACTGGTTCCTCGACGACTGCGGGTCCCTCAACGGGACGTACGTCAACCGGACGCGGATCGACTCGCTCCGGCTCGCCGACGGCGACGAGCTCCAGGTGGGCAAGTACAAGCTCGCCTACCGGGCCAGATGACCGCGGTTCCCGACATCGAGCTGCCCGACGCGGCCCAACGATCCTCGACAGCCGCGCAGAAGGCGATCACGATCGGCGCGGTCTGCAAGAGCCTGCTCCAGGAGTTCCCGGACATCTCGATCTCGAAGATCCGCTACCTCGAGGATCAGAAGCTCCTCACTCCCCGGCGGACGTCCGGCGGATACCGGCTCTACAGCCCGACCGATGTCGCTCGGCTGCGAACGATTCTCCGCCTTCAACGCGACGAGTTCCTTCCGCTCCGAGTGATCCGCCAGGAGCTCGCCGCCGGTCGGGGAAGCGAGCCCGACGTCGTCCCCGTCGCCGCGCCGGCCGACAACCGCCGCCGGTGGCGGCCGACTGTGGCGGTCACCGAGGCCGCGTCCTACTACACGGTCGACGACGTCGTCGAATCGACCCAGGCCGACCCCCGGCTGATCGCCGAGCTCGAGGACTACGGCGTGATCAAGGGCGAGAAGCGCGGCGGCGTGCTCTGTTACGACGACACCGAGCGGGAGATCATCCGCGCCGTGACCGAGCTTGCCCGGTACGGCGTCGGCGGCCGGAACCTCCGCGTCTTCCGGTCGTCAGCCGACCGCGAGGCCAGCCTCCTCCAGCAGATCCTCGAGCCCGCGCTGCGCTCCCGTAACCCGCAGCGCCGCCGCGAGGCCGTCGAGGCGCTCGAGAACCTCGCCGCCGTCGCCACCCACCTCAAGCATCTCCTCCTGATCCGCGATCTCCGCAAGCTCGCCAACTGACCTGATGGCCCCGGCGGTCGACCTCCGGTCGTTCATCCGCGCGATCCCCGACTTCCCCCAACCAGGGATCCTCTTCCGGGACATCACGCCCCTGCTCGCCGACCCGCTCGCCCTCGCGACGGCCATCGACGGCCTCGCCCGGCTCGCCGCCGACGCCCATGTCGACCTCGTGATCGGTGCCGAGGCCCGCGGCTTCCTCCTCGGTCCGGCTCTCGCCGCCCGGCTCGGCGCCGGCTTCGTCCCCGCCCGCAAGCCCGGTCGCCTGCCGCACGACGCGGTCAGCGCGACCTACGCCCTCGAGTACGCCGACGCGACGCTCGAGCTCCACACCGATCCCGTGCTCGACGGTGCCCACGTCCTCGTCCACGACGACCTGCTCGCGACCGGCGGGACGGCAAACGCCCTGTGCGAGCTCGTCACCCGGCTCGGCGGCCACGTCGTCGGTGCCGTCTTCCTGATCGAGCTCGCCGACCTCGCCGGCCGCGACCAGCTCAGCTGCCCGGTCGACGCGCTGATCACCTACGGCGGCTGAACCAGCGTGTCCACGCCGCGGGACACGCCGATCGCGTCTGAGGACATGCGCTGGTGGGGGTGGGGCGACCCCGACCACGTCCGCGCCTTCCCGGCCCAAGCCGTCGACCTCCTCCGCGAGGAGGTCGGGATCGCCGACCAGCCGCGTCCGCCGGTCGCCCTCGACCGGGTCAGGCTGCCGGCCCCGGGCCTCGGCCGCGCCGCGCTCCGCGGTCTGAGCGACGCCGTCGGTGCCGCCCGGATCCTCACCGATCATCACGTCCGCGTCGTCCACGCCGCCGGCAAGAGCTACCCCGACCTGATCCGCCAACGCGCCGGCACGCCGGACTCCGCGCCTGACGCCGTCGTCTTTCCCGAGTCGCACGACCAGATCGTTGCCGTCCTCGCCGCCTGCGCCCGGCTCCGCGTCGCCGTTGTCCCGTTCGGCGGCGGCACCAGCGTCGTCGGCGGCGTCGCCCCCGTCCGCGGCCAGCACCACGCCGTCATCTCGCTCGACCTCCGGCGCCTCCGCGGGCTGATCGACGTCGACCGCGAATCGCTGCTCGCCCGGGTCGCCGCCGGCACCCGGGGCCCCGCGCTCGAGGCCGCGCTCGCCGGCCACCGGCTGACGCTCGGCCACTTCCCCCAGAGCTTCGAGTACGTCACGATCGGCGGCTGCGCCGCGACCCGCTCGGCCGGCCAGGCGTCGACCGGCTACGGGCGGATCGACGAGCTCGTCGGTGGCCTGCGGATCGCCGCCCCGTCCGGCGCGCTCGACCTCGCCGCCCACCCGGCGAGTGCGGCCGGACCCGACCTGCGCGAGCTGATCATCGGCTCGGAGGGGACGCTCGGCGTGATCACCGACGTCACCGTCCGCGTTCGCCCGCGACCCGCCCACACCCACTACGAGGCGATCTTCTTCGAGACCTTCGCCCAGGGCGCCCAGGCGCTGCGCCTCGTCGCCCAGGAGCGCCGGGCGCCCGATATCGCCCGGCTCTCCGACGAGGACGAGACCCGGGTCACGATGGCCCTCGCCGACGATGGCGGCACCCGGGGGAAGCTCGGCCGCGCGTACATCCGCGCCCGCGGCTACGGCGGCGGCTGTCTCGGGATCTTCGGCTGGGAGGGCGAAGACGACGACGTCAGACAGCGCTCGGCCGACACGATCACCCTCCTGCGGCGGGCCGGCGGCCTCCCGCTCGGCAGCTCGCCCGGTCAGGCCTGGGCACGCGGCCGGTTCGCCGCGCCATACCTGCGTGACGACATGCTCTCGCTCGGCGTGATGATCGACACCGTCGAGACAGCCTGTCGCTGGTCCGGCCTGCTCGCCCTTCGCGACCAGGTCGCCGCCGCCCTCCGCCAGGCGCTCGGCGACCGCGGGACCGATCCGCTCGTCATGTGTCACATCTCACACCTCTACGAGTCCGGCGCCTCGCTCTACTTCACCGTGATCGCCCGCCAGCAGGACGGCCAGGAGATCGAGCAGTGGCAAGCCGCCAAGTCGGCCGCGACCGACGCGATCATCGCCGGCGGCGGCACCCTCACCCATCACCATGGCGTCGGCCGCGACCACGCTCCCTGGCTCGAGGGCGAGATCGGCCGGACCGGCGTCGACCTCCTCCGCGCCCTGAAGACGCGCCTCGACCCGGCCGGGGTGATGAATCCCGGCAAGCTGATCGGCTGAATCCTCGGGGTCGCGCTCGACTCTCGCGGGCGGCTGTCGAAATCGTCGGTTCTCGCGCGTCGTACTTGTAGATGCCGGCGACTGGCGCCGGCACGAGCAAGGGACGGTGTCCGATGAAGTACCTGTTTCTGCTGTACGCCGACGAGACTGGATTTCCGCCGCAGGAGTCGCCCGAAGCCCAGGCGATCTTCGCGGCCTACGGAGCGTTCTACGAGGAGGTCGCCGCCGGCGGCCTGATCCAGGCCGGTGACCCGGTCGACGGGTCGGCGACGGCCAAGACGGTCGTCGTCCGCGAAGGCGAGACGGCCGTGACCGAGGGGCCGGCGAAGCCGGGTGGCGAGCAGATCATCGGGTTCTACGTGCTCGACGTCGCGGACGACGCCCAGGCCGTCGAGTTGGCCGCGAAGATCCCGGCGGCGGCTCACGGACGCGTCGAGGCCCGGCCGATCCGCGTGATGTAGAAACCTGCTCGGCGGCCGGCGTCGCCGTCCGGGGCGGCGCCGGGTCGCCGGGTCCGCCGGTCGGCCTGCGCGCCGGCGACTACTTGCCGGTCGTGCGGTGCATCGCGACGCGAGTGTGCCCGGCGTCCCGCCGGCCGGTGCCCGGACCCCCGCGGTCGGTCGCTCGACCGGGCAGCGGGGTCCGCTTGATGAGCAGGCGGAGTGCCGGATCGTGGGGCCCGTCGCCGGCCCGCTCGGTCAGTGCATTCGGGTGGACCGTTCGAAAGACCGGCCCGCGGCCCGAGTCGACGACGGCGACGACGACCTTGGTCCGGCTCGGCGTGTCGAAGACGATGCCGTCCACCGACGGGCCGGCCCCGGCCACCTTCACCAGTTCACCTGCACGAGTCGTATCCATCGCTACAGCGTACTCGGCCAGGACCCGACCTCCGCTCCGCCCCGACCGCCGCCGCGTGGGTGGCGGTCCGGCGACCGGGACGCGAACCTGGGGCGCATACCCGGCCGGTTGCGATCCGGTGCGCTGCTACACCGTCCGGCCCGGAAGCCGGCCAGTACTGGACCGTCCAGTACTCGTGACTCCGCGGCGTCGGAGGGGTGCGGCGTGCTTCCGGTCCGTCGGGCTTGGCCTCGGGTACTGGACCGTCCAGTACTGGTGGCTCCGCGGCGGTGGAGGAGGAGGGATGCGGCGTGCTTCCGGTCCGGCGGTTCGCGCCTCGGTACTGGACCGTCCAGTACCGGCGGCGCTTCGAATTGACAGGAGACCGGGC
>DATAUX010000140.1:0-7001 GCA_036268015.1 Solirubrobacteraceae bacterium | reverse complement strand
ATGATCACGACCATCACGACCCGCGGTTGCAGCGCGAGCACCTCTATATGGCGGATCGTCGCGCTCTCGACCGACGGCGCCGAGACGATCGCCAGCAGGTTCGTCACCTCCGACAGCGTCTCCGTCGTCACCCGGACCGCCTCGTCGAGCTCCCGCCGGATCAGCGACAGCTCGATCGCCGGTGCCGCGGCCACGACGACCTGCCGGTCGGCCAGCAGCCGGTCGACGAAGTACCGGTGACCCGCGTCCGTCGGCACTCGTCCGGCCGACGTGTGCGGATGGGCGAGCAGCCCGTACTCCTCGAGCTGGGCCAGCTCGTTGCGGATCGTCGACGGTCTCCACGTCAAGGCCGGGTCCGCCGCGATCGTCCGGGATGCGACCGGCTGCCCCCCCTCCACGTACGCCTCGACGACCTTGCAGAGAATCGTCTCCTGGCGGTCGGTGAGCATCCTCGCCATTGTACGAGCCGGCGAATCGCCTTCGACCGCGGTCGGGCGGACCGGGGGTTTGGGGCATTGCCCCCGGCCGGCCGGGCGGGGCGGGGCAGGGGACCGGGACCGGGGCCGGGGCTGGGGCTGAGGCTGGGGCTGGGGCTGGGGCCGGCACCCGGGGGTGGGCTGGGGCCGGGACCGGGGGGAGGCTGTTTGCGAATCTTGTTTGGGAAGGCCCCAGTACTGGACCGTCCAGTACCGGACGAGTACTCGTCAGTACTGCGCGAGTACTGGTCAGTACTGGGCGAGTACTGGACGGTCCAGTACTCGGCGATCGCCGAACGAGCGAACAACCGAGCGCGCCCTCAGGCCGGCCGCCGGCCGAAAAGGGGCCGATGAACCGGGAACGCCAGCCGTGACCGGACGCGCCGCCCGACGGTCTACAGGTCGAGCTCGGCGACGGCGTTGCGGATGATCCGCTTGCCGTTCTGGACGGCGACCGCGTCGACCACGACACGACCGTCGGCGACATCGGCGACCTTGCCGGTCACGACGATCTCCTGCTCGGGCAGGCCCATGCCCCGGAACTGGACGGACAGCCGTTTGAGCTTGTCGGGCCCGCCGGCGGCCTCGGTCTGGGCACGGGCGACCTGGGCCATCGTGTAGAGACCGTGGAGAATCCGACCGGGGAGACCGACGGACTTGGCGAAGCCCTCGTCGATGTGGATCGGGTTGAAGTCGCCGGACGCGCCGGCGTAGCGGACGGTCAGGTAGCGGTCGGGGGTCACCGTCAGCTCGGGGATCTGGTCACCGACGTCGAATTCCGGCATCAGACCCCCCTCACGATGTTGGTCCAGGTGCCCCGGCAGACCTGCTGACCCCGCTGGTTCTCTGATACGGACTCGAAGACGTAGAAGCCGAGCTCGCCGCGCTGGTCGATCGCCTTGACGGAGACGGACGTCGAGATCTCGTCGCCGGCGACGACGAGCGGGCCCCACTCGAACTCCTGGGCGCCGTGGACGAGCATCGCGAAGTTGACGCCGACCTCCGGGTCGAAGAGAGCCGGAGCGACGGCGGGAAGACCGTAGACGACGGCGAACATCGGCGGGGCGACGAGGTCGTCGTGGCCGGCGTCACGGGCAGCATCCAGGTCGAGATGGAGCGGGTTCGTCTCCCCCACCGCGTGCGCGTACTCGCGGATCTTCTCACGACCGACGGCGTAGACCGTCGGGGGAAACGTCTTTCCAACCGCCTGCGTGTCGACTGGCATTCGGCCGACCAGTCTACGCGGCGGCCGGCGACGCCTGGACACCGGGAGCGTTCGTCGTCGGCTCCCGGCGCCTGGCGTGCACTTCGGGTTCAGAACACCAGACCGTCCCCGTTACCGGCGGCGACCGCCTCCAGCTCGGGATCGTCGACGGGTACGCGGCTGCTGAGGAACTGGACGCTGTCGGCGATGATCTCGACCGACTGGCGACGCTGGCCCTCGGTCGTCTCCCACTCGCGCCACTCGAGCCGGCCGTCGATCGCGACCGGCCGGCCCTTCTCGAGGAAGCTGTCGCACGCCTCGGCGGACGGGCCGAAAACGGACACGTCGAAGAAGTTCGGCTTGTCGTCCCAGTCGCCGGTCTCGGCGTTGCGCCGGCGGGTGTTGCAGGCGACGCGCATCCGGCAGACGGTCGACCCGGACGGGAGGGTCCGGAGCTCGGGATCGCGGGTGAGGTTGCCGAGAAGGACGACGCGGTTGATCGTCGGTGCTGACATGAGGCCTCCAGTGGAGTCGGATTGGCAGGTCCGCCGAAGCTACGGCGCGCTTGGGACGGGACTCGTCGATCCGCCCCCGCCGCGCCAACTGCGGGGCGTCCGTGGTCACGGGTCGATGCCGAAGGTCGGGAGTCGGCCGACCTGGTCGAGCGGGAGGACATGGACGATCCGGCCGGCCTGCTGGTCGGCGACCGCCCGGTCGACGGCGCGGGCGGCGGCCGGCGTCGCGTAGTAGACGACGGCGCCGACGAGCCGGGTGCGGGCCCAGCCGCGGACGATCATCGCCAGGCGGTGGGGAGCCTTCACGGTCAGCTCGACCTCGATCGCGATCGCGTCGGGCCCGGGCTGGGCGACGCGGTCGGCCGGCCAGAGGACGAGGTCGGGACGGTGGCGGGCGGGTCGGCCGTCCGAACCGCGGCCGGCATCGGCGGTGGCGAGCCGGCGACCGGAGTCGGACTCCCACCGGCGGAGCTCGCGCTCGCCGACGACGACCAGGTCGGGGAATGCCCGCTCGAGGACGACGGCGGTATGGGCGACCTCGAGGAGGTGGGCGAATCCGCCGGGGCTGACCCGACACGGGCGGAGCTCGGAGAGGCCGGCGGCCCGCAGGCCGGCCGGAGTTGCGACATAGAGGGCCGGCTGGCCGTGGAGGAGCCGGACGGACTGAATCGTCCCGGCCCTGCCGGCGGCCTGGAGCCGGGCGCGAGCCGAAGCCGGCGGGAGGTCGAACCGGGTTGCGACGTCGGCGGCGCAGGCGGCGCCGATCCGGCCGATCCAGTCGAGGATCGCGTTCTGGGTGGTCGTGTCGGTGGTCATCGGATGTCCTTTGTCTGAGGGGTGTGCGAACGAGCCCGCCGGACCCCGGCCCGCCGGCGATGGCGGACCGGAGCCGGAGCGGAACCGGGATGCGTGTGGCCAGACGTCAGGGGTGGTAGATCCGGGCGATCGCCGCGGTTCCCCGGGTTGCGTCGATCACGACGGCAGTTCCGGGCGACAGCCTGCGAACGACGTCTGGATCGACGACGTACTCGCGTGTCCGGGTCCGGCTGCCGTCGCCGTTGGACGTGTTGCGGTCGATCGTCCGGGTCGTGTTCCAGACGGGCGTGGTTCCGCCGACACGGGCGATCAGGTCGGCCGAGTCGGGGACGGTCTGCCGGTGGGCGACGACGGCCGCCAGGTTGCCAAGCACCTGGTCGACCAGGCCGGGGGCTGCCGTCCGGAGGTCGGCGAGCTCCTGGGTTGCGAGGAACAGGCTGAACCCGGCCGCCCGAGCCCGTCCGAAGAGACGGGAGACGCCGTCAGCGGCGATCGCCGAGAACTCGTCGATCACGACGAGAGTCGGCGTCGGATCGGTCTGCAGGTCGGCGGCGACGGTGAGGAGGTCCTGGACGATCGCGGCCGCGAGCATCCCGGCCAGCAGGGGAAGCCGGTCGGCGTCGAGGCGGAAGTAGACGACCGCCCGAGCGCGAATCGCTGCGAGCAGGTCGAGTACCGGTTCGTCGTCGTCGGCGTCCGGCTCGAGCCACCGGCCGAGCTCTGACTCCGACAGGATCGCCAACCTGTCACGCGCGCCCGAGAGGCCGGCACGCTGACGGGGCTCGAGCGTGTCGAGGTAGTCCCAGATCCGTTGGGCATCAGCCTCGTCGGGCAACCGGCGGGCGAGCACCTCGAGCGACTTGGGGTCCATCAGGTCGACGAGGCGAGCCGGCGTGGGTGTCTGCCCGGCGGCCCGGAGTGCGCGAACCGCGTGTCCGAGGTACCGCTGGGCCTGGCGGAGATAGTGAGGCTCGGTGTACGACTCGGCGGCGAGCGCCTTGTCGGCGACCTCGCCGTCGGTTCCGTGGGCGTACGGGTTGTAGGCGGTCGGTCCGGACGGGGTCCATTCGACGAAGCGACGTCCGTTCCGCAGGGCGGCGGCGAGCGCCTGATCGCGAAGCAGTGGATCGCCCTTGGGGTCGACGATCACAGCCCCGTGTCCGGCGTCGATCGCCCGGGCAAGGGTCCAGGCGAGGGTGACCGTCTTACCCGAGCCGGTGGCCCCGACGACGAGGGCGTGGGTTCCACTGTGCTGGCCGAGCGGGAGACGGACGACGGCGTGATCGGGGTCGAGTCCGACGGCGAGACCGCCGGCATCGAGCATCGGCCGGCGGCGGGACAGGTGGGCCCGGGCCGTGTCGAGCGGGCCGCGCCGGGCGGCTGCCCGTTGGGCGAGATCACCGCCGTCGTGTACGTCGGCCCGGTGCCAGCGAGCGCCGATCAGCGTGGCGATCGCACAGGCGGCGGCGACTGGCGGGAAGGGCCAGGCGAGCAGCGTGCCGGCAAGCGACCAGGTCCAGCGGAGGCCGGCCCAGCGGAGGTATGCGGCGAACGCGAGACCGGCCAGGGGCAGTGTGAGCAGGGATGACATTTACGGCTCCTGTCGTCGTGGAATGCGGCGGCCCGGACGGGCACGCCGGTGGATCAACCGGGGCGTTGGCCCACGGAAGCTCGGTTGGCGCTCCGCACGGCCGATCGCGGACGCGACGGCGGGGGAACGGTTTAAAGGGCGGCTCCGCCGCCTGGATTTGTCTTATGAGTGACCGCGGACGGGGCCGGATGGCCGCGGCGTCAGCGGGTGTGGTCAGTCAGTCGGCGCGCGGGGTCGGGCGGCACCATCGCCGGACCTGGCCGGAGGGGATCAGAGCCGGCCGGGGCGGCGGCATTGCCGGCCGGGGCCGGAACGGATCAGAGCCGCCCGGGCGGCGGGCATGGCCGGACGCGGCCGGACGGGTCAGAGCCGCCCGGGCGGCGGGCATGGCCGGACGCGGCCGGAGGGGATCAGAGCCGCGCGGGGCGGCGGGTGGCGGGTGTGTGTCGCCCGGGCGTGTGGCCGGCGACGGCGGGGTCAGCCGAGGCGGTAGCCGACGCCCCAGACGGTGACGAGGAGACCGCGGTGGTCGCCGAGGCGACGACGCAGACGAGCGGCCTGCGTGTCCACGCGGCGGGTCGGCCGGCTCGACCGTGGATTCGTCGGGCGGGTCGACGGGTCGGCGATCGCGTGGAGGAGCTCGTGCTTGGTGAACACGCGTCCGGGGGCGGACGCGAGCACGGTGAGGAGCTGGTACTCGGTTCGGGTGAGCTCAAGCGGGTTGCCGGCGAGGGTCACGGCCCGGGAGAGCGTGTCGATCGTGATCGGACCGACGACGAGCCGACTGGCGTCGGCGGCGGTGCGGGCGAGGATCGCGACTCGGGTTGCGAGCTCGGCCGGCCGGAGCGGACCGGCGAGGACGTCGTCGGCGCCGGCGGCGAACGCTGCGAGAATCGCGCCCTGCTCGTCGGCCGGAACGAGGACGAGGAGCTGACCGGGAAGGGCGACCGGGAGCTGGGTGTGATCGACGATCACGACGGTCGGGACCGGACTGGCGGCCGCCGCGTCGGTGGTGGCGTGCCGAGGTCGGCCGCCCGTGACGTGAGGTCCGGTGGCCAGCGTGAGCGAGCGCTCGCCGGCCCGTTGGGCGGGCCGGTCGAGCGAGCCGGTGTCGGCGACGGCGACCGGGTAGCCGCGGTCGGTGAGGGCGGCGACGATCTGGCCGCGGAGCACGGGGTCCGGATGGACGACGACGAGCCCGGAATGTAGGGGATCAGCCAAGTTCGACCTCGTGAGGAGCGATCCCGAGGCCGCTGCGGGCGATCAGGCCGAGGACGTCGGTGTGGACCCATGGCGTCGGCCGGCGGGATCCGTCGTCGGCGAGCAGGCCGACCCGGCGGGCGAGCCAGCTCGTCTCGCCCGAGCGTCGACCCCGCTGGTCGTACTTGACCCGGCCACACGCGAGAGCGATCGCGCTGAGGGAGATCCCCCGGCGGATGCTGGCGTCGATCACGGCCTCTCTGAGAAGCCGGTTGAGGACGATCGGGCTGGCGTCGAGCCGGCGGAGCTCGAGCCCGAGCGTGGCGACCGAGACGGTCGGGTCACGCCGGTGGCGTGCGATCGCGACGGCGGTCAGCGAGCGGACGGGCTCGTAGTCCTCGAGGGCACCGACGACGCGCCTGGAGCTGACGCACTCGGCTGGACCGTCGACCCCGTCCGGCGGCTGGCGGAGCCAGCGGAGCTCGGGCGCGCGAGGGCCGCCGGTGCGGATCGGTGCGATCCGGAAGCGGATCCCGTGGCGGTCGGACAGGACCGGATCGGCGGTGGTGAGGTCGTCGGTCGATTGGCCGAGCGCCGACCGGGCGAGATCGTCGTCGGTGAGGGGGCGGGCCCGGCGAGCCGGATCGGCGAGGTAGATGTCGGTCACGACGACGGCGTTGATGTCCGGCTCGTCGGCCGTCAGGTGAGCCACCAGGCGGGCGTCGCCGGCGCCGTCGATCAGACGGTCGACGACGAGGCGTGTCCGGTCGGCGCCGGGCAGGAGGACGACCTCACGGTCGGCATAGTCGGCCAGGAGAGCGGCCGGGTCGGGGACGTCACGGCTGGAATCGCAGGCGGGTCGGGTCAGCGTCGCGGTCATCTCACTCCTCGCTGGGTCTTGGGTCCGGTCCCTCCCTATTTCCGGCGAGCTGCGATCCGGCGGGACGCGGCCGACAGCGATCTGGGCGGCAGGCCTGGAGTCGAGCGGCCGGCCGGTCAGCCGTTGGGTCCATGAGGCGACCGTCACCTCGTGTCGTCGGTGGCAGGCGAGCCAGGTCGGGCGGGCGAGAGACAGGTGCGGAGTCGGGCTGGCTGGCGGGCGGAGTCCGGCTGCCGGCTGGCGGAGTCGGGCTGGCGGGCTGGTGGGGTTGGGCTGGCGGGCTGGTGGAGTCGGGAAGGTGCGGTGCGGTGGGCCGTCG
>DATAUX010000139.1:0-9341 GCA_036268015.1 Solirubrobacteraceae bacterium | reverse complement strand
GCACAGCGATCCGGCGTTCGCGATCAGCAACTGGCATCACCTGCTGAGTCCGTACGGGCCGCTCTTCACGCTGTTCACGTTCGCCCTGGTTCCACTCGGCGTCGCGACGTCGTTCTGGGTCTTCAAGGCAGCTCTGATGGGTGCGAGCCTGACCAGCCTGTGGCTCGTCTGGCGGTGCGCGGAGCTGCTCCACCGGGATCCGCTGAAGGCGACCGTGCTGGTCGGGCTGAACCCGCTGGTGCTGGTCTGGGACCTCGGGGCGGACCACAACGACGTCTTCATGATGCTGTTCGTGATGGTGGCCGTCCACCTTCTGCTGCGGTCGCGGACGACCGGGTTCACGAGCGGGCTGGTCGTTCGCGAGGATCTGGCCGGCCGAGACCGGCGCGGGGTGGACGGTCGCGGCGGGCCGGGGTTCGCCGGCCGGCGGGCCGGCCGCGTCCCGGCGCGTGGGGCGGCCGTTGTCGGCAGGGTCGTCGCGAGCGCGGGGGGTCAGCTGGCCGCCGGGCGGCTGGCGATGAGTCGGGCCTGGCCGGTGGAGCCGGCGCCGCCGGTCGCGGCCGGGGCTCGGGCCGCCGGGCCGGCGTCGGAGGGGCTCGGCTTGCAGGATCCGGGCTCTCACGCGTCGGTCTCGGACGCGCCGGTGTCCGGGAGGCCGGGCAACCGGGCGGGTGTCGCGTGGTCGCCGGGTCGCCGGGTCGACCGGGTCGACGGCGGCCTCGCCGTCGGGCGCGAGCAGGCGCTCGAGTTCGGCTGCGGCCTGGCGCTGGTCTGCGCGCTCGCGATCAAGCTGCCGGCGGCCGTCCTCCTGCCGATCGTCTTCGTCGTCTCGGCCCATCGACGGTGGCTGGTCGCCGGCATGGCGGTCGCCGGGGTCGGCGTCGCCGCGGCCGGATACGTCGCGTTCGGGACGCATCTGCCGGACCTCGGCACGCAGAGCGACCTCGTGACGGCCGTCGGCCTGCCGAACCTGTTCGGGTATGGGCTGGGTCTCGGCGGGGAGACGGTCGGCCTGCGGATCGTGCTGACGGGGGGTCTGCTCGTCGTGATCGGACTGTGCACGGCGTGGGCTCGCCGGCGGACCGGCGACTGGATCGCGCCGGCCGGCGTCGCGATCCTCGTCCTGCTGGCGACGCTGAGCTGGCAGGCGCCGTGGTACATGCTGTGGCTCCTGCCGTTCGCGGCGCTGACCCGCCGGCCGCACCTCCGGGTGGCCGCCCTCGTCTTCGGCGTCTACCTGATCGTCGCGTTCGTCCCGGCGATCAACGTCCGGCCACCGGGCACGCCGCTCGAGCAGGCGCATGCCCGGGACACCGATCACCTCGCCCACTGAGACCGGTGGCGGGGGCGGGCAGGGCGGAGTCGGTGGGGAATGTTTGGCGAGCCGGGGATCGCGGTATCGTCGGGCTCATGGCAGGCGTCGGACGGTACGCGAAGATCACGGCCAGGCCCGGCACGGGCGACGAGCTCGCGGAGATGCTGCTCGGTGTGGCCGGGGGGCTCCAGGACAGCCCGGGATGCCGGCTGTATGTGATCAACCGGACACCCGGCGAGGCGGACGTCGTCTGGGTGACGGAGCTTTGGCGCAGTCAGGAGGATCTCGAGGCGGCGCTCGACTCCGACGAGGCCCGGGCGGGCATGCCGGCCGTCCTCGAGCTGGTCGAGCCGGGCGGATTCGAGCGGATCGACGTCGAACCGATCGGCGGCGTCGGGTACCCGGTGGGAGCGACCGGCCATGCGATCGTCAACCTCGAGGACGTCGAGGACATGGCGCCGAAGTTCGGCTTCGGCGACGTCGGCGAGGCGCGTTTCGCGCGGGCGGCCCTCGGCGCCGTCGCGACGGGTCTGAGCCTCCAGCGGATGGCGCCGGGCGCTCGGCAGGCGTTCGGTCACGAGCATGGGATCGACGAGGAGATCTATGTGGTGATCGAGGGGTCCGGGCAGGTGGCGATCGACGACGAGGTGCATCCGGTCGGCAAGCTCGACGCGATCCGCGTTGCGCCGGGATCGACGCGGGCGTTCGAGGCCGGGCCGGACGGGCTCGAGATCCTCGCGACCGGCGGGCATCGGCCGGACGACGCGCGGATGCAGATGGGCTACTGGCCGGACGAGCCGGCGGCGTAGGCCGCGACGAAGACGCGGACGCCGGCCCGGGCGATCCGGTCGAGGTCGGCGGGGCGATCGGCGTCGGCCGGAGCGAAGAGTGCTCGGTCGAGGGGGACCGAGAGCACGAGGTAGGCGAAGTGGCCGGCGGCGGTCGCCGGATCGTCGGTGCTGAGCAGGCCGCGGGCGGCCAGGCGGCCGAAGGCGGTCGCGAGCGTCGCGATCGTCCGGGCCGGGGCGCGTTCGTAGTAGGCCCAGGCGAGCTCGGGGAAGCGGCCGGCCTCGGCGATCACGAGGCGGCGGATGCGGACGAGCTCGGGCTGGAGGACTGCGCCGGCGAAGTAGACGGCCACGTCGGTGAGGGTCGGCTCGAGCCGGACGCAATCGTCGAGGATCGCGGTCATCCGGTCGAGGATCTCGTCGGACCGGTCGGTGACCGCCGTCACGATCTCGGTGAACAGGCGCTGCTTGTCGCCGAAGCTCTTGTAGACCGTCTGCTTGGACACCTCGGCGAGCCGGGCGATCTCGTCCATGCTCGTCCCGAGGTATCCGGTACGAAGAAACAGGGTCGTGGCGGCGTCGACGATCGCCTGACGCTTGTAGTTCAGCCGAGTCCGCTCCTCGTCGGCTCGTGCTCGCGCCCGGTCGGCCAGGACGCGCGCCTCCTCGGCGACGCGGCGCTCGTGCTCGGCGATCATCCAGGCGTGCTCGGCCCGGATGCGCTCGTGGTTGGCGGTCGGCTGGGCCGGATCCAGGGTCATCGGCCGACAGTACGTGACGCTTCGGCCCTCCCCGAGTACTGGACCGTCCAGTACTGGGCCAGTACTCATCAGTTCTTCGCCAGTACTGATCGGTTTTCCGCCAGTACTGGACCGTCCAGTACCCCCCTGGTCGAAACGACAACACAAAACGCCGGCCTCCCCGGCCCGGCCCCCGGCCTTGCGCGCCCCCGGCCTGCGCGGTCCCGTGTCGCCGCGTCGCCGCGTCGCCGCGTCGCCGTGGCCCGGCGGCCTACGCCGGCGGGCCGAGCAACTCGGCCGTGAATGCCGGCCAGACGTGGGGATCGTGGCCCGGCAGGAGCCGCAGGCCGTCCCGGTCGGCGATCTGCTTGAGGCGGATCAGGGCGGCGAGCGGGACGTCCGGCGTGCAGTGGACGAAGCCCCCCGGCCCGGTCTCCTCGTCGATGTTCCGCTGGAGGTCGGCCGCGTCGAACGCGAACAGGTAGCCGTCGCCGGCGCGCGTCCGGACCGCAAAGCTCTGGTGGCCGGGCGTGTGGCCGGCGCTCAGGAGACCGGTCACTCCGGGCACGAGCTCGGTGTCCCCGTCGACCAGCCGCCAGTCGATCTCGGGATCGTCGAAGTCGACCCGGAACATCCCGTGCCGCTCGGGAAACGGATGGCCCGAGAGCCCGTATTCGAGCTCACGCCGCTGGACGTGGACCGGGATCCGCCGGGGCAGCAGCCGCAGGCCGCCGGCGTGGTCGTTGTGCAGGTGCGAGAGGAAGACGTCGACGAGGTCCTCCGGTTCGACGCCGTGCCCGGCGAGGGCCGCCAGCAGGGGCTCGTCGACGCCTTCGGGCAGCAGCGGGACGATGCTGTGGTTGCGGCCGTGGAGCCGCCGATAGAGCCACGGGTCGCGGACCAGCGCCGTGTTGATCCCCGTGTCGAGCAGGCGGGGACCGTCGGTGCACCGCAGGAGCACGGCGATCACCGGCTCGACGAGGATCTCGCCGGACGTGTCGCCGTGGAGCGAGAACGAGATCGGCAGTCGCTCGGCGCCGACCGTCAACGGGACGACCGACTCGACGATGCTGGGGACCGCCGCGACGACGGCGGGGACCGCCGCGACGACGGCGGGGATCGGCTCGCCGGCGGGGATCGGCTCGCCTGCGGTCATCGGGCGACGAGCAGGTCGACCTCGACCAGCGCACCGACCGCCAGCCCGTCCACGGCGACGCACGTCCGGGCCGGCAGGCCGTCGGGAAACCACGGCTCGTAAGCTGCGTTGAAAGAGTCGAAGAGCTCCATCGACACGAGGTACGCCCGGGCGTGGAGCACCCGCCCGAGGTCGGACTCGCACAGTTCGAGCACGCGGGCCAGGTTGCGCATCACCTGATCGGTCTGCTCGGCGATCCCGCCGGCCGCGAGCCCGCCCGTCGCCGGGTCGATCGGCATCTGGCCGGTCACGCAGACCAGGCCGTTCGCCTCGGTCGCGTGCGCGTACGGCGCCACGGCTCGGGCACCCCGTCGGCCGCTGTGAACGTCCACCGTCTCATGCGAGCCGCGGGAACATCGCCTTGGCCAGGCTCGCGTGGACGCCCTGGCGGCCGTCGACGACCTGGGTGACGGTGAAGTCGCACGCGACGCTCAGCAGCGAGTACGCGTCGTCCCGGCTCAGGCCGTACCGATCTCCGACCACGGTCACCGTCCGCCGGCTTGCCGCGAGCATCGCCTCGTCGAGGTCGTCGCCGAAACCGTGGACGACCAGATGCGTTGCGTCCTCGAGGACCGGCACCGTGTACGGAACGTCTCGGCGGACGACGAGCTGGACCAGGCCGGTCAGCGACGACTCGAGCGCCGTGCCGCTGACCTCGCCGTCGCCCTGTGAGACATGCGGGTCGCCGACCGACAGCATCGCGCCGGCCACCGCCACCGGATAGTGCATCCGCCCGCCCGCGCCGATCCGCCAGTTGTCGATGTTGCCGCCGTGGTCGCCCGGCGGGATCGAGCTCGTCCGGCCCGGCCTGGCCGGCGCCACCCCCATCGTCCCGAAGTGCGGACGCAGCGGAACCCGAACGCCCTCCAGCGCCGCCTGCCGGGCGGCCGGATCCGGAGTCACGATGGTTCCCGGCGCCTCGCACAGCGGACTCGCCGTCCAGTCGTACGCGAACATCGCCCGGGCGAGCCCGGCCGCCTCGTCGAACTCGTAGATCGTCACCCGCTCCTTGCCGAAGTCGCGGTACAGGTGTCCCCAGTGGGCCGCGAGGTTCGACCCGTACGGGAGTCGCGGCTCGGCCGACAGGATGCGGACCTCGAGCACGTCGCCCGGCCGGGCTCCCTGGACGGCGATCGGCCCGGTCAGGAGATGCGGCCCCGGCCCGCGGTCCTGCACCGCGTCGAAGATCGTCTCGATCGCCTCGTCCATCATCAGGTCCGGAGCGTCGCCCGCGTGGTGGGTGATCGCCTCGACCCGGACGAGATCGCCCGACCTGACGGTCAGGGCCGGCGGCAGCCCCGGGTCGAAATAGCCCCAGTGGACGTTCTCCGGCCGCGCCGGCAGGTTGTGGATGCGAGGAGCGATTGGATCCAATTTCGCCGGAACTATATCCGTCGTGGTTCGCCGGTCTCCGTGGACAGCTCGTCGAGCCGGCGGCCGACGAGCTCTCCGGCGCGCAGCACGTGGGCGACCATCGCCGCCCGAGCGCCCGCCCGATCGCGGGTCTCGATCGCACGCAGCACCCGCCGATGCTGGTCAACATTCTCGGCCAGCAATCCCGCGTGGCCGGACAGGGCCGAGAAGGTGAGGTTGCGCGGGAAGCTCGTGTGCAGGTCGTCGATCGTCGTCGCCAGGCGGTGGTTGCTGGCCGCGTCGAGGACCGCCTCGTGGAACCGGTCGTTCGCCTCCTGCCAGCTCGGCTGCTCGTGATCGACCGGTTGCGTCGGTCTGGCGACCTCGGATTCGACCAGCCGCTCGAAGAGCCCGGCCGCCCTTGCAAGCCGGTGCAGCTGAGCGTCGCGCGCCCACTCGGCCGCGAGCTCCGCGGCGTAGCCCTCGAGCTCGGCCCGGACGGCATACGCCTCGCGGATGTCGCGCGCCGACGGCCCGCAGACGAGAGCCCCCCGGTTGGCGTGCAGCTCGATCAGGCCGCGCGCCGCCAACACGCGGAGGGCTTCGCGGACCGGCGTGCGGCTGACGCCGAACCGCGTCGCCAAGCGCTCCTGACGCAGCCACGAGCCGGTCGGGACGGCGCCTGAGAGGATCAGGCCCTGGAGCTCGGCGGTCAGCTCGTCGACACCGACCACGGTCATGCCCCCGCGATCAAGGCCACGGCGACGACGACGCCGACCGAGACGACGCCTGCCCGCAGCGCGGTCGGCGGGGTCCGTCTGGCAAGCGTCGCCCCGACCCGTCCGCCGACGAGGCTGGTCGGCGCGACGATCGCCACGCCGGTCCACGAGACCGGGAGCAGGATGATGAAGAGCGCGGCCGCGAGGAGGTTGATGACCATCGCCAGGAACGCCTTCAGCGCGTTCAGCCGAGGCAGCGTCTCCGCGACCAGGATGCCCAGCACGGCGAGCAGGATCACGCCGAGACCCGCACCGAAATAGGCGCCGTACGCGCCGGCGGCGAACGTCGTCAGCGCAAGCGGAGCCCGGCCCGGCGGGCCGTCGCCCCGCCGCCGGTTGACCCATCCGGCGATCGGAGGCTGAAAGGCCAGGAGGGTGCAGCCGAGCAGGAGGAGGAACGGGACGACAGCCCGGAATGTCGCCGCCGGACTGATCTCCAGCAGCACGACACCGACCCCGGCGCCGAGCACCGCGGATCCGCCGAGCGCCCGCATCGCCGTCCGTTGACCGGCAAGGTCGGCGCGGAAGCCGGACACCCCGCCGACGTAGCCGGGACACAGGGCGACGGTGTTGGTCACGTTCGCGCTGAGCGCCGGCAGGCCGGCGATCAGGAGCGCCGGGAAGGAGATCAGCGACCCGCCACCCGCCGCCGCATTGACCGCCCCCGCGAGCCCACCGGCTCCGATCAGGAGCAGCACGTGGGCGAGCGTGAGCGCCACGGTTCGTATCCAATCACACCAGAATAATATCCAACCTATCCCCGGACGAACGGGATCAGGCTGGGCGGCGGCGCTCGGCGAGGATGACGGGCGTTCCGTGCCGGGGGAGAGCGTCACGTTGCGGCGGGCGGCCCGCTCCGGCCCGGGCGTCGCGATCTCGATACGGGCGAGCGAGAGGACGGTCTGGATGACGGTGCGCATCTCGAACTCGCCGAACGCCGCCCCGAGACACCGACGCACGCCGCCGCCGAAGGGGATCCACGAGTAGGTGTCGGGTGGCCGGTCGACGAACCGGTCGGGGCGGAACGCGAACGGCTCGGGGAAGGTCTCGGGACGGGTGTGCGCCAGCCAGATCGCCGGCGTGACGTCGGTGCCGGGTGGGAGCTCGAGTTCGTCGGTTCGGAGCTCGGCGTGGAGTCGTCGGCCGGCGAGTGGGATGACCGGACGGCGGCAGTCCTCCATGAAGGCGATCGGTCGAGTCAGCCAACGGACGGTCTGGAGCGCCGGCGGCTCGTGTGGTCCGGGCGGGACGGGCATAGCCCCAAAGACTCGCAGGCGGCCGCGGGTGCTCCGTCAGTCTGCCGGCTTCCCCGGCTCTGTCGGTGCGGGGAGGCTGACTTCGATCTCGAGGCCGCCGTCGGGTCGGGCGCGCCCGGTCAGGCCGGCGCCGCGGGCGTCGGCTATCGCGCGGACGCGACCGATCCTTCAGAGGCCGAGGATCAGCGCGAGAGCGTCGTCGACGGTGCGCTGCTCGTCGGCATCCAGTTGCCCGACCGAGGGCCCGAGTCGCTCTGGATCGACGACGACGGTCTGCTCGACGACCACGCGAGTGTCGCTGTCGTCGATCCTGATCTAGCGGGGCATCCTCGGTGTGGCTACGCAAGCTGCCAGCCACCTCCTGATCGCCTGAGATCAACGGTGAAATCCGCCCGCCGGCAGCTTGCCGCCTATCTCCTCAACGCCGTCGCACCGTCCGTGCTGGACCGGACGCTGAGCTCAGGCGACATCGACGCGACCCAACTGGCGGGCGCTGCGCGGCAACTGTGCGCGGCATCGCCGGCGCGGCTCAGAAGCGTTGAGCGGACGCGAAGCGGCAATAGGGCAGGTCGGCTCCCAGCGCGGCCGGACTGCGGGCTGCCCAGAACGCGAAGCTGAGCGCCGCGAGCCGCTGAACGGCCCGCCGCGGAGGTGGCTCGCCACGGCAGCTCAGTCAAACTTGACCAAGTCCTTGAAGATCAGTTGACCCCAAGTATCTCCGCGCGCCTGGACGAGCAGTCCACCTTCCGAAAGCCCGCCAAGCTGGATCGGCGAGAAACCGAGATCTTCCGCAAGCGCACCGATCTCCGCTGCTGCGTCATCGTCATCGCTCGCCAGGAACACGACTCTCCTGCCGCCGTTCACGGCCGGGTCTTGGCTGAGGACGCCAGCGACCAAGTGGTTGAAGCCCTTGACCAGTCTTGCACCGGTGAAGGCCTGCGCGACGGCCGTGGAAGAAGGCTGTCCTCCCAGTTCCTCGGGGGACACGCCGTAGGCGTTGGTCACATCGATGATGGTCTTTCCCTTCCAGCTCGGCAGCGCCTTCGCGACATCCTCGTGTGATTCGTAACCGACAGCCAGAAAGACGACGTCCGCCTTGACGGCTTCCCCGAGTGTTGTGGGAATGAGCTCGGGTCCGATCGCGGCCGCGGCGGATGCGAAGCTGTCCGGGTCGCGTGTCGTTGCAACGGATACTTCGAGGCCGCCTCGGGCAAACCCCTTGGCTAGAGCTTGGCCGATGTTGCCGAAGCCGATGATTGCATAGCTCATGCGCTCTCCTTCTGTGTTGCCACGCCCGACGGGCTCCGAATGTCGAATGCAGTGACCTTGCCGGGCATAGTGCGTCAGATTTGCGCCAGGCCGCCGTCGACGTGGACCTCGCTGGCGGTCATGAAGCTGCTGTCCGGCGACGCGAGAAAGGCGGCCACCGCTGCGATCTCCGCCGGTTCGGCCATGCGCTGGAGCGGGTTCATGGAGGCGAAGGCCTTCTGGCCTTCCTCGCCGAGCGCTTCCTTCGCGAGTTCGGTCGCCGTCGGTCCGGGCGTCAGCACGTTGACCCGGATGCCGGTGCCCTTCAGGTCGTGCGCCCAGGTCCGCGCGAGGTTGCGCACTGCCGCCTTGCTCGCGCTGTAGGCGGTGAATGCCGGGGCGCCCGTCGTGCCGGCGCTCGATCCCGTCAGGATGATCGAACCGCCTCGCCCATCAGCGGCAGCGCCCTCTGGACCGTGAAGATCGAACCCTTCACGTTGGTGTCGAAGATCTCGTCAAGGTGCTCGGCGGTGATCTCGCCGAGCGGAAGCTGGCTTCCCGCCCCGGCATTGGCGAAGACGATGTCGAGAGCTCCGCGCTCGGCCTTCACCGCCGCGTAGAGTCGGTCGAGGTCGGCCAGATCCGAGACCGACCCCTGCACCGCGCG
>DATAUX010000138.1:0-5391 GCA_036268015.1 Solirubrobacteraceae bacterium | reverse complement strand
AGATCCCCGGCGAACGAGAGGGACTCGCGGTCGCAGGCCAGCAGCCGGCCGTGCAGGCTCATGCCGGCTGCGGCGTGCCGCCGGAGGTCGATGTCCCGACCGCCGTCCCGACCGGTGACGTAGTGGTTGGGCTCCTTGCGGGCGGCCAGGCCTTGCGGGTGCTCGTCGATCGGCATTCCGTAGTGGCCCATGTCCTCGAGCCAGGCGACGCAGTCGCGCCCGCGATAGAACCGGGCGACGCGGGGGGCCGACCCGACGCAGAGGTGGACGTCGCGCCCGGCGAGCAGCAGGTCCTCGGCGATCTGGGCGCCGGACTGGCCGCTGCCGACGACGAGGATCCCGCCGTCGGGGAGGGACGCTGGGTTCTTGTAGGTCGACGAGTGGAGTTGCGTGATCCCGGCCGGCAGACGCTCGGCGATCCGCGGGAGTGACGGTAGGTGATAGCCGCCGACGGCGAGCACGACCCGGTCGGCGGTCAGCGTCCCATGGCTCGTCGTGACCCGGAACCCGTCGCCGTCGGCGGTGACCTCGGTCACCCTGACGCCCTCGTACAGGGGTGGGGAGAGTGCCTCGACGTAGCGGTCGATGTACTCGAGGATCTCCTCCCTGACCATGAATCCGTCCGGGTCCTGGCCGGGATACGGATGCCCGGGAAGCCGGCATTGCCAGTTGGGGGTGACGAGGCAGAAAGCGTCCCACCGCTCCTGCCGCCAGGCGTGGCCGACCTGATGGCGCTCGAGGACGACGTGCTCGACTCCCTGGTCGCGCAGGCACCAGCTGACCGCGAGCCCGGCCTGTCCGCCGCCGACGACGACGACCTCGTGGTGACCGTCGATCCGCTCGGGCGGCGGGAAGCGCGGCGAACGGGGCGCGACGCGGAGCCGCTCGACGGCGACGACGCCTTCGGATGACGCGGCCTGGCGGGCGGCGCCGGTCTCGATCGCGTCGAGCTGCTCGGCCGCAGCCGTGCACGCGAAGCCGTAACGCTCGCGGACGCGGTCCGATGCTGCCGACAGTCCTTCACGAGCCCGGCGGACGAACTCTGGACACGGGTAGACGGCGCCCTCGGTGAGCACGTCCTGAATGGCCCGCGAAGGCGACCCGCAGAGCTGGCTCGTCCCGTCGGGCCAGCGAATCGTGAAACTGACCTCGGGCATCAGGCGTACGGAACCGGCTCCGCCCGGCGGTAGAGGTCGGGGCGCAGGTCGCGTATCGGGGACAGGGCCCGGCGGGCGCGCTCGAGCGTCTGCTCGACATCGAGCGTCGTGACCGCGAGCCCGCCTTCGACGCCGGTCTCGGCCAGCGGATCGCCGCCCGGGCCGACGACGCGGGCGCTGCCGATGAAGCGCAGCTTGCCGAACTGGCCGGTCTGGTTGGCCGACGCGACGATCAGCGAGTTCTCGGCGGCGCGTGAGCGGTCCCAGAGTTCGGAGCGCCGCCATTGGCGGTCATCCTCGAGGCGGGGGGCCGGGTTCGACGCGCTGCACGGCCAGGCCGACAGGAAGCAGAGCACCTCGGCGCCGTCGAGTGCGAGGGAGCGGGACGCCTCGGGAAACGCCTTGTCGTAGCAGATCAACATGCCGATCCGGCCGACCGGTGTATCGAACGCGTCGAGCCGGTCACCGGTGGTAGTCAGGCGGTGTTCGTCGAGCGGTAGGTGGACCTTGCGATGTATGCCGTGAAGGCCGTGACCGCTCACACACGCGGCCGTGTTGTACCGGATGCCGTCGCCGCCGTCCTCGCAGAGGCCGATGCAGACGACCATCTCACCGGCGAGCTCCATCACGCGGGCCAGCTCCGGCCCGTCGGCGTCCAGCGCCGGCGGCGGCTCGGTGTCGCCGTGGAGGGTCTCGACATAGCCGCCGAGCGCGGCCTCCGGGAGCACCAACAGGTCGACGCCCCGGTCGCGGGCCTGCGTGATCAGGCCTTCGATCGTGTTGAAACAGGTTTCCATGTCGCGGACGAATGGGGCGCCCGCGGCGGCGATCGTGATTTCGCTCATCGCGTCCTCTCGTCAAGCGCGGGCCCGAGCCCGGTCACCGCGCCGGTGGACAGTGCGGTCGTGACGTCGCCGTCCGGCCAGTGGAGGCGGACACCACGGTCGCCGGTCAGGCGACCGCAGCGGGCGGTCACGGCGGCGCCCGCTCGAGGCGCCGGGGCCGATGGTGCGTCAGCCGTCAGGACGGCAAATCCGGGGAAGCAGGTCAGCCAGTCGGCGAAGCCGGCGTCGCGGGGACGGGGGATCGCCGCGACGTCGAGGTCGGCGCCGCAGCCGGACGCCTCGGCGAGCATGCCGGCCGTCCCGACGATCCCTGCCATCGAGACGTCCTTCGCCGCGCGGGGCCGGCAGTCGCGGACGGACGTCAGCATCGGGCGTAACTCGTCGCGGGTGCGCCAGGACGTCGAGTCCCACTGGCGACCTCGGTAGCCGGGTCGCCAACCGCCGGCGAGGTCGGCGGTCAGGGTCAGGTCGTCGCCGGGCCTGCCGCCGCCGGACGGGACGGGCTGGGCGGCACGACCGAGCCCGGTCACCGAAAGGGCCGCGGGAACGCCGAGCTGGGAGTGTCCGCCGAGGATCGGCAGCTCGAAGGCGTCGGACCCGGCCCGCAGCCCGGCGATGATCCGCGTCGCGTGGGCGGCATCCGCGGCACCGAGCGCGTCGAGCGCGCCGACCGGGTCGGCGCCCATCGCCGCGAGGTCGTGTGCGGTGACGAGCATCCCGCACCAGCCGGCCCACTCGGGGTCACGCTCGACCATCGACGGGGTGATCGCGTCGGTCGCGGCGATCAGATCCGATCCGGGGACGGGGACACCGTCGTCGCCGCGCCAGCGATCGTGGGCCAGCAGGGCTCCGACGAGGCCACCGAGCGGCTGCTTCGTCGCCTCGGCCAGCGCCTCGAATCGGCCGACCGGCCAGCGCATCAGCCGGTGTGGGCCGCCGGCACACTCGAGCGTCCGGATCGGCTCCCAGCCCAGCCGGGCGAAGAACGAGACCTGGCGCTCCTGGACGTGGGCGTCGAAGCGGAGCGCGCCGAGATCGAGGGCAACCGCGCAGGCGGCTCGGACGAGCGCCGCGCCGATCCGGCCGCGCGGTGGGCCGGCTCGGTCGTGGCCACAGACGAGCCGGCTTCCCCGCCACCAGCCGATCTCGCCGCCACCCTGCTCGGGGTGGATCCGGACCCCACCGAGAACCGTCCCGTCGGCACCGACCGCGGCGAGCACGCGGGTTCGCGGATCGTCGTCGTAGTCGTCGGCGTCGTCCCCGGTGAACAGTCCCTGATCCTCGACGAAGGCCCGCCGGCGGAGGGCCCGGTAGGCGGCGCGGCGGCGGGGGTCGCCGGTCGCGTCGACGATCAGGAACGCCGGCGCCGGATCAGGTCGGGCCGGCGGGCCGCCGAGCCGCTGGACGATGTCCAGCACGCCGGTCAACCGCCGGCCTCCTGGAGTGCCGAGCAGGCGCCGCAGGCGGCGCACCCGGCCACCTGGTCGACTCCGCGCATGCCGGCCGCGGTCAGGGCTTGAGCGACCCGGCGGGTGACGTCGGCGAGCACGACCGGGTCGGGTGCCGGGACGCCGTCGGCGTGAGCCAGCGACCCGACGAGGGGGCGGTAGGGAACGACGAACGGGTAGACGCCCCGCTCGATCAGTCGGGTGGCTCCGGCGACCAGGTCGTCGGGATCCTCGCCGAGGCCGACCAGCAGATACGTCGAGACCCGGTTGGGACCGAAGACATCGACCGCCCGGTCCCAGGCCTCCTCGTAGCGCTCGACGGGGACCGTCGCCTTACCCGGCGTCCAGCGGGCCCGAATCTCGGGATCGAGCGCCTCGATGTGGATCCCGATCGCGTCAGCCCCGGCCTCGTGGAGCCGGTCGATCCAGTCGAGGACGCGGGGCGGCTCGATCTGGACCTGGATCGGCAGGGCGACGACCGCCTTGACGGCCTGCACGCACCGGGCGAGGTGGCGGGCGCCCCGATCCAGGCCGTTCGACGTGCCGGTGGTCATCACCATCTGGCGGACCCCGTCGAGCCGGACGGCGGCCGCGGCGACCTCGGCGAGCTGGTCGGGTCGCTTGACCCGGGTCGTCGCGCCGCTCCTGAGCGACTCCTCGATCGTGCAGAAGCGGCACCGGGTGTCGTCGGTCGTGTAACGGATGCACGTCTGCACGACGGTGGTCGCGAGGACGTCGCCGCCGTGCAGTCGGGCGAGCTTCTCGTAGGAGACACCGTCGGCGGTCCGCAGGTCGTAGAACCTCGGCCGGTCGATCGGCTCGATCAGGGCGTCCTCGACGACCACGCCGTCCCGGGTCAGCTGTCCGGCAGGGTCGATCGCGAACGGCGAGTCGGGTGCCATCGGCAGTGTCGCGGCGCAGCCGCCGCGAACCTGCCAATGACCGTCGTCACTGGGGCCGGCACCGGCCCGCCGCCTGACCGGCGGCGCCGAGCGCAGGCCTCTGACGGCCAGCTCGCTGCGCAGTGACAGCTCCATGCCCTAGAACATCCAGGTCGTGTTGATGATCGCGCCCTTGCGCGAGTACTCGATCATCGCGTCCTGCATGTCGAGCGGGTGACACGGGATGACGCCGGACATCAGATCCTCCTCGCGGGCGCCGTGGAGCGCGAGACCGAGACGGCAGGCGAAGACCTTGCCGCCCTCGCTCATGAACTTCTCGAGCTGTCCGTTCTCGTTTCGCATCCCGGGGAAGAGCTCGGCGCCGACGGTCGGAAAGCCCCTCGTCGCGAGGCAGTTGAGCGCGCCGATTCCGAAGAAGTACAGCGCCGAATCGAAGCCCTTGCGGAGGGCGCGGATCGCCAGCAGGACGGCGACGAAGCTGACCGACGACTCGTGGGCGATGCCGTGAACCATGCCGAGATAGGTCTCACCCTCTTCGGCCTGATAGTCCGGAAAGACCTTCGTCGAACCGTAGATCGACTCGCCGGGTTGCTTGGACGGGTGAGCGATTTCCAGCAGGCTGATCATCTCCTGCTCGCTCAGCTTGGGCTCGACTGCCATGCGCGGCTCCTTCGGTTGTGAGGAAGCGGATGTACTGAGTGTGCGTCGCCATCGCCGCCGCACACATGGACCGTCGGCCAGGATTCACGGCGGTCGGCCGGACCGAAGGTCCAGGCCCTACGGCCGGTCGTCCGGTCAACCCGACGGCACCGTCGGGCGGACCCTGTCACGGGTACCCTGGCCGCATGAGTGAGTCGCGATTCGAGCGGGTTGGCGCACGTTTGGGGACGGCTCCGCGTGATGTGCTCGAAGCGCTGCTCGCGAGCAGCGCGGACGCCGTCTACCTGGTCGATGTCGATGGCCGGGTCGAGTTCGCGAACCCGGCGGCGTTGCAGCTGCTCGGCTACGAGGAGGACGAGCTGCTCGGCCGCGTCAGCCA
>DATAUX010000137.1:0-6154 GCA_036268015.1 Solirubrobacteraceae bacterium | reverse complement strand
GCGCAGCTCCTGCACAGAGGCGGCGCCGTGGCGCTTGGACAGCTTCTTGCCGTCGGGTCCGTGGAGCAGCGGCAGGTGGGCGTACCGCGGCGGCTGGGCGTCGAGCGCCCGGAGCACGAGCAGCTGCTTTGCCGTGTTCGTCAGATGGTCGTTTCCCCGCACGACGTGGGTGATCGCCGAGTCGAGATCGTCGACCGCGACGGCCAGGTTGTAGAGCGGCGTTCCGTCGGCCCGGGCGATGACCAGATCGTCGAGCGACGCGTTCGGCGACGAGACCTCGCCGAGCACGAGGTCGTCGACGACCGTCGCCCCGTCATCCGGCACCCGCAGGCGGATCGCTCCGGCCGCCTCGGGCGCTCCGCGGAAGCCGCGGTCGTCGCCGTGGACGCGCTTGTACTCGCGAACGTCGTCCGCCGTTGCCGTCGACCGGTACGCCTGGCCGGAGTCGACCAGCCGCTCGACGACCTCCCGGTGGCGCTCAGCCCGCTCTGACTGGAGGATCGGTCCTTCGTCCCAGTCGAGCTCCAGCCACCGCAGCGCATCGAGGATCTGCGCGACGTTCTCCGGTGTCGATCGCTCACGGTCGGTATCTTCGATGCGCAGGACGAGCCGGCCACCGGCACCCCGGGCCATCAGCCAGTTGAACAGAGCCGTACGCGCGCCGCCGATGTGCAGCGCGCCGGTCGGAGAAGGAGCAAATCGGAGTCGCATGGGCGCGCAGCATGCTAGTCGGGTCCTCCTGGGCGCCCACGTCTCGACGGCCGGCGGCCTGTCGAAGGCGGTCGAGCGCGGCGCCGCGCTCGGCGCCGAGGCGATCCAGATCTTCAACCAGTCGCCGCGCGCCTGGCGGCCGACCGCCTACACCGAGGACGACTTCGCCGGCTTCCGCCAGGCGCTCGCCGCCACCGAGATCCGTGGCGTCCTGATCCATGCCGTCTACCTCCTCAACTGCGCCTCCGACGATCCCGAGATCGTCGACAAGTCGCTCGCCGGCCTGATCGGCGCGCTCCGCCTCGGCGACGCGATCGGCGCCCAGGCCGTCGTCCTCCACCCGGGCTCGGCCAAGCTCGGCCCGGTCGACGCCGCGATCGCCAGAGCCGGACCGATCCTCCGCCAGGCACTCGCCGAGTCCGACCGCTGCCCGCTTCACCTGGAGAACACCGCCGGAGCCGGCGGCACGCTCGGCCGGTCCTTCGACGAGCTCGCCGGGCTGCTCGACGCGGCCGGCGGCGATCCCCGGCTCGGGCTCTGCCTCGACTCGTGTCACCTGCTCGCTTCCGGCTACGAGATTCGCGGTCAGCAGGAGCTGGCCGGTGTGATCGACGACTGCGAGCGAATCGTCGGGCCCGGCCTGATCGGCTCGCTCCACCTCAACGACTCGCAGACCCCACTCGGGTCAAACCGCGACCGGCACGCGAACATCGGCGCCGGCGAGCTCGGCCTTCCCGGCTGCCAGGCGTTTCTGCGTGAGCCGCGCTTCGCCGGGCTCCCGTGCGTCCTGGAGACGCCCGGACCCGAACGGAAGGGACCGACGCCGGCCGAGCTCGCGCTGACCTTCTCGCTCCGCGACGACGACTGACCCCCGACGGGCTCGCCGACTGACCCCGACCCTGACGCGCTCGCCGCCCGACGCCGACTGACCCCGGACGAGCTCGCCCAGCGAGGGCGACTGACTGTCTACTCGGGCGCGGCCAGAGGGCTCCACCACGGCCGGGCGACCCGATCGTCGTCGGAGATCGGTGGATCGTCGTGGGCGGCCAGGAACGACCGAATGCTCTCGTTGTAGCGATGCAGGCGCACGTGCTCCTTCACGCGCTGCATGTCCGCGAAGTGCCGGCGGACCGGCTCGAGGTCACGCAGGTAGACGAGCGACCGCTCGATGTACCCGGTCTCGCCGAGCCAGCCGGTCAGGCAGGCCGGACCCGACTCGATGTCGACGAGGACCATGAACATCCGAGCGTCGAAACCCGTATCGACGCCGGTGGTCGCGTCGACCGGGTAGAGCAGAAGCGTCGCGTCGGCCTCGTCGTGGAGGCGAATGAACTCCCGCAGGAGGTTCCGCTGCAACGGCTCGTCGAGCCGTGACCGGCGAATGAACCGCAACCGCTCGACCTGGATCCCGCCGTCACGGGCTCGATCGAGCTGGGCCTCCAGGTACGACTGCATTCGCGCGTTGCCGAACCACCGCTCGAGATCCGTCCGGTCGACCGCGTGCAGCGTCTTCCGTGCGGCCTGGGTCATCGTCAGCAGGAGCTCGAGCATCTCCTCCTGGTTGCTGACGCTGAAGATCCCGCCGCGGATCGCCGCCAGCCGGCGTTCGTGGTCCTGCTGCGCCCGGTCGTAGAGGATCGGCGCGAGCGGGCTGAGCTGTGGGTCATCCCCGAGCCCGGCTGCACTCGTCGCCCGCCCGCCGGACGCGGTCGCCAGCAGCCGATCATCGTGGTCGACGTCCTGAAATCGGCGGGCGCACTCGAGCAGGAGCCGCGGCTCCTGCCGGCGACCGAAGTCGCTCGCCGCGTTGACGAGATGGGCTGAGGCCCGGTGGTAGCGGGTCGTCAGCGACCGCGCCTCCCCGCCGGCGTCCTCCCAGGTCAGCAGCTCGCGGATCGCCCGGCAGTCGCGGCCGGCCGGTAGGCGGTCGACGTAGGCGGGGATCAGCCGGTGGAGCACGAAGTGCACCTGGCCGGCCGGGTCGAGATTGCCGGCCACGGCCACCGGGTACAAACCGCAGAGCGCCGGCACGGCGGCCTCCAAGCCCTCCGGATCACGCCCGGCCAGACGGATCACGAGCTTCAGCTCGGCGGCCAGATCCTGCGTTCGCGAGCCCACGTGTTCAGACTAGTGTCGGGTGGGCACCGGATCAAGGTCGGATCGTGTCGGACCGCCGTGGGTCCGCCGGCGTAGTCGGCGCGCCGCTCCACGTCGATTCTCAGGGACACCGACCAACCCGACGATGCCTGGAGGTGTCAACGATGACCAGTTCCCCGACCACCCATACCTGGGGCGTCAGCGGGCCTGCCTTCCTCGCGCTGTACGCCGCGGCCGCCGCGCTCATCCTGGCGATCGGCTGGCTGCGGTGGCGGACGATCTTCGGAGCGCTGCGACACACCAACGACCCGACGCCTGAAATGGCCGACTACCAGGTCGCGATGCTCACGGGCGGGCCGCGGCTGGCGATCCTGGCGGCCGCGACCAAGCTCTACCGGGACGGCACGCTCGTCGCCGGTCCGCCGGCCGGGTCGCTGGTCATCGGAGGAGATCTCCCGGCGACCGCGGACCAGCTCGACCGCGACGTCTTCGACGCGGTGCGTCGCAGCCCGGGCATCAAGATCGGCTCGCTGCGACGCAGCCTCTGCGCGAGCCCGTCGATTCGCGCGATCGCAGCCGACCTCGAACGCGCGTCGCTGCTCGCCAACCCACGACGGGCGTCGGACCTGCGGCGTGACCTCTCAGTAGCCGGCGGTCTGCTGGCCGCCGTCGGCGTCGCCCGGATCGTGGCCGCCGCGAACGCCCCCGGCGAGCCGATCGCCGGACTCACGATCGCCGTCATGATTGTCGGCCTCGGGATCGGCAGGCTCTTCCGAGAAACGCCGCACGCAACCGGATACGGCGTCGACCTGCTCTGCCGCCTGCGTGGCCGCCGGCGGGACCGCCCGCAGGCGCCTCACGCCGGCGAGAGCGTGATGGCCGTCTCCCTGTTCGGCGCCGGCGCCCTCTGGCTGGCTGACCCGACGGCCGCGTCCGCCCTCGGCGTCAGGCGCAGGCCGGGGTCGGGGTCGGGTGGACACGAAGGCGCATACGCCGGAGGCGACCCAGGCGGAGGCGGCTGGTTCGGAGGCGGCCATCGCGGTGGTCACAGCCATCACGGCGGGAGCCATGGCGGCGGTGGCCATGGCGGCGGTGGCCATGGCGGCGGTGGCCATTTCGGCGGCGGCGGACATCATTGACCGCGCGCACGTTGCATGGTCGGCGAGCTCCTCGCACCGGAGCGGAAACAACCCGACCGTCGGGCGGCCGTCGTGGGACGCCCGGCGGTACGCGGCCCGGGCTAGGCGACGAGCCGGGTCGGCCCACCGAGCAGGTGTTCGAGCTCGGCCCGCAGGCCGGGACTCGGCTCGACGCGGAACTCCGGTCCGAGGCAGATCTGCCGCTCGGCCAACTCGAGATGAACCTCCGACTTGCCGGGGAACGTCGACAGGAGCTCGCGGAGGTCGACGATCGCGTCATCGGACAGGCGCTGCGCGTCGACCTGCACCCTCAACGGCTTGGGCACGGCGTCCTCGACCGCCGCCGCTCTCGCCCGCTCGACCTCCTCCGGCGCCGGGCAGAATGGGTCGATCGACTGGGCGACGACGCACGTTCCACCCTCCTTGTGGTCGACCCGCCCCCTGACCAGAACGATCTCGTCGACGGCCACGTTGACCTCGAGCTTCTCGAGCGACCCGCCGAAGACGAGGATCTCGACGGTGCCCTCGAGATCGTCGAGCGTCGCGAACATCATGTCCGTGCCCGAACGCGTCCGGATCTTCTTGGCCGCGGTGATGATTCCCCCGACCGTCACCCAGTCCTTGTCCCGCCGGTCGCCGACCCCCGCCAGCCGGCAGTCGACGGCCGCATGCAGAGCGTCGCGGACGCGTTTGAGCGGATGCTCGGAGATGAACAGTCCGATCGCCTCCTTCTCGACCGCGAGCAGCTCGGCCTGCTCGAACTCGATCGACGAGATCGATGGCCGGCCAGCCGCCCGCGACGGCCCCGACCTACCGGGCGCGGCGTCGTCGAGACCGCCGAGATCGAAGATCGACGACTGGCCGATCTGGGCATCCTGCTGGGTCTTCGCCCCAGCTCCCTGAGCCTGCTCGAGGACATCCAGCATGCCCTTCCGGGTCGCGCCGGTCGACCCGAACGCGCCGCACTTGATCAGCGCCTCGATCGCCTTCTTGTTGACCGCCCGGGCGTCGACCCGCTCGCAGAAGTCCCAGATCGACGTGAAGTTGCCGGCTTCGTCGCGGGCTCGCTTGATCGCCTCGACCGCCTGGAAGCCGACGCCCTTGACGGCATCGAGGCCGAAGCGGATGTTCCGCTCGACCACCGTGAACTCATGATCTGAGAGGTTGACGTCGGGCGGGAGGATCTCGATGCCCATGTCCTCGCAGCGGGCGACGAAGAACGGCACCTTGTCCTTGGTCGACATCACCGACGAGATCAACGCAGCCATGTACTCGGCTGGGTGGTTGGCCTTCAGCCAGGCCGTCCGGTAGGCGATCAGGGCGTAGCAGGCAGCGTGCGACCGGTTGAAGCTGTAGTCGGCCGACTTCTCGTTCGTCGCCCAGAGGAACTCCGTGACCTGGTCGCTCGTACCGCTCGCCCGGCAGCCGGCGACGAACTCCGGCCGAAGCTCGGCCATCGCCGTCCGGTTCTTCTTGCCGATCGCCTTGCGCAGGTCGTCGGCCTTCGAGCCCGAGAAGCCGGCGATCGCAGTGGCGATCCGCATCGACTGCTCCTGGTAGAGAATGACGCCCTTCGACGACTCGAGGATCGGCTTCAGCCGCTCGTCGACGTAGTTGATCGAGTCCGGGTTGCGCTTGCCCTTCGCGTAGGTCGGGATCTGGTCCATCGCCCCGGGCCGGTAGAGCGCGTTCAATGCGATCAAGTCCTCGAATTCGTCCGGACAGACCTTCTTCAGCGCGTCGCGCATCCCCTCGGACTCGAACTGGAAGACGCCGACCGAGTCCCCACGGGCCATCATCGCGTAGGTCGCCGGATCGTCGAGCACGAGGTTCGTCATGTCCGGACGGGCGCCGGTCGACCGCTCGATGATGTCGAGCGCATCCTCGATCACGTCGAGGTTGCGCAGGCCGAGGAAGTCCATCTTCAGCAGGCCGAGCTCCTCGACCGGCTTCATCGAGAACTGCGTGACCATCCGGTACTGGCGCTCGCCGTTCTCGTCGGTCCCCCCGTCGGCCAGCTGCAGCGGGACGATGTCGGTCAGCGGCCGGTCGGCGATCACGACGGCCGCCGCATGGATCGACGAGTTGCGGACGATCCCCTCGAGTCCCCGCGCGACCTCGACGATCCGCGCGTCCGTCGGGTCGGCATCGCACGCGAGGCGGAGCGCCTCGCCCGGCGCCATGCAGTCCTCGAACGACGGCGGTCG
>DATAUX010000136.1:0-4335 GCA_036268015.1 Solirubrobacteraceae bacterium | reverse complement strand
TCGCGATGTTCCGCCCCTGGACGCCCTTCGCCCGGAGGCGGCGACACAGCTCTGTGGCGAGCCTGCCGAGCTCGACCAGTTGGCGGTCACGGTCGACGACGTCGTAGTCGAACGTCGTCTCCGTCGATTGCGACTTCGCGTCCCGGATCGGTTCGAGCGGCGCGTCGTCCTCGAATCGCGACCGCCGGGCCAGGCCGGCCCCGTGATGCTCGCCGAACGCGGCCCGCAGCCGGTCGACCGGCTGGCCGCGCAGATCGGCGATCGTCCTGATGCCCATCGACTCCAGCCGCTGGACCGTCTTCGGCCCGATCCCCGGGATCAGCCGGGGCGACGCGCCGGCGAACCGGGCGGACGCGTCCTCGGCCGTCAGGGTCACCGTGCCGCCCGGCTTCTCCAGGCCGCTCGCGATCTTCGCGAGCAGCTTGTTCGGCCCCCGGCCGATCGAGCAGGTCAGGCCGGTGTCGGCCGCGATCTGCGCGCGGACCCGCTGCATCGACGCGTTCGGCGTCATGTAGCCGGTCAGGTCGAGGTACGCCTCGTCGAGGCCGACGACCTCGACCGTGTCGATGTTCGCCCGGAGGATCCCCATCACCTGCCGGGAGACCGCCCGGTACGCGTCGAAATCCGGCGGCACGACGATCAGCTCCGGGCACAGCCGGCGGGCCTGGGAGAGCGGCATCGCCGAGCCGATCCCGTGGGCCGCCCGGGCCTCGTAGGACGCCGTCGTGACCACCGCCCGGGGCCCCGACCCGGCGACGACGATCGGCTTGCCCCGGAGCTCCGGCCGCCGGCGGAGCTCGACCGACGCGTAGAACGCGTCCATGTCGAGGTGGGCGACCGTTCTCGAGTCCATCCGCCCGATTCTTCCCGACCGGCCGGACACGCCGGCGTCGCGTCCGCCACCCGGCCCACCACCCCGGCCCCGCGGCCGTGCTGCGCCAGCGTGACGTGGTGCCGCACGGAAGCTGACCGGTCAGGCCGGGCGGTGATGTGGCCTGACCGTCAGACCCGGTCGCGACCGATCTGACGGTCCGACCAAACTGTCGGATATCGACGTACGACCAGCCCGGAGTGTGTCATGTGACCGTGCGCCGGCCGCTGCCACGGCCGGCGGAGAAGACCCGACACTGATCGTCGGCGCGACGACCGGTCGCCCGGCCGGCCTACGACTGGGACTCGTCGTCCTGGATGTCGTCATGGAGCGTGTGCAGGCCCCTGCGGATGCGTGCCTTGACGGTGCCGACCGGCAGGCCGAGGAGCTCGGCGATCTCGGTGTGTGAGAGGGCTTCGTGGAAGGCCAGCTCGATCGCCTGGCTCTGGACATCGGGCAGCCGAGCCAGGCGCGCCCGGAGTCGAAACGCGGCATCACGCTCGAGCATCTCGGCAGCGACGTCATGCGGCGCGGCATGCCCCTCGAGAGCTACGTCGCTCGCCCGATGGGCATCGTAGGACGCGTCCCGGCGGGCGATGTCGATCGCCCGGTGGTGGACGACCCGCAGCAGCCACGAGCCCGCCGTCGGCTGGACCGGCCGGTAGGTCGCCCGGGACTTCCAGATCGAGCTGAACGCCTCCTGGACGGCCTCCTCGGCCCGGGCCCGGTCCGGGCAGACCTTGCAGGCCACGCGATAGGCCGGGTGCCGGTACCGGGCGTAGAGCTCGCCGAAGGCCAGCGTGCTTCCCGCCTGCATCTGCGCGAGCAGTTCGTTGTCACTACGGTGCGTTGACACAACCCACGGGCCTCCGCGACCACGGTCATCCTGGCAACGAACGAGTGCACGGCCCGGACCCGGCCAAACCTGTCTCGCTCTCGCCTCCGTCAAGCGAATTCCCGGGCGTTGGCGCGAGAACCCGAACCACACGTCTCCCTCACCGAGGCATACCGACCCTCATCGGCTCACAACACCCTTTTACGTACGGACGATCGTCGCCTACGAGTCAGTGAACGCGCTCGGCGGGAGCACATAGTACGCGTCGCCGCCGGGTGCGTCCGGAGTCTTGCCGTTGTAGACCTTGAAGAGGATGTCGTAGGCGATCCGGCCGCCGTTCGACTCGACCCACGCGTCAACCCTTTCCTGGTAGGGCTCGGGCACGTCGGACCGGCGGATCGCGAGCATCCCCTCCGGGCGCTGGTTCATCGTCGCCAACGGCAGGTCGGCCATGATCTCGCGGATCGGGTCGCTCATCAGCCGGGCATCTTGACAGGAAACCCGACCCGCCCGACGTCCGGGCCGGGCACGACGTCAGTCGAAGCTGCGCCGTCCGGCGGCCGGCGTCAGTCGAACCTGAAGTGCGACCCGGTCGGCTCGATCGTCGCGCCCGCGAGCCGCGGCACGGCGGCCGCCAGCGCCCGCCCGAAGACGCCGGTGCTCGCCTCGATCAGGCGGACCAGCTCGGCAACCGGCGTCGGCGGATCGATCACGCCGTTCGCGTAGTCGGTCGCGTAGCCCAGCAGCGCGTACGGCAGGCCGGCCTCCCCGGCCAGCACGGTCTCCGCCCCGGCGGTCTGGCTGACCGCCGTCACGCCGCATTGGGCGAGCATCCGGATCTCCGTCCGCGAGTTGAACCGCGGACCGTCGACGTGCCCGTAGCAACCGCCGTCCCGCGTCGGCCCGCCGATCTCGGCGGCCGCCGCCAGCAGGGCCTGGCGCAGCGGCTGGCTGAAGGGCCGGTCGAAGATCCAGTGCCCGCGTCCCGGCTCGCCCTCCGCGTACAGCGAGCAGACCGATCCGTCGGCCAGGCGGTTGACGAGGAAGTGGAGGTCGTCGAAGACGATCAGGCTGCCGAGCTCGACGTCACGGTCGACCGCGCCGCAGACCGTCACCGCGAGGATCGCGTCGACGCCGGCCTCCCGCAGGGCAACCGTGTTCGCCCGGTGGTTGACGTGACTCGACAGGCGGACGTGACCCTGGCCGTGGCGGGACACGTGGACGACGTCGACACCGGCCAGACGCCCCTCGGTGGCGGTCACGCCGCCGAAGCGCGTCTGGATCTCGCGGACCTCCGGCCGCTCGAGCTCGTCGAGCGCGTAGGTCCCCGAACCCGTCAGGATGCCGAGCTTCATCGACCCGAATCGTAGTCGCCGACGCCCGGGCCGAGCCGGACCCGCCGGACCCTACGTCGAGACCCAGATCATCCCGAGGTCGCCGAACCCGAGCGCCCGCTTGGTCGCCGCCGTCAGGTCGAACTCCCGACCCGCGACGTACGGCCCCCGGTCGACGACCGGGACACGGACCGTCCGCCGGCCGAGCCGGATCCGGACCATCGTCCCGCACGGCAGCGTCTTGCTCGCGACGCCGAGCGTCGAGTCGGTCAGCGTCCCGCCGCACGCCAGCGATCCGCCGCCGCCGTACCACGACGCGAACGCCTGCCGGAACGTGTTGACCGACCCCAGCCGCTGCCGCGCTCGGCTGTCGGATCCGGCTCCGGCGACGAGCACGCGGAGTGCGACGGTGCCGGCCGCGGCCGGCTTGAAGTGGATTCGAAACCGTCCGGGTCCGTGCGTCCGGGCCCGGGCCACCGTATGCCACCGACCGCCACGGCGCTCCTCGAGCGCGACCGTGTGCTGGGTCGGCGTGACCGGCTCGACCGCTCCGTGGACGGCGACGCTCCCGCCGATCAGCACGTTGCGCTTCGTCTCGGATGCCGAGACGACCGGCTCGGCCTCGATCGGCCCGGCCGGCGCGACGGCCGCGGCGGCTGCGCCGACCGAGTCGGTGATCACGACCGCCCGCCGGACGTCGCTGCGCTGATCGGCCGACGCATTCGAGCTCTCGCCGGCCGCCGTCTGCCCGCTCGCGGACGCCGGCGCCGCAGCCCACGCACCGCCGAGCCCGGCCGCCCCGACGGCGAACGCGACGATGCGTCCAGAACGCAGTTCAAGTGCACGCTTCATGTTTCTCCTCGCTACGCGGCCGCCGGGGTTAGCTGTCGGGCTCGCGATCGCGCCGCACGGTCTCCTCCAGAGCTCCGCGTGCTCGTCGCTACGGCCACATCAGCGGCCGATTCGCCCCAGCCCGCGGCGGCGCACGCGCCGCCCGATCGGGCAAGTGGGTCCCCCGTCCACGCCCGCAGTGGGCAGGCGTGACTAGGCATGTAGAACAGTTGTTCGCCCGAAGGGTACTGGTCTGACCGGATCGACAGCCTCGCGGCGATCCCGCCGGCCTGCCGGCGTCCGGCAGCCGCCGCCGGAATCGGCTCATAATCCGGGAGATGTCCGATCGACCGACGCTCCGCCTCGCGCTCTGCCAGATGAACGCGACGGTCGGGGACATCGCCGGAAACGAGCGGAAGATCGCGTCCGGCATCGAGCGGGCCCGGGAGGCCGGGGCGCAACTC
>DATAUX010000135.1:0-14334 GCA_036268015.1 Solirubrobacteraceae bacterium | reverse complement strand
GCCCGACCGGCCCGCCCCGCCCGGCCGAGCCAACCCACCCAGCCGACCCGGCCCGCCGACGACGCTCGTCACGCCCCCACCGCGTCGACCCGCCCGGCGCCCAGCGGCCCGACGCCCGGATGACCCTGGGGAACGTGGAGGTCGGCGTGGTAGGACGACCGGACGAGCGGGCCGGCGGCGACGTGGTCGAAGCCGAGCGCGTAGGCCGCCGCCTCGAGCTCGGCGAACTCGTCGGGATGCCAGTAGCGGACGAGCGGGAGGTGCCGCGGACTCGGCCGGAGGTACTGGCCGACGGTGAGCACCTGGACGTCGTGGTCGCGGAGCAGGCCGAACGTGTCGACGAGCTCGTCGAAGGTCTCGCCGAGACCGACCATCAGACCGGACTTCGTCCGCACGGCGTCGCCGCCGAGGTCCTTGGCGTTGCGCAGGACGCGGGCCGACCGGAGGAACTCGGATCCCCGGCGAGCGACCGGGTAGAGCCGGGGGACGACCTCGACGTTGTGGTTGAAGACGTCCGGACGAGCGGCGATCACCCTCGCCAACGGCATCTCCTGGCCCTGGAAGTCCGGTGTCAGGACCTCGATCTGGCAGTCGGGCGCCTGGCGGCGGATCTCGGCGATCACGGCGACGAACGCGCCGGCTCCGAGATCCGGGAGGTCGTCGCGGTCGACCGACGTGATCACGGCGTGGCGCAGGCCCATCTTCGCGACGGCCCGGGCGACGCGGGCCGGCTCGAGCGGATCGTGCCAGGTCGGCTTGCCGGTCTTGACGTTGCAGAACCCGCACCGACGGGTGCACGTGTCCCCGAGAATCATGAACGTCGCAGTCCCCCGCTCCCAGCATTCGCCGATGTTCGGGCACGCGGCCTCCTGACAGACGGTGTGCAGATTCGCCGTCTCGATCAGCTTCGTCAGAGCCCGGTGGCGGGGTCCGCCGGGCGCGGGAACCTTGAACCACGGGGGCTTGCGCGCCCGCATGTCGACGGTCTTCTGACCGATCAGGTCGAGGACATTCATTCCGCCCGGGTTGGAACGGGAGCGGGTAACATGCGCGGGCTCAGTCATCGAACCCAAAATGGTATAGGGGGCGGTTTTAGCTTGTCTGCGATCGAAGACGCGAAGTCTGCAGTACAGGGCGCATTGGCCAAGGGCGGCAGCGCAGGACCGCTGCAGCTGCTTGGCGGCATCCGCCTTGGGATCGGCGTGGCCTACGTGGTCGTGCCGGGCATCACGGGTCGGCTGCTCGGCCTCAAGCCGGGTCGCAACCCGCAGCTGAACTACGTCTCGCGGGTCGCCGGTGCGACCAACGCGGCGATCGGCGCCGCACTCCTGGCCGGCCCGCCCGAGGGTCGTCCGGCACTGGTCCAGGTGGGACTGGCCGGTGACGTGCTCAGCCTCTTGGCGACTCGAATGGCCAAGAAGAAGGGCTCGATCGGGTTCCGGGCCGCGTCGGTCAGCTACCTGCTCGACCTGGGCACGGCCGGCCTGAGCGCGGCGGTCGTCTCAGGCAAGTCCTGACACCGGAGCGAGCATCGATTCGAGGCGCGCCAGCGAGACGAGTCGCTGGCGGGCATGATGGGCAAGCGCGAATTGATGGGCCATCCGCCTGCGAAAGCACGGAAGCGAACGCAGGTGGGTCTCGCGCTCGGCCGGGAACACGGACAGCTGGTCGGTCTCGCGCTCGGCCGGGACGGCGGACAGCCGGTTGGTCTCGCGCTCGACTGACGTCATCTGGACTCCCTGGATCCCGCAGGCGACGACCCAGTCGAACGGACGAAGGTCGTTCTCGACGTTGACCGCGAACCCATGGGTCGTCACACCCCGGGAGACGTGGACGCCGATCGACGCGATCTTCCGGTCGGCGACCCAGACGCCGGTCAGACCGTCGAGCACCCGGGCCGGGACGTTCTCGCCGGCGAGCGCGGCGATGATCGCGTCCTCCATCGTCCGCAGGTAGACGATCACGTCGGTGATCCGCATGATCGGATACCCGACGAGCTGACCCGGACCGTGGTAGGTGACCCGGCCGCCGCGGTCGGTGTCGACGATCTCGATGCCCCGGTCGGCGTACCACGCCTCGCCCATCGGCAGCTCGCCGGCCGCCGTCCGCCGTCCGCGGGTGTAGACCGGCGGGTGCTCGAGCAGCAGGAGGATGTCCGGGACGAGCTCGGCCTGGCGGGCCGCCCGCAGGCGCTGCTGGAGGGCGAGAGCCTCGTCGTAGGGGGTCACCCCGAGATGACAGACCCAGATCTCGTCCATCCACCCAGGATCGCACAGCCGGGTCCGGCACCGCCTACGCTGGACGAGGATGGCCGGCCGCGGCGAAACCCTGAGGCGACTGCGGTGGCGACGCCAGGGCAACTGGCTGTGGCCGATGTTCGTCGGAGCCGTCGTCGGCGAGGGCCTGCTCGTCCACGCGATGCCGATCTCCGGCGACCGGACGCCGGTCGCCGGCGCGATCCTCCTGGCCGGCGTCCTCAACCTGCTGGTCGTCGCCGTCCTCGGCCCGCCGGCCGGCATGCTGCTGCGCCGGCGGCGGGCCGACCTGCCGGTGGTCGTCGCCCGCGACTACGCAGGCAGGGCCCTGATCGTCATTCTCGCCGGTGTTCTCGCGCTGCTGGGGATCGGCAATCGCGGGGAAGCTGACGCGCAGCGACGGTCGTTCGTCGCGCAGGCGGTCGCCGCCCATCGCTACATCGAGACGCAGGCGCCGGCGGTCTACAGGCGACAATTCGACGAGGCCGACACGGCGAAGCTCGACACCAACCTCTTTCGCACGTGTGTTCCCGGCCGTGACCGGCACGTCTGGCTGTGTGTGTTCGTCGACACGTCCCAGGATCCGCCGGGCGTGACACTCGATCCGAGCCGGGCGCCGAACGCCGCGGTGATCGGCTCGTATGCGGGCGGGCCCGGAGGCTGAGCCGACCGCGGGCCGGACGCGGACAGGTATGCCCGTGGCGCGACCCGACGCGGTATAAGTACGCTCGAGAGTCTGGTCGTGGCCCGGCGTGGGAGATCTGGGAGGTCGGCTGATGGGCGCTGGACGTTTGCTGGTCGGATGGGTCGTCGCCGTCGGGGTGTCGGTCGGCTGGGCGAGCACCGCGGTCGCCGGCCCACCGGCCCCGGGCGGCCGGTCCGCGGGTGCCCTGGCGGCGGGTGGCCGGTCCGCGGGTGACCTGACGGTGGGTGGCCGGTCCGCGGGTGCCCCGGCCGCCGGCGGCGGGTCGGCGGGGCCGGTGGTGACGGTTGCCGGGGCGGCCGAGACGCTCCTGAGCGGGGCGACCGACCTTGGCCCGGCGCCGGCCCAGTCGCGGTCGGTGACGCTCGTCCTCGGGCCGACCAACGCCGGCCGGCTCGCGTCGTTCGTAGCCGTGGCCGGCCATCCGGACCTCAGCGTCGCCCAGACGACGGCCGAGTTCGGCCCGGCGCCGGCCACGCTGGCCGCCGTGACCGGATGGGCGGCGGCCGCCGGCCTCCACGTCGACTCGGTCTCACCCGATCGGGAGCTCGTCCACCTGTCGGCGACGACATCGACGCTCGGATCCGCGCTCGGCGTCCGCTTCGACCGCTTCCGGCGGGCCGACGGATCGACGTTCGTCTCGACCGTCGGGACGGCCAGCCTGCCGGCGGCGATCGCCGCCCAGACGGCGGCGATCGTCGGCCTCTCGGATCTCGGCCGGGTCTCGCCGGCCAAGGTCTACCGGGCGTCGGCCGGTCTCGGGTCGACGACGAGCTACGGCCCCAAGGACCTCTGGTCGCTGTACGGGGCGCCGGCCGGCCAGACCGGGTCGGGCCAGCAGGTGTCGGTGATCGCGTCGGGCGACCTGACGTCGGTCAGGTCCGACCTCGCGACGTTCGAGTCGCACTTCGGCCTGCCGTCCGTCAGGTTCAACGAGATCGATCTCGGGCCGCCGTCGACCGACACGTCGGGTGCCGACGAGTACGACCTCGACACCCAGTATTCGACCGGGATGGCGCCCGGTGTCTCCCAGGTCAACGTGTACGACGCGGCTTCGCTGGCCGACCAGGACACGCTGACCGCGGTCGACAGGTGGATCACCGACGGCCTCGCCGATCAGGCGAGCTTCTCGGCCGGCGAGTGCGAGCTTCTCGCCGAGGTCACCGGCTTCGTGCCAGGCCTGGACGCCGTTCTGGCGACGGCGGCCGCCCAGGGCAAGACGCTGTTCGTGTCGAGCGGCGACGCCGGGTCCCAGTGCCCGGCGCTGGTCGGGCTCAACGGCCTGCCGATCGGCCTGCCGGGCGTCGAGTACCCCGCGTCGAGCCCGGACGCGATCGGCGTCGGCGGGACGTCGATCCTCTCGGCAACCCCCCTGCTCGGCCTCGGCTCGGTGTTCGGGACCGGGCCGACCGAGATCGGCTGGTACGCCGGCGGGGGTGGAACCAGCCTGTTCGAGGCGACGCCGTCCTGGCAGCAGGCGGCCGGTGGCAGCTTCCTCGGGATCAGGCGGGGTGTGCCCGACGTGAGCCTGGACGCCGACCCGAACAGCGGGTACGACGTCGTGATCTCCGGCGTCCTGACCCCCGGCGTCGGCGGGACGAGCGCTAGCGCGCCGGCCTGGCAGGGGATCTGGGCCCGGGCGCAGGCCGCCCACGCCGGGGACCTCGGGTTCGCCGGCCCTGTGATCTACGCGACCGAGCCGCCGTCCGCGTTCCGCGACATCACGCTCGGCACGAACACGCTCTTCCCGGTGACCTCAGGCTGGGACTACGTGACCGGCCGCGGCGTCCCGAACATCTCGGCGCTGGTCAACGGCGCCTGACGGCCGGGCGCGTCGCGGGCCAGCGGCTGGATCTCCATCAGACTGAGGCCCCGGTCGCGCTCGACTTCGATGTCGTAGCGACCCTGGAGGTTCAGCCAGAACCGGCTCGCTCGTCCCGAAGTACCTGGAGAGCCGGAGCGCCGTGTCGGCAGTGATGCGCCGCTTGCCGTGGACTATCTCGTTGATCCGCCGCGGCGGGACACCGATCGCGACGGCCAGTCGGTGCTGGGTGACCTCGAGTGGCTCCAGGTATTCCTCCATGAGGATCTCGCCGGGGTGCATTGGCGGCATGATCGGGGTGGCGGCCATCCGACCAGGTCGCGATCGCGACCGACGCAGCCGGCCGCCGAGCGCGCTCCAGAGAAATCAGACGCTGATCGATCCCCACGGCGTCCAGAGCCCGAGGGCCCGGTCGCGTGTCCGGACGTACGCCCGGCGGGCGGCCCGGCGTTGGCGGGCGATCTTGCCGCGGGTCTGGACGTACCCGCCCCACAGGCGCAGCGCCCGGTCGGCCTCCGGCGTGTGGGCGCGACGTAGGCGCGAGAGGGAGCACGGCTCTTCGGCCGACCGGCTGTTGCATCCCTCGCCTGGTGGGCAGCACGCATTCATGTCTTTGGTGTACCCCGAAACGACCGGGTTATGCGTCAGTCGGGCGCGACCGGCTCGGGCGCTTCCTCGGGCAGCTGGTCCGACCGGGCCGGCCGGGGCTCAAGCTCGAAGTCGGCGCCCTCCGGCTCGTCGGCATCCGCCGGCGGCTCGGTCTCCTCGGGCGTCCGGCGGTCGTCCGGCCTAACCACGGCGCAGTCGCCTGCCGAGTCGCTTCGGCGCCTTGGCCCCCTGGTGGATCCCGTCGGCCGCCTTCGCCCGGACCCGCTTGGCCGCCCGCTCGATCGTCTCGGTGTTGACCGACTCCGCCTGGTCGATGACCCGCTGGAGGCGAGTCCGCGACCGCTTGCGGAGCTTGCGGCGGGTCACGACGAGTGCGACTCCGGTCGCGACCGTACCGCCCGCCGCGCCGAGGTTCCGCTTCGAGCTGATCGCCTCGATCGCCCGGCTGCCGGCGGCCGACGCCCGGCTCGCGGCCGCCCCGCCGACGTCCTCGAGCTTCGTCGTCGCCGCCGCCCGGGCCTTCGACTTGAGCGCGTCGACCCCGGTCTTCGCACGGGCGATCGCGACCGGCTTGATCTCCTCGACCTTGGCCTTCGCCGACTCGGTCACGACCGGCCTCAGCTCGGCGACCTTGTCCTTCGCCCGGGCGATCGCGACCGGCTTGAGCTCCTGGACCCGGGCCAGGGCGACCGGCTTGAGGTCCTGGACCCGGGCCAGGGCGACCGGCTTGAGATCCTGGACGCGGGCCATCGCCGTCTTCCTGATCTCGTCGGCCTTCGCCTGCGCCCGGGCCTTCAGCATCGGCTGGAGCTCGCGGACCTTCGCCTGCGCCCGGGCCTTCACGATCGGCTGGAGCTCGTCGGCCTTGGCCTTCGCCCTGGCGACCGCCAGCGCGCGCACGTCGTCGACCTTGGCCTTGACGTCGGTCGACCGGAGCGCGACGATCGTCGTCGCCAGCTCAGCCCGCGTCTGGTCTATCTCTCGGCTGATTTCAGCTGCGTCTCGACCCATTTGAGATCTCCTTTCACGCTCTCGATCGTCCGCGCCGGCACCAGCGGCGTGACCTGCTTGAGCCTGCCGGCACCCAGTCCGGCCATCACGCCGGCGACGACCAGGTACACGGCGAAGACGATCAGCGCGGCAGCCCAGCCGGCCAGCGTCGTCGCCAGCGCGAGGACGGCCGCAGCCGTGATCACGCACAGCGACAGGAACCCGAACAGAGCCGCCGCGATCAGCAGGCCGACGCCCTTCCCGAGCGACCCGACCTTCCCGCTCAGCTCTCCCTTCGCCTGCTCGAGCTCGAGCTTCGCGAGCCGGGTCGTCTGGCCGACGAGCTGCTTGAGCTCGGTCGTCAGGCCTGGTTGCGCGGGATCCTCAGCCATCGTTCTCTCCCTGGATGCGGCGGTCGGTCATTGTCGGATCAGTCGTCACGGATGCCCGGCCGACCCGGTCGGCGCTTCAGGATACGTCTCATCCGCCTGCCCGTCGGTCGACTCGTCCGGCCCGCCGGTCGACTTGTCGTCCGCCTCCGACGTGCCCTTCGGACCGCCGCGCTCGCCGTCCTTCGGCGTCCGCTCGTCGTCCTCGATCGTCGCCTGCGTCTCCGGCACGACCGGACTCGCGTGCTCGAGTGGTTGGGTCCTTGTGATCTTCATGGCCGGTGATCTTCCCGATCCGGTCGAACTCCATGCCTCGGATTCGCGTTGCCGGCAGCCGCCGTCGGATTCGCCTTGCGGCAGCCCCGTCGGATTCGCGTTGCCGGCAGCCGGCCGGCCGGCGAGGATGGTCGGGTGAGGCAGATCCCCCGAGTCGTCTTCCTGCCCGGCGCGGCCGGCGCCGCCGGGTTCTGGCGACCGGTCGGCCGGACACTTCCGGCGGCCTGGGAGAAGACGTACCTGAGCTGGCCGGGACTGGGCGATCAGGCGCACGACCCGACGGTCGCAGGGTTCGACGACCTCGTCGACCGGGTCCTGGACGCGCTCGACCGGCCAACCGACCTGGTCGCCCAGTCGATCGGCGGCGTGATCGCCGTCCGCGTGGCCGCCCGCGCGCCGGACCTGGTCCGCCGGCTCGTCCTCGTCGCGACGTCGGCCGGCGTCGACATGACGCGGCTCGGCGCCGAGGACTGGCGTGAGGACTACCGGCGATCGTTCCCCCAGGCCGCCGGCTGGATAGCCGATCCCCAGCCGGACCAGACCGACCAACTGCGCGCGATCAGGTCGCCGACGCTCCTCCTCTGGGGCGACGCCGACCCGCTCAGCCCGGTCGCCGTCGGCGAGCATCTGGCCGAGCTGATCCCGCGGTCGACGCTCGTCGTGATCGGCGGCGGCACGCACGACCTCGCCCGCGAGTCGCCGGGACCCGTCGGCCGGTGGATCGCCGGTCACCTCGGCTGACGCGCACCGCCGGCCACCGGCACCGCCGGTTGAGGCCGCGCGGGCTCAGCCGGCGTAGCGCAGGCGGGCCGGCAGCAGCGGCACGACGAGGCGCTTGGCGTACTCGGCTCCGCCGGCGAGGGCCAGCGTCCGGGCCGGGTCCCAGCGCAGGCCGTACTCCCGGCGCAGACGGGCCGGGAGCAGGCCGATCGTGACGAAGTTGGCCAGCTCGAGGATCGGTCGGGCGGGGAACGGGACCGGCGGATGGAGGACGATCCGGACGGCCAGGTCCCGGGCGACATCGGTGACCTCCAGATCCGGCCCGGCCAGCATCCCGTCGATGTAGTCCTCGAGCGAGTCGGGCATCTCGGTCGCCTTCAGGCCGAACAGGCGACCGACCTGGCGATAGTCGCGCCAGTACGCGTCGCGCTCGGACCGGCTGAGGCCGCCGACGTACCGGTCGTAGACGACGAGACCCGAGTCGGCGAGCGTCGCCAGGACCCAGAGCAGGAGGTCCGGGTCGTCGGCCGCGTACGGCGTGCCCGCCGGGAAACGTCCAGCCTGCTCGGGCAGGACGCCGCGAACCCGGCGGTGCATCGCTCGCACCCGGCGGGTCAGCCGGTCGGCCTCGTCGCGCGGGCCGAACGTCACGGCATCGATCACGCGGGCCGTCCGGGCCAGCCGCTCGTACGGCGCGTCCATCGACCCGGTATGAGCCATCAGACCGGCGAAGGCCAGCGGGTGGGCCGCCTGCATCAGCAGGGCACGCCGGCCGTAGAGGAAGACGACCTTCTCCCGATGGACGCGGCGGATCATCGAGTCGTCGTCGAAGTACTCCATACGTGAACGTTACGCGTCGCCGAGCAGGTCGACGACCGCCCGTTCGATGCGGGCGCGCCGGCGCCACTGGGTGAGGAACCGCTGGTCCCGCGGCCCGCGTCCGGCGTCGATCGACAGGCCGCTCGCGTACCGGTCGAGCAGACGAGGGTCGACGTACGAGCTGCGGCAGACGGCCGGCGTGTTGCCGAGCACCTCCGACGTCATCCTGATCGCCTGACTGATCGCACGCGCCCGGCCGGCCTTCGTCGGCTCCGACCGACCGGCCAGCCCGACCGCCGTGATCACGGTCGCATTCCACGTCCTGAAGCACTTCGCGCTGTGCTGCTCGCCGGTGACCTGCTTGATCAGCTCGTTGACGTCGTCGGCGCCGAGCGGCCGCCACCGCGTCCGGGTCGGCGCGCCGCCCCCGGTCGGCGTCGGGTCCCGGAAGGCGAGCAGCTGATCTGTCGGAGCGCCACGCCGGCGGCGGAGGCTGGCGACGAGTCGGGCGGCGACCGGATCGCGCACGGTGATCTCGATCCGCTGGCCGCTCTTCCCGGGAAAGTCGAAGCTGGCCGCCGACCCGTCGATCCGGACGTGCTCCTTGACGAGCGTGGTCAGGCCGTGGCTGCCGTACTCCCGGGCGTAGTCGTCACCGCCGATCCGCATGCACCCGACGTCGAGCAGACGGACCGCGAGCGCGAGAACCAGTTCCCGGTCGAGCTCGTCGCGGCCGAGATCCCGGGCGACCCGCCGGCGGAGGGCGGGCAGCCCGCCGGCGAAGTCGAGCGTCGCGGCGAACTTCTCGGTGTCGCGCCGCAACCGCCACTCCGGGTGGTAGACGTACTGCTTGCGCCCGGCCGCGTCGACCCCGGTCGCCTGGAGGTGGCCGAGCGGATCGGGGCAGATCCAGACGTCATCCCAGGCCGGCGGGATCGCCAGGCCACGGGCGCGCTCGATCGTCTGGGGGTCGGCGACCCGCACGCCGTCGCCGTCGACGAACATGAAGCCGCGACCCCGGCGCAGCCGGCCGAGCCCCGGCCCCGAGCAGTCGGATCGTCGCAGTCGCGGCACGACGGACGACTCGGTCTCGCGGTCAGTCGGTCCGGCGGAAGTCCGTGCCGGCGGCCACGCCGTTCGTCGCGGCCGGCTCCGGAGCCGTCGCCGCCGCCCGCGCCTCGTCGGTGAGGGCGGCCAGGTCGGCGATCAGGCCGTACAGCTCGCGCCTCGTGTCGGCCGCGCTCTCGCCGCACTGCGCAGCCAGCTCGGTCTCCTCGCGGGCCGCCCGGACGTGATAGCTGACGGCCTGGCCGTGCTCGCCCAGGATCGCCGCCAGCCGGCGGCGCTCGCCGGCGAGCTCGTTCAGGCGGTCGCGCAGCGCGGTCGCCTCGTCGGCGTCGGCGTCGCCGTTCGTGGCCGGATCCACCCCGGCCCGGGCCGACTCGTGCCAGCGGGCGAGGACCCGCTCGATGTAGGTCGAGCAGTCGGCAGCGGCCTGTTCGGCGGCCAGCGCGACGGCTTCCGAGCGCTCGACCAGATCCGTGAGCGCGGCCTGGGTCACGGCGAGATCGACCGGCCGGCCGTTCTCCACCCGCGGAGCCGGGGCCACCGGTTCCGGCGCGGGGGGCTCTGCCTCGGGGGCCGCCTCCGCCTCGACGGCGGCCGGCGCCTCCACGGCGGACGGCGCCTCCACGGCGGCCGGCGCCTCCACGGCGGCCGGCGCCTCCACGAGGGCCGGCGGCTCCCCGGCAACGGGCGTCGCCTCGTCGGCGGGCGGCGGCTCAACCGGAGGCGCGCCGGCCGGCGGGCCGGCCTGGTGGCCGGCGGAGGCCTCGAAATCCTTGTTGCGGATCAGGATCAGCGAAAGTCCTGCCGCGACGAAGCTGAGGATCGCGGCGATCAGGAAGATCTCGTTGAGACCGCCGACGAAGCTCGTGCGAACAGCCGCGATCACCGCCTGATGAGCGGCGGGCGGAGCCGAGGCGACCGCCGCGCCGACGCCCGATCCCTGGGCGACGTCGGAGGCGATCGCGTGGGCCTGGGCCGGGGCGACACCGCCGGTGGAGGCGAGCAGGCTGATCACCTTGGCGCGCACGGAGTGGGAGAAGATCGCGCCGAGCCCGGCGATCCCGGTCGCGATGCCGACCTGACGGAAGGTCGAGTTGATGCCGGACGCCATGCCCGCGCGAGCCGGCTCGACGACGCCGACGGCGGTCGACGCGAGCGGAGGGTTGATCAGGCCGACGCCGGCCCCGCCGACGATGAACCCGGGAATCAGGTGCTCCCAGCCGGTTGTCGCGCTCATCCCGCGCATCAGGATCAGGCCGACCCCGACGAGGATCAGGCCGGGTCCGATCAGCAGGCTGATCGGCACGCGCGTCGTCAGACGACCGGCGAGCGTCGACGTCAGCAGGATCCCGCCGGACAGGAAGAGCAGCCGCAGGCCGGCGTCGAGGGCCGAGAAGCCGAGTACGTCCTGGAGGTAGAGGGTCAGGTAGAGCAGCAGGGCGAACATGCCGGCCGACAGCGAGAAGGCGACGATCGAGCCGCCGGAGAAGGTCGGGTTGCGAAACAGCGAGAAGTCGAACATCGGCGTCTTCTGGACCATCTCGACGAGCACGAACAGCAGCAGGAGGACGCCGGCACCGACGAGGCAGCCGACGATCTCGGTCGACGTCCAGCCCTTGCTCTCACCCTGGATCAGCGCGTAGACCAGCGCGGCGAGCGCGCCGCTGAAGGTGATCGCGCCCAGCCAGTCCGGCCGGCGGGCCCCCGGCTGACGGGATTCCTCGACGCGGGTCAGGGTCACGAGCAGGCCGATCACGCCGATCGGCACGTTGACGAGAAAGATCCACCGCCAGCCGAAGCCTGTCGTGAGGGCCCCGCCGACGACCGGTCCGATCGCGACCGCCAAGCCGGTGATCGTGCCCCAGACGCCGAACGCCATGCCGCGCTCGCGGCCGCTGAAGGACGACGCGAGGAGGGCCAGCGAGGTCGAGAACATCGCCGCCGAACCGACCCCCTGGGCCCCGCGGGCCAGGTTCAGGAAGAGCGGCGTGGTCGCGAGGCCGGAGAGCAGCGAGCTGAGGGTGAAGATGCACAGGCCGACCGCGAACACCCGCCGGCGGCCGAACAGGTCGGCGAGCGAGCCGGTCGTCAGGAGCAGGGCGGCGAGCATCAGCGAGTAGGCGTCGACCACCCACTGGAGATCCGAGAAGCTCGACTTCAGCGACGTCTGGATGTCCGGCAGGGCGACGTTGACGATCGTCACGTCGATCAGCAGCATGAACGTGCCGATGCAGACGGCGATCAGGGTCCACCACTTGCGGTCCATCAACCTCAGTGCTCCTCGCGATGGGTGATCCGGCCTTTGCCGCGACGTTTGCGCGCACAATCAAGCAAGTCTAGAGCCTCATATCCGTGTCTCGCGACGGCTCCCGTCCGGCCGGACGCGTACCCGAAAGGTCGATCTCCCACACACGCCGCCGGCGAGGCGATCGACGCCACTCAAGCGGGCCGCCGGGCGTGCTCCGGTGGGCCGCGAGGGGTGCTCTGGGCGGGTGCTCCGGGCGGGCCCAGGCGTGCCCGGGCGGGCCCGGGCGGGCCGCGAGGCCCAACCGGACGATCGGCTACGGTCTGCCGGTGATCGCTCTCCGGGCACTCGCGCCCACGGACGCGGTCGTCCTCCACGGGTTGCTCGGCGACCCGGAGGTCGCCCGATGGCTGCGTCCGCGCGGCGTGACGGGACCGTTCACGGTCGACGAGTGCGAGCGTCTGGTCAGCGAGAACGTCGCCCACTGGGCCGCCCACGGCTTCGGACCGTGGCTCGCCTTCGAGGACGACGTCTGCGTCGGGCGCACGTTGCTCAAGCACGCGATCGTCGCCGGCCGGGCCGAGCTCGAGATCGGCTGGACCGTGGCCCGCGCGTGCTGGGGCCGGGGACTCGGTACGACGCTCGGACGCTACGCCTTGGCGGCCGCGTCGGCCAGAGGGATCGAGCGAGTCGTCGCCTTCGCCCGCGTGGACAACGCCGGGTCCCGGAGGGTGATGGAGAAGGTCGGCCTGCGCTACGAGCGGGAGTTCACACACACCGGGCTCCCGCACGTCCTCTATCGAGCCCCCGGCGGCTGATCGTGAAGACCAAGGCCGGCGGCCGCCGCGCTACACGGTCTGTCGCCTGCGGCTACGGATTCGACGCAGCCAGCCAGGTCGGTCGACGCCGGTCGATGACAAGACGACAGAGGCTCATCGACTCCGTGCCTTCTCGCCGGCCGGTGGCTTCAGCCGCACCCACAGCCGGCTCGACCCGGTCGGACCGGGCACGTCCTTCACTTCGACGTAGGACTCCTTGCGGACCAGTTCGCCGAGCTTGGAGTGACCGTAGTCCCGGGGATCGAACGCCGCATGGCTCTTGATCAGGTATGACCCGACCTCTGCGAGATTCGACCAGCCGTCATCCTTGGATGTGCTCGTGATCGCCGCGGACAGAACCCGCTTCAGGTTGCGGAGGACCGGAGTCGGCACGTCGTCCTGCGATGCTCGCGGGCCGGCCTGTTGCGGCTCCTGACTCAGAAGGTCGAGATAGATGAACCGGTCACACGCGGCAACGAACGCCGCCGGTGTGTTGCGGCGGCCGATCCCGTACACGGTCATCCCCGATTCCCGCAGCCGCGTCGCCAGCCGCGTGAAATCGCTGTCGCTCGAGACGATGACGAAACCCTCGAGGTTCCCGGCGTAGAGCAGGTCCATCGCATCGATGATCAGCGCCGAATCGGTCGAGTTCTTACCGCGTGTGTAGGCGAACTGCTGCACCGGCTGGATCGCGTGGCGCAGCAGCTCCTCCTTCCAACCGACGAGCTGCTGTGTGGTCCAGTCGCCGTACGCACGCTTGATCGTCGGCGTTCCGTACTTCGCGATCTCCTCGAGCAGCTCGGTGGCCAGGCTGGCTGTCGCGTTGTCGGAGTCGATCAGAACGGCGAGTCGTGTCGCGTCGGTGACGGTCACGCGAACATCCTCGCGCAACGCGGACGAGGGCGGAGACACGTTGGCCACATGTCGTTGTGCAGCGAACACAGACCGGCCCCACTCGCGGGCGACCCGAACGCCGGCCCCGGCGCGGGAGAGCGGCGGGGGCGAAGCCGGCTGCGCGGTTCTACGCCCTTGAGGCATCGTCGGCGAGTTGCCAGACGGGGGACGCGCGACTCGCGGCCGCGACGTACCGCCGTCAGCGTGCCGGCCTTCAGTCGCTCCGATACCGCCTGGGAGCTGACGCCGAGCCGCTCGGCTGCCTGCTCACGCGTGAGTGCCTGAGCGACCACCCCGGTGAGCGCGTCGCGGCGTGCCGTCTCGACCGCGGCGTGGGCGTTCGCAAGCGATGCCGAGGTGGGCTGTGGTCCCCAGCGTCCTGGGAGTCCTGCATCCGCAGCGTCTCGGTCGTCGTCGATGACGCGATCGAGCGCCTCGTGCAGCCTGGGGAGTAGGTCGACGCCAACCCCGACCTCGCGCGCCCGCGGGGGCACTCTGGTAGCGACGAGGACTCGAGCGTCGCGGTCGAGTCGCGGATTCGGGGCAAGACTTTCTCGCGCGGGCGGCGTTCTGACGGAAGGCCCAGCGGGCGTCGGGGAAACGGCGGCCACGGCTGTTGACGTTCGCCGGTGGGCCGGCTGGCCCGCGGCGGTACGATGGGCTCCCGCCGTGGCCGCAGCCCAACCGTCAGCGATCAGCGTTCCCGCGAGGTCCACGTCGGTGACC
>DATAUX010000134.1:0-3740 GCA_036268015.1 Solirubrobacteraceae bacterium | reverse complement strand
TGGGCTCATGGTCCTCGCTTTGTTTCGCTTGCCCGGCTCGATTCCTCCCGGCAAGTGCTGGAGAGTTCGCCACACCGGCTCTCGGATCGAGTCTACCAACCCGGCCGGTGGCCGCCCGTGGGATTACTCGCCGGCCGACTCCCCGGCCGGCTGGTCGTCCCCGGCCTGCGCTTCGCCCGCCGGTACGGGCTCCTCGGAAACAGCAGGCGGATCGCCGGACGGCGGCTCGCCCGCCGCCTCGTCGGGCGCCTTCGCCGGGATCGTGACCGCCGCGTCGACGAGCACGTCGACCGCCTTGCGGGCCGCCACGTTCTCGATCAGGTCGGTGACCCGTCCGCTCTTGCGCAGCTTCTCGAGGAGGTCCTCCGGCTCGGGAATCTTGCCGCTCTCGTCCGGCGCGACGTGCTCCTGGAGCGCCTCGAGCAGCTCCCACTCGGTCGGCTCGATCCCCTCGGCGCCGATCAGGGCGACGATCGTCGCCTCCCGGCGCAGCGCCTCCAGGGCGTCGGGCCTGGCCTCCTCGCGGACCTGGTCCTCCGGCTTCTGGGCCAGCTGGAGGTACGCCTCCTTGGTGATCCCCTGGTCGGCAAGCGACCGCAGCATCCGCTCCCACGCCTCGTCGGCTCGCGCCTGGACGAGCGCCTCCGGCACGTCGAGCTCGGTGTTCGCGGCCGCCGCCGCGACAACCGCCTCCCGGTACTCGCGCTCGGCCCGACGCTCGTCGGCCTCGAGCAGCTCCTTGCCGATTTCGTCGCGCAGCTCGTCCAGCGTCTCGTAGCCGCCCGCCTCGCTCGCGAAGTCGTCGTCGAGCTCGGGGAGGATCTTCGCCCGGACATCCTTCACGTCGACCGTGAACTCGGCGACCTCGCCCCGCAGATCCGGGTTCCCGTAGTTGTCGGGGAAGGTCAGCTCGAGGACGCGCTGCTCGCCCGCCCGGACGCCCAGCAGACCCGACTCGAAGCCGGGGATCAGCTTGCCGGACCCGAGCTCGAGCGGGTACGCCCGGGCGATGCCCCCGTCGACCGCCTTCCCGTCGATCCGTCCCTCGAAGTCGATCACCACGAAGTCGCCGTTCTCGGCCACCCGGTCCGGCAGGTTCTCGAGCCGGCCGTGCCGCTCGCGGAGCGTCTGCAGACGGTGGTCGAGCTCCTTCGGGTTGACCTTCGGCTCCCGGCGCTCGACCTCTAGTCCCCGCCACTCGCCGAGCTTCGCCTTCGGCCGCACGCCGATCTCGATCGTGAAGTGCAGCGACCCCCCCGCCTCCGGCAGGTCGCCCCGCTTGATCTCCGGGTCGCCGATCACGGCCAGGCGCGCCTCGTCGATCGCATCCGAGTACCAGAACGGCAGCTGCTCGCGGACGGTCTCGTCGAGCAGGGAGGCCCGCCCGACTCGCCGGATCACGACCGGCGCCGGGATCTTGCCCTTACGGAATCCCGGAACCTTCAGATCCCGCCCGACCTTCCGGGCGAGGTCGGTCAGCGACCGCTCGACCTCCTCGGGGACGACCTCGACCTCGACGCGGACCCGCGACTCGGGAAGCTCTGTGATGCTCGTCTTGATGGTTTGAGTGGTCATCGCGAGACCGAACGATACCGTCACCCTGTGCCGACCCTCCGCCTGCGTGCCGCCGACCGACTCCTCGCCTGGCTCGTGACCGGGCCGACCGGCCACCTGCTGGCCGGCTTGGCCGACTGCGCCGTCCTCGTCTGGCGGCTCGCCGCCGCCCGGCTGGTCAACCGCCGCCGCTGACCGATCCCGGGTTCGGTCGCCCGCCGTTCGCCGAGCTCACGGCCGGCTCACGCCGCCGCAGCGCCGGCGCCGACCCCGGTCGTGGCCGTCCGGACCGGTGGTAGATTGGCCGCGTGGATCCAGCTCCCGCGCGCCGGCGTCCTTCGTGGCCGTAACGCTCTCCCTCCTGCGAACCTTCGTGACCGTCGTTCGGACCGGGTCCGTCACCCGCGCGAGCGAGGAGCTGGTCGTCACCCAGTCGTCGGTCTCCGGTGCCCTGACCGCCCTGTCGAAGGAGATGGGCGAGCGGCTCGTCGAGCGCGACGGCCGCGGCCTTCGCCCGACGCCCGCCGGCGCGGCCTTCCTCCCCCATGCCGAACGTGTCCTCGCAACGCTGGAGGACGCCGGTGCCGCCGTTCGCGAGGCGGCCGATCCAACTCGCAGCCGACTTCGCCTCGCCGCGACGACGACCGCCGCCGAGTACCTCGTGCCCGTCCTCTGGCGGGCCTTCCGCCACCGCCACCCCGATGTCGAGCTCTCGCTCGACGTCGGCAACCGGGCAGCCGTCAACCGCCTGCTCGACCAGTACCAGGCCGACATCGGGATCGGCGGTCGACCGGTCGAGAAGCGGCTCCGCGGCGTCCCCTTCCTGGAGAACGAGTTCGTCCTGATCACCGCGCCCGACGATCCCCGCGTCCGCCGCGGCCCGATCCCGATCGACGAGCTCGCCAACACGACCTGGCTCGTTCGCGAGCCCGGCAGCGGTTCCCGCGAGGTCACCGCCGAACTGCTCGCCGGCAGCGGCCTGGTCCGGCCCAAGCTCGCGACGATCGGGTCCGACGGCGCGATCAAACGGTCGGTCGGGCTCGGCCTCGGCGTAGCCCTGATCTCCCGGACAGCCGTCGGAGCCCAGCTCGACGACGGCACGCTCAGCCTGCTCGGCCTGGTCGGCGGAACCCCGACCCGTGCCTGGCACGCGCTGTTCGCCACCGACGCCCCCCGCCGCACGGCCGCCGACGCCTTCCTCGCCTTCGTCCGTCGCGGCGACGCCGCCCACGCCCTCGACGACCGTCCGCCGGCCACTGATCCCCCCGCCGCAGCCGGCCGCGACCAACCTGGCGGTTGAGCTCGCCGCCGAGGCCGCTCCCGCCGGGCGGGTCGTCTGACCCCCGGGTTTGACTCGACTGACTCGCCCGTTGTCGCACTCGATCCTTCGACGAACGACGTTCGTGTTCGCGTCCGCGCCGGCGGGCGGGCGGACGCTCGGCGGATGCGGGCCGCGGCACGCGAGCGGGACTTGTCACGACGCGCGAGCGGAGACCCGTGGCAGCGGGCCGGTACAGCCACCGCGTAAACGCCGGCGGAGCAACGCGCCCGACGGGTCCTAGTTCGCGTGGAAGGTGTCAGTCACCTGGTCGAACAGCGGCGCCAGCCTGACCAGGGTGGCCGCCTGAGCCGTCTGGTAGACCAGCGTGTACATCCGCTTCCCCGAGAACAGCGTGATCTGCGAGTGCGCCGCCTTCTGCTGTGTGGTCGGGTCGGTGAAGCTGTAGATGTACAGATAGCCCGGCAGGTTGTTGATGCTCAGGAGCTTCGGCCCGGCGACGATCTCCACGCCCTTCTCGGCCTTGAGCTTCCTGCCCGTCAGGGCCTCGAGCTCGTCGAGCGTCCGGCCGGTCACGTTGACGCCCAGCGTCGCCAGCCTGACGAGCAGCGACGCGCCGTTCGGGCCGCTCGCGAGCAGCCGTACGCCCGCGTCCTTGGACGTCAGACGGGTCCAGCCCGTCGGGTAGGACATGTGGAAGCCGGCCGTCCGATCGTTGAACCGCGTCAGCGGCGCGTGCGAATCCGGCGGGCCGTTGGACGCCGACGCCGCTGCCGCTCCGCCACCGGAGCTCGTCGTCCCGGTGGCCGGCGTCGTGGTTCCGGACGCGGCCGGCGTCGACGTTCCCGTCGCCGCCGTACCGCCGGTCGCTCCGCCCGCGACCGTCGCGCCATGCGACGCCGTGCTG
>DATAUX010000133.1:0-2739 GCA_036268015.1 Solirubrobacteraceae bacterium | reverse complement strand
ATCTGAGCGTGGCCGAGGGTGAGGTGTTCGGGTTCCTCGGGCCGAACGGGGCCGGGAAGACGACGATGGTGCGGATGTTGTGCACGCTGCTCCCGCCGACCGGCGGGACGGCCAGCGTCGCGGGGATCGATGTCGCGGCGGACCCGGCCGGCATCCGCCGGCGGATCGGCGTCGCGCTCCAGGAGATCGGGCTCGACCCTGCCCAGAGTGGCCGGGAGCTGCTCGAGTTGCAGTGCGGGCTGTACGGGATCGGCCGGGCGAGCGCCCGGACGCGGGCGGTGGAACTGCTCGACCTCGTCGGCCTCAACGACGCGGCCGACCGGCGGACGAAGACGTACTCGGGCGGAATGAAGCGGCGGTTGGATCTCGCGAGCGCGCTGGTCCACTCGCCGGAGGTCCTCTTCCTCGACGAGCCGACGACCGGCCTGGACCCGTCGTCGCGGCGGACGATCTGGGACGAGGTCCGGCGGATCAACGAGGCCGGGACGACGGTCTTCCTGACGACCCAGTACCTCGAGGAGGCCGACGTGCTGTGCGATCGGCTGGCGATCATCGATGCGGGTTCGATCGTCGCCGAGGGGACGCCGGCGCAGCTCAAGGCGGAGATGGGTCGCGACGTCGTGACGCTGGCGCTCGACGGGGCCGATGCCGCCGAGACGGAGACGGCCGTCCGGGAGCTCGCCGGTCTCGAGCGGGTCGTGGCCGAGCCGGACGCGCTGGCGCTCTACGTCGACGACGGGGCCGGGTCGATCGTCGAGATCGTCCGGCTGCTCGAGGGTCGGGGGATCCGGGTCGGTGCGATCACGGTGTCGCGGCCGTCGCTGGACGATGTCTTTCTGCAGGCAACAGGCCGGCGCCTCGAGGGCGCCAAGGAGGAGGAGAGCGCATGAACGAGATCCTGCTGCTCGCGAGGCGGTCGGTCCGCGAGATCGCGCGGTACCCGGAGTCGACGATTCCGGCGCTGTTCATCCCGCTCTTCTTCCTGGCGGTCAACGTCGGCCAGGTCTCGAAGACGTTCCCGTCGAGCACGCCGTTCCTCCGTGGCCAGGGGTACGTCGCCTTCCAGCTGCCGGTCTCGCTGATGTTCGCCGTCGCGACGGCGACGTCGGGTCTGGCCCTGGTGACCGAGATCGACGTCGGCTACTTCGACAAGCTGCTCGCGGCGCCGATCAGGCGGTCGTCGATCATCTTCGGCCGGCTGGCGGCCGACCTCGTCCGCGGGATCCTCGGCTCGACGGTCGTCCTGCTCGCCGGGCTGGCGTTCGGCGCGCACATGGAGAGCGGAATCGCCGGGGCACTGGTCCTCGTCCTGTTCTCGGCGCTGTTCGGCGTCGGCTACGCCGGCTTCGCGATCTTCGTGGCGCTGCGGACGCGGAACGTCCAGGCGACGAACACGAGCTTCCTGCTGTTCTTCCCGCTGCTCTTCCTGACGCCGAACTTCGTTCCGTTCGACCGGCTCACGCCGCTGATGGAGACGCTGGCCCGGATCAACCCGGTGAGCTACGTGATCGATGGTCTGCGGTCGCTGGTGATCGAGGGGTGGAACTGGGCCAAGCTCGGCTACTGCGCGGCGGTGATCGTCGGCCTGATCGCCCTGCTGACGACGCTGTCGCTGCGGGCGATCGAGAACTACGACCGCTGAGCCGGGCGGATCGCGTTCGTTAGGCTCGTTGGGATGACCGGCGGAGTCGACCCGTACACGGTGCTCGGAGTCGGGCGCGGGGCCGACCGGGCGGAGATCCACGCGGCCTACCGGGCGGCCGTCCGGCGGACCCATCCTGACGCGGGGGGCACGGCCGAGGCGTTCGAGGCCGTGCAGGACGCGTACGAGACGTTGCGCAACGCCCGCCCGCACCGCAGTGGCCCCGACGCGCCGCGGGCGCCGCGGAGCCGGGCTGCGCCACGGCCGCCGGCACCTGCTGGGGACGGCTCGTCGAGCGGCCGGATGGAGGCGCTGCTCGCGGAGTCGCGCCGACTCGAGGACGAAGCCCGCCGGCTGGCCGGACTTCCGCTCCGGCACGGGGCTCCAGTGTCGCCGGCCGACGGGACTGGCGAGGACAGCGTGGCCGCGATCCTCCGGGACGCGGGCCAGCAGGTTCGCTCAGCGGCGCAGGACGGCGTCCGCGAGATCCGTCGCCGCGTCCGCCGCATGCTCTGAGCGGACGTCACGAGCGCCGGAGACGCCCGGCGGCTGCCGGTCGCGACAGCCGCCCCGACTGCTCTGGGGTGCGGCTTCTACTCGGCGGGAGCCTCTCCGTCGCCGGCGGCCTCGCCGCCGTCCTCCTCCTCGGTGGACTCGGCCTCGGCCAGGGTGCTGCCGTCCATCGCGGCGAAGATCTCTGCCGATGCTGCGGCCGCCGGGTCCAGCGGAGCGTCCGTTGTCTCTTCCGGGGTGTCAGGCATTCTCGTCTCCGATTCGTCGGGCCTTCGGGATTGCGCTGCCTTCGCTACGTGTCCGGCCGGGATCGGATTCAAACATCGGCGCGGGCGCCCGGCCTCGTTCGCCGACCGCAGCCCGCACCGGCAGATCGACGCGGCCGCGGCGGAGCGTGACGATCCGATCGGCCCGCCCGGCGATCTGCGCGTCGTGGGTGACGGTGACGATGCCCGGCCGGCCGGGGAGCGTCGCCAGGCGTTCGAGCACGGCCTCGATCGACCGCGCGTCGAGGTGGTTGGTCGGCTCGTCGAGCATCAGCAGGACCGGGTCGCCGACGAGCGCCCGGGCGATCGCCAGGCGTT
>DATAUX010000132.1:0-21815 GCA_036268015.1 Solirubrobacteraceae bacterium | reverse complement strand
GATCCGGACGGCGAGCACCGGGCGGGCGGACCAGCAGTCGGTGGCGGTGATCGCGACGACCGTCGTCGCGCTCGCGCTCTGCACGGTCGGCCTGCTCGCCTTCCAACCGAACGGGTCGGCCGAGGTCGCGGCGTCGGGGACGGCGTGGATGGCCGTCGCCCGCCTGCCGAACCGGGTCGGCCTGGGCGTGGCGGTGGCGTCGACGCTCGCCTGCGACCTGACGCTCGTCCTCGCCCAGGGCGCGTTCGTCAACGTCACGTCGATGTCCCTGCTGTGCGCCCTGCTCGGCCTCTCAGCCTTCTTCGTGCGGCGCTCGGAAGCCAGCGAGGAACGCGCCGAGCTCCTGCTCGCCGAGCTCGAGGACGCCCGCGAGGCCCAGCTCGAGACGGCGGCCGTGGCCGAGCGGGGGCGGATCGCCGGCGAGCTCCACGACGTCCTCGCCCACTCGCTCTCGGGCCTGGCGATCCAACTCGAGGGCGGGCGCAAGCTCGCCGAGCGGGAGGCCGTCAGCCCGCCGCTCCAGGATGTCCTCGCCCGGTCGGCGGCGCTCGCCCGCCAGGGACTGTTCGACGCCCGCCAGGCGGTCGGCGCCCTGCGGGGCAGCCAGCCACCGGCCGAGGACCAGCTCGGCCGGCTGGTCGACAGCTTCCGCCGAGATCTCCACCACGAGGCGTCGTTCACGGTGACCGGCGGCGTCCGCGAGCTCGACCCGGCGATCGGCCTCGCCCTCTACCGGGCGGCCCAGGAGGCATTGACCAACGCGGCCCGGTACGCGCCGGCCGCGCCGACCGCCGTCCGTCTGGGCTACGAGCCGGACGCGGTCAGCCTGACGATCGAGAACGACCAACCGGCCGGGCAGGCCGGCGACCAGCAGCCGGCCGGCGGCGGAGGGAACGGCCTCGCGGGGATGCGCGAGCGGGTCGAGCGGGTCGGCGGCGTGATGCGAGCCGGACCGACCCCGACCGGTTGGTCGGTCCGCGTCGAGATCCCCCGATGAGCGCGATTCGCGTCCTGATCGTCGACGACCAGCGGATCGTCCGCGACGGCCTGGAGATGCTGGTCGGGCTGATCGACGGCGTCGAGGTCGTCGGTGTCGCGTCCGACGGCCGGGTCGCCGTCGACCGCGCGCTGGCCGAACGACCGGACGTCGTCCTGATGGACCTGCGGATGCCGAACCTCGACGGGATCGAGGCGACCGCCCTGCTCGCAGACCGGCTGCCGGCCACCCGGGTCGTGATCCTGACGACGTACGCCGACGACGCGTCGATCATCCCGGCCCTGAAGGCCGGCGCCCGTGGCTACCTGACGAAGGACGCCGGCGCTGATGAGATCGAGTCGGCGATCCGCAACGTCCACGCCGGGGCGACCCATCTCGACGCGGCCGTCCAGCAGCAGATGCTCGCCGCCCTCCACTCGCCCGGCCCGCCGGCCGGCGTTCCGGCTCCGGCCGACGAACACGGCCTGACGGCCCGCGAGCTCGAGGTCCTCGGCCTGATCGCGAGCGGCTACTCGAACGTCGAGATCGCCGACCGGCTCGTCGTCAGCATGGCCACGGTCAAGACCCACGTCAACCGCGTCTTCGCCAAGGCCGGCGTCCGCGATCGGGCCCAGGCCGTGATCTTCGCCCACCGCAACGGCCTCGACACGAGAGTGACTGACAGGAATCCCGAGGGAATCGATCGGTGAGGCCAGCCCCGGTCGACCCGGTCGCGGAGGATCCGCGCCCTCGGGGCGTTGGATTTGTCGGGCTGGTCGTGGTGGTTTCGCGGGCTCCGCGTGGTGGATTCGTCGGACCGATCGCTAGGCTGTGTCGATGCCGCCAATTGGACTTGTCGCGAGGCACGCCCAACGCGCCGTCGAAGCAGCCCTGGCAGACACCCGCGTCGTGGTGGTGCTCGGCGCCCGCCAGGTCGGCAAGAGCACGCTGCTCGAGCAACGAAACCGTCGTGGCGATCGAGTTGCACCGCCAGATCTCCTGGCTCGGCGACCGGCCTCGGCTCTTTCACTTCCGGGACCGCGACCAACGCGAAGTCGATTCGTCATCGAACACCGCGACGGATCTGTCTCCGCCGTGGAGGTCAAGTCAGCGGCGACCGTCTACGAGCGCGACTTCCGCGGCCTGAGACACCTCAGGGACAAGCTCGGCGGCAGGTTCAAAGCCGGAGCCCTGGTCTACGCCGGCGCGAACACCGTCTCCTTCGGTGACCGCCTCGCAGCCGTCCCGGTCTCCGGGCTCTGGGCTCCATGACCTCGAGGCGCGGCTTGGTCACGGCACCACGGCGTGCCGTCCTGACGTGTGAGTGTCGGAGTTCTACAACCCAGACATGTCAGATGTCGAGACCCTGGGGCCGCAGACCCCGGGCCGGCGTTCAGCCGCGCAGGGCGGAGACCAGGATCCCCGGGAGCAGCCGCAGGCGCGGCTTGGCCGCGAACGCGGTCAGCCGGCGGGCCGTCACGCCCGACGTCCGGTTGGTCACGAACCACGGCGGTTTCGGTGACAGTGTCAGCTCACCGTGCACGAGGGCTCGCGGCGACGGCCGGAACGGGCCCCGCAGGACGGTCCGCTCGATCCGGTCGACCAGCAGCGCGTTGTGGACGACGCCCGTCCCGCTCCCGATGTCCCCGACGGTGTGGCCGGGGAACGCGCCCCACGACGCCCGCGGCGTGAGGAAGCCGACACCGCTCCAGCAGTTCACGCCGACCGTCCCGTACCGCAGGTCCGCGATCAGCTCGTCCAGCCGCCCGCCCAGGCTCCGCAGGGTGGCCGGGTCGCCGATCAGGTTCGCCGTCAGCGTCCCGTACAGCTTGGCGTTGGCGAACTCGACCGCCGCCGCCAGGAAGTCGGCCGGCCCGTCGCCCGGCAGCTCCGTGAACGACAGGACCGGCGCGAAGTACTCCGTCGTGAACGCGTCGTCCCCCCCGCTGTCGACCTCGATCAGCGTCCGCCGCGACTTCGTGTCGAGCGCCTCGGCCCCCGGGTGCATGCTCCGCGCCCGGTCCTGGCGCTCGTCGGCCCCCGGGTAGTACGCCGGCCGGGCCGGCGCCTCGCGCACGGCCTTGCGCAGCGCCGCCAGGAACTCGTCCTTCTGCGGCCAGCCGGCCGCCACCACGACGACCTGGCTCGCGTTGCAGTTGAACCCGCTGTTGTGCAGCCGCTGGGTCGCCACGTGCTCAGCCTGGAACTTCAGGTCAGCCGGGCTCCACCTGCCCGGCAGCACGATCACCGGCGCGACCCCGCCCAGCTCGCTCGTGATCGGCTTCGTCAGGCCCGGCGTCCCCGCCGCCTTGCGGCGCGCGCCGTCCTCCCCGACGCCGAAGACGATCGCGTCGTGTGTCGCCCCGCTCCCCGTCAGGTGAACCTCGTCGACAAGCGGATGCTCCGTCAGGTAACCGCCGGTCTCCGCCCCGCCCCCGACGATCCGCACGTACCCGGCGTCGATGAACCCCGCGAACGCCCGCACCAGCACCGGCAGCAGGTAGTCGTTGACAGGGTTCAGCTTCAACAGCACGACACGCCCGTCCGCGTACAGCTTGTACAGCACGTCCAGCGGTGCGATCGCCGCGATGTTCCCCGCCCCCAGGACCACCGCCACGCCCCCGCCGTCCGGCCGCCGCGTCCGCAGCCCCGCATCCCGGCCGACCTCCGCCTCGGTCACTCCCGGCCGCAGCCACAGCTCGGCTCGGTAACCGCTCAGAAGCAACCGATCGAAACCCTCGAACGGCATCCGAACCCGCAGTGACCTGCGATTGCCCGGCGCCCGCCCGAGCTTCCCGCTGACCGGGCTGCGGCCGGCCGCCAGCGCGTCCAGCGTCCGGCCGAGCGCCGTCGTGTAGACGAGTTGTGCCATCGGCCCCGACATCCACTCCTCGCCGGCGAGCGGCGAGTCCGGCCCGAGGCCCTTCGCCCGGCACGCGAGCATCGCCCACTCCTGCGCCACGCCGGCCGTCGCCTCGTGCAGACCGGCCAGCAGCGCCCGCTTGTCGGCGATCGGCAGGCCCGCCCACTCGGCCGCGTGCGCGCTCAGCAGCTCGAGGTCGGCGTCGAGGGTCGGATGCGGGCTTGTCGCTGTGCTCATCGGCCGGTCGCCGACGATACACGGCCGGCGATGTCGAGCACATCGTTGAGCGACCCGGACCGCAGCGGCTCGGTCGCGACGCTCGCGCGCGCGTACCCGGCGGACCGGACCGCCGCCTCGAGCGCCCGGCGGCGGGACGGCTCCGCCAGGACCCCGGCCAGCTCGTCGGCCGCCAGCTCGATCCGCCCGTGATCGCCGTCGTGGCGCACCCGCAGGACCCGGTGGCCGAGCCCCCTGACCGCCAGCTCGGCCCGGTCGATCCGCTCCAGCGTGGCCGCGTCGACCGGCACGCCGTACGGAATCCGCGACGCCAGGCACGGGCTGGCCGGCTTGTCCGCGCTCGGCAGGCCAAGCCTCCCGGCCAGCGCCCGGACCACCCGCTTGTCGACGCCCTCCTCGAGCAGCGGGTGCCCGACCCCGTGGTCGGCCGCCGCCCGCAGACCCGGCCGCCAGTCGCCCGCGTCGTCGGCGTTCGCTCCCGACACGACACGCGCATACCCGCGCGCATCTGCGAGTGCCGAGAGCTCGGAGTACAGCTCGGTCTTGCAGTGGAAGCACCGGAACCGATCGTTGCGCCGGTAGTCGGCCCGGCCGAGCTCGTCCGTCGTGATCGTCTCGTGGTCGATCCCGATCGCCCGGGCGACGTCCTTCGCCGCGTCGAGCTCGCCGGTCGCCAGGGCCGACCCGCGGGCCGTCACGGCCAGCGCCCGCCGGCCGAGCGCCCGGGCGGCGAGCGCCGCGACCAGCGACGAGTCGACCCCGCCGGAGAAGGCGACGACCACCGACCCGAGACCGGCGATCCGTCGTTCGAGCCGGGCCTGGACGGCCTGGAGATCGTCGGTCATCGGCCGTAGACGCCTTCGGCCGCGGCCAGCGCCGCCGCCCAGACGGCCTTCACCGGACGGCCCGTCCGCCGGGCGACCGCCGCGCAGTCGTCGTGCTCCGGCGACGCGTTGACAGTCTCCCCGTCGAGCGATCCCAGCTTGATCCGGACCGGCTCGCCGCCGACGTCGACCGTCATCCAGCTGCGCTCGAGCTCCCACCGGCGGACCTGCGAGACCCGCACGCCGAGCGTCGTCGTCTCCCGCAGGATCGCGCTCGCGACCGCCCGCTCGTCGGCCGGCCGGGCCAGCGCCGAGAAGACGACGCCCGGCCGGGACTTCTTCATCCCGACCGGCGCGACCCAGACGTCGAGCGCACCGGCCGCGAAGCACCGCTCGGCCGCGTCGGGGACCAGCTCGGGCGAGAGGTCGTCGAGATTGGTCTCGATCAGGACTGCATCCTCCCGTCCGGGTTCCTCCTGATTCTGGCCACTGACGGCGGCCGCCAGCCGGTCGCCGATCAGCACGCGGACGAGGTTCGGGCAGCTCTCGAGGTCCCGCCTGCCGGCTCCGTAGCCGACCGCGTCCAGACAGATCGGCGGCAGCCGGCCGAACTCGCCGGCCAGGGCCGCGACGACGGCCGCCCCGGTCGGCGTGACGAGCTCGAACTCGAGGTCGACGCCGTAGATCGGCATGCCCCGCAGCAGCTCGACCGTCGCCGGCGCCGGCAGCGGCAGCCGGCCGTGGGCCGCGTCGACGAACCCCCGCGGCGACGGCAGCGCCGAGCAGGCGAGCTCGTCGACGCCGAGCTCCTCGAGCGCGAGCGCGATCCCGCAGATGTCGCCGATCGAGTCGAGCCCGCCGACCTCGTGGAACTCGACCGTCTCCGCCGCGACCCCGTGGACACGGCCCTCGGCTTCGGCCAGCCCCGCGAAGACCGCCTGCGCCCGGGCCAGCGGGCGCTCAGGGAGGCCGGACTCGTCGAGCAGCCGGCGGACGTCGGCCCAGCTGCGGTGGGGCGGGTCCGTCTCGCCGGCGACCGTCGTCACGCTCGACGCGACGATCCCGTGCCGGTGGACCCTCGTCACGGTCAGCTCGACCCCGCTGACGCCCAGTCCGCGCAGCCCGTTCGCAACCCTCCCGGCGTCGGCCCCCGCGTCCAGCAGCGCGCCGAGCAGCATGTCGCCGGCCAGCCCGGCGATCGCGTCGATGTAGGCCAGCCGGGTCATCGCTCGCCGGGACCCGGCGCTCGTGGACTGGTCACGACTCGCCGCCGGCCGACCGGGCGATCCGGGCGGCGATCGTCCCCGCGCCGAAGCCGTCGTCGATGTTGACGACGGCGACGCCGGCCGCGCACGACGTCAGCATCGCCAGCAGGGCGCTCAGCCCGCCGAACGCGGCTCCGTAGCCCGCGCTCGTCGGCACGCCGATCACCGGGGCGGCGACGAGGCCGCCGACGACGGAGGTCAGGGCGGCGTCCTGGCCGGCGACGACGACGACGCAGTCGGCCCGCCGGAGGTCGTCGAGCGCGGCGTCGAGCCGGTGGATCCCGGCGACGCCGACATCCTCGTGGACGACGACGCCCGCCCCGAGCAGCTCGGCCCGGATCCGCGCCTCGTGGACGGCCGGGCCGTCGACCGTCCCGCCCGAGACGATCGCGACGAGGCCGCGGACCGGCGGAGTGTCGCGCGCGACCCACGCACACCGGGCGCGGACGTGCTCGACCGCGTCGGGCGCCGCCCGGCCGACGGCGGCCCGCGCGTCGGCGTCGGCCCTCGTCACCAGCACGCTGGCCGCGCCGCCGTCGACGAGGGACGTCACGATCGCCTCGATCTCCCCGGCCGTCTTGCCTTCGGCGAGGACGGCTTCCGGGGCGCCCTGGCGGAGCTCGCGATGGTGATCGACCCGGGCGAAGCCGAGATCGTCGTACGGGAGTCGCGACAGCCGTTCGAGTCCGGCGGCCGGCTCGATCTCGCCGGCGGCGACGGCTTCGAGCATGCGCAGCATCTCGCCCGGCAGACCCGACGACGGTGCGCGCGCTGGTCTCGCGGTCATCGCGCCAGCCTAGCTGGCCGTGCCAATGATCTTCGGGACCGGGTGCGGGCGTATTGTGTCGACAGAGCCCCTAGACAAAGGAGTCGGACGATGGCCGACATAACGATGCGCGAAGTACGAGAGGGAGAGGTTCCGCCGAACGGCGGCAACGCGATCCAGGACCATCCCGACCGACCGGTCGTCGTCGGACAGGGTCCGAACAACTACCTCTGCGGCCAGTGCGGCAACGTCCTCGCCGAGGCCGTCTCGCCACCCCAGATGAACATCAAGGTCCGGATCCGCTGCGCCAAGTGCGGCAGCCTCCAGGTCGCCCTCCAGCCCGACAAGGAAGAGGCCGGGGCCAAGAAGTAGCCGCCGGCCGGTAGCCGGGGCTGCGCGGCGAGCGTCGTCGCGGCCCCGTAACCTCTGGCGGATGGCGCCGGAGGTCCTGCCGCGGTCGGTCGTGCTGATCGGCGACGGAGCTCTCCCCCGGGCGGTCGAGCTCGCGCTGATCCGAGCCGGCGCGCGGGTCCGCCGCCTGCGCCGGCCGAACGACCGCGAGATCGCCCGGGCCCTGGCCGGCGACGTCGAGGTAGACGTCGCGATGGTCGTCTCCCGCGACGACATCGAGGTCCTCAGGCTCGCCCTCGTCATCGAGCACGCGCGGCCCGGGCTCCAGCTGATCGTCACCGTCTTCAACCGGACGGTCGCCGACCAGCTCCGCCGGGTGATTCCCGCCTGCCAGGTCACGTCGATGGCCGACGCGGTCGCGACGACGCTCGCCGGACCGTGCATCGACGGCGACCTCGTCTCGCTCGCCAAGCGCCCGGGCGGCCTGGTCGGGATCCGCGAGACGGCGGCCGGACTCGAGACGGTCGAGCTCGACGACCACGGCCGCCACCGGCTCGGCCGGGTCCGCGACAACGTCCACAGCGTGCTGCGCCCGTTCGATCGAAGCGCGCGTTTCCTGCTCGCCGGCCTCTGCGGGATCCTCGTGATCCTCGCGCTCGACTCGACTGTCACCGGGTTCGCCCTCCACGAGACGCCGGTCGAGGCCTTCTACGGGGCGACCAAGTCGCTCGTCACGGTCGGCCCCAACCTGGCGCTCGACCGGGCCGGCCCCGCCCTCAAGCTGTTCGCGTCCGTCCTGATGCTCGCGTCGCTCGGCTTCGTCGCCGTCCTGACCGCCGGGATCGTCAACCGCCTGCTGGACCACCGCCTGACAGGGATCCTCGGCAAGCGGTCGATCCCCCGCACCGACCATGTCGTCGTCGTCGGCCTCGGCCAGGTCGGCCTCCGCCTGTGCCTCGTCCTGCGCAGCCTCGGGATCGGCGTCGTCGCCGTCGAGCGCGACGCGAACGCGCCGAGCGTCAAGCTCGCCCGCGACTACCGGATCCCGGTCGTGATCGGCGAGGGCGGTGAGCGGCCGCTGCTCGCCCGGCTCAGCCTCGGCCGGGCGCGAGCGCTCGCGGCGATCACGTCCGACGACGTCGGCAACATCGCGATCTCGGTCGCCGCGCTCGCCCTCCGCGACGACCTGCGGGTCGTCCTGCGGGCCGGCGACGGCGACGTCACGACGGAGATCCGCTCGCTCTTCCACATCGGCGTCGTCCGCGACGTCCACCGGATCGCCGGCGACCTGCTGGCCGCGGCCGCGCTCGGGATCGACGCGACGGGAGCCGCGACCCGCGACGGCGAGACCTGGCTCGTGTTCGCCGACGGGTCCGCCCGGCCCTTCGGCGAGCTCGTGCCCGGCGGCGCGATCTGACGGCGACCGGCCTCTACGGCAGGTGGAGAGCCGGGCGCGGCCACGTCAGGCCGGCGCGGGCGACCGGCGTCTACGGCAGGTCGACGTGGGCGATCTCGATCTGCGGCTGGACGTCGGCCCCGGCCTCGATCTGCTGGGCGGCGACCTCGACCGCGCCGAACTCGATGCCCCTGGTGAAGATCGCGCTGATCAGATCGCCGAGGTATTCGTAGTCCTCCTCGGTGCCGTCCAGGCCGAACTGGTCGACGATCCGCTGCATCCGGTCGGCCGGGAAGAGCCGCTGGAGCTCGCGCGTGATGTCGTCGTACATCCCCGTGTCTTCGACGTCCTCTGGTCGGTCGGTCACCTCTCCAAGCGTACCTCGGCTCCTCGGACCCCGCCCGAACCTCGCCGGCGCAGGTGGCGGGCTCGACGAACCTCGCGAGCACGGGTGGCCGGGGCTCGACGACCGCGCGCTACTCGGCGACGCGCGGCCGGCCGGGCCAGAACGGCCACTCCTCGAACGCGGTGCACTGACCGTCCGCGTCGAGGCAGACCACCCAGAGATCACGGTACGTGCGGATCGGCGGGTCGCCGTAGCGCACCTCGAGGCGGGCGACGCCGACGTCGCCGTCGACGGCCACGGGCGCGAACGAGAGGGTGAAGACCTCGCCGGGACCGTCGCGCTCGGCTTCCCAGAACGCAGCGATCGCCTCGATCCCCCGCAGCGGCTCGTCGAACGGCGCGGACGAATAGGTCGCGTCGGGCGTGAACAGCTCAGCCAGCGACCCGGTGCCCGGCCTGCGCCAGGCGCGTTCGTACGCTTCGATCCACCGGCCGAGGTCGGCGCGGGTCATGACCGCCGCGAGCCTGGCGTCGCCGTCCGCCCGAGCCGGCTCACGTCTCGCCGTCGTAGTAGCCGATCGCGCTCGCGCGGCCGAAGAGCAGCTTGTCGTCGGGGTTCTCGACCCAGACGCCGAACTTGTCGGAATCCGGGTAGACGGAGACGGCGGTCGGGCTGACGGTGGAGTACATCATCACGCGGACCGTCTCGTCGGTGTCGTTGCGCACCCCGTGGGCCCCGGTCGGGCCCTCGGGGAAGCAGACCGCGTCCCACGGGTCGAGCTCCTCGCTCCCGTCAGGCGTCCGCAGGGTCGGGTGCCCGCTGAGCACGAGCAGCCATTCCTCCTCGCCGTACTCGTAGTGGTACGGGCAGATCGCCTGGCCGGGCGGAAGCTCGTAGATGCTGGTGCCGGTCCGCTGGGCCCCGACGTCCGGTCCGAAGCGGAGCATCCCGGCCCTGAACCCGTCGGGGTCCTCGGGGTCGTAGACGAAGGTCGGGTCGGCGATGTTCAGGCGGCGCATGGCGGTCATCCTCCGTGCTCAAGGTCTGGGCTGTCGGTCGGAGTGTCCCAGGGGCGCGAGGAAGTCCATCGAGGTCCGGACCGGCCGGAACCCGCGCCGCGCGTAGAGCGACTTCGCCCGGTCCTCGTCGTCGGCGCAGATCCACAGGTCCTCGGCGTCCGCGGCCGCGTCGACGGCGGCGTCGATCAATGCCGTCCCGAGCCCCCGACCCCGCCGGTCGGGACGCACGTAGGCGACCGTCAGCTCGGCGGCGCGACGATCCCGGGCGAGCTCGACGAAGGCGACCGGCACACCCTCCTCGCGGACCGCGAAGACCTCGACGCCGAGCCGCCGGGCGAGCTCCCGCGCCTGGGGCAGGTACCCCGCCGGATCGAGGTCCGGGGAATCCTCGTCGTGCCAGATCACGCGGAGGTCGCGCGCCGCGTCGTAGTCGACCCGCTCGACCTCGACCACGATGTCCGCGGCGGACGGCGGACGGCCGTCGTGGCGCATCCACAGCAGCCGCTGGGTCTGCCAGCCCTCCTCCCGGAACCCGGCGCGGACGAGGTCGGCGGCCGCGGCGAGATCGAACTCCAGGCGCCGGTGCTCCAGGCCGGCGAGCGCCTCGTCGGCGAACGCGCTCAGCGCGGCCACGCTCATCGACGGATCGTCCTCGACCCGCACGACGTTGTACTCGTAGTAGGTCGGGTAGCCGGTCGCTCGCAGGACCGTGCCGTGCGCCCACGGCTCGATCACGTCGCAGACGGCCTCGAGCTGGGCGTGGCGCCAGGCGAGCGCCCGGGCTTCCAGATCCATGGCCACAGTCTGACCGCCTCGAGCCCCCCGAAGCCGGCGGCCCGGCGGCGGCCCGCGGACCCGGCGGCTCGCCGCCGGCATCCCGGTAATCTCGCCTGCTTGGCGGGAAACGCGGCGTTGCCGACCAACGCTGGCACTCGCCGGCCCGCGATCGCGCGCTCGACGGACTGGGTCGCGCCGCCGCCCGCCTGGGTCGTCTGGCTGGCGCTGGGCGCCGCGACGCTCGTGGCGGTCGGCTTGAGGGCCGCGTCCGTCGGCGATCAGAGCCTCGGCTACGAGGAGGTGTTCACGTCGTCGATCGTCCGCCAGGGGTCCGCGAGCGGCGTCTGGCACGCGCTCCGAGCGACGGAGTCGACCCCGCCGCTCTACTACTACCTGACCTGGGTCTGGGTCCGGCTGACGGGCGACCACTCGGCCGTCGCGATCCGCACGACCGCCGTGCTCGCGGGGATCGCGACCGTGCCGGTCGTCTTCATGGCGATGCGCCGTTTTGTCGGCGACGGGCTGTCGGTCGTCGTCGCCTGGCTCTGCGCGATCAGCCCGCTGCTCCTCGAGTACTCGATCTACGCCCGCTCGTATGCCCTGCTGGTCCTCGTCACGACACTGTCGCTGTGGGCGCTCGGCGCCCTGCTCGAGCGGCCGTCACCCAAGCGGTGGGCGGTCTGGACGCTGACCGGGGTCGTGTGCATCTGGACGCACTACTTCGCCGCCTTCACCCTGGTCGGCGAGGCGGTCGTCCTGTTCCTGGTCCTGCCGAAGGACCGGGCGAAGCTCGCGCTGTCGGTCGTCGCGATCGCCGTCGCGTTCGCCCCCGTCTGGTCGCTCTTTCGGGCGCAGAGCCGGGCGACCGGTCGCACCGCGTTCATCACGGCGCGCCCGCTCCGGTCCCGGCTCGAGGATGTCGCTCGCCAGTTCGCGATGGGGACGAACGTGCCTCATGCGTGGCTGGAGGGCGCCGGCATCGCGGCGACCGGCGCCGCCGTCGTCTTCGCGGCGGCGCGGATGCGCCGGCGCCGGCCGGCCAGGGTGCTCGGGCTGCTCGCCGTGATCGGCGCCGGGCTGCCGATCCTCGCGGCCGCGGCGGGCGTCGCCGACTATCTGCTCGCGCGCAACATCATCGGCGTGCTGATCTGTCTCGCGCCGCTCGTCGCCTACGGCCTGACCCGGTGGCGCGGCGTCCCGCTCGTCGCCTACAGCGGGCTCTGCCTGCTGGCCGTGGTCGGCGTGCAGACGAACTGGCGCTACCAGGGCTCACCGGACTGGGCGGGCGTGGGTGCGCTCGTCGGCGCGCGGACGAGCGGCGAACCGGTCGCCGTGATCCCCGCGATGGACGTGTCGGTGGCCGCCCTGTATCTCGGCCGGGCGGCCCTGGCCGGGTCTCTCAGCACGCGAGATCTGTGGGTCATGGCGGAGCCCGTCCGCGCGGCCCATCAACGGGCCCTGGCTCCGCTCGCCGACGTTCCGCTGGGCCTGTGGGGCGGGTCGCTGCGACGCGTCGCAGAGGTCGACTACCGGGGGTTCCGTCTGATCCACCTGCACTCGTCGCTGCCGTCCGTGGTCGCCGCGCCACCGCCGGGCGCCGCCGGCGGGCTGACCCCGGCAGTGCTGGCGCCGTGACCGGTCGAAGCTCGCCGATGAGGGGCCCCCGCGCCCTTGCGCGCGGGGCCGTCGCCGTCCTGGCGGGAGCCGCCGGGATCCTCGGCCAGTGGCCGGGAGCGGCTCGTGCGACGACGGCGAAGGAGCCGTTCAGCTTCCTCGCGACGCCGACCGACCAGCTCGGCGTCCCGGGTCTGTTCGCGGCGTCCGAGGTCACGCCGGAGGGCGACCTCTACACCGGGTATGGCGAGCTCGCGTTCGAGCTCGGCAGCCCGCTTGCACCCTACGACCAGCCGCTGCGAAGCTTCGAGGGTGGCCGCTTCCCGATCATCGATTCGACGGTCGAGCACGCCGGTGTCAGCTACAGCGTGGCGATGCTCGCGACGCCGGTCGGCGGCGTCTCGGTCGACCTCGTGCGAGTCGTGATGCGCAACGTCAGCGGTCGACCGCAGACCGCCGTCTGGGCGGCCGGGATGCGACGCAGCGGCGGAGCCCGGCTGACCGCGGACGGAGCTCCCGACTTCCGCTACCTCGCGCCGTCGGGAACCGAGAACGGCCTCTACGCCCAGCCGGGCGCCGTACTCCCACCGAGTCGCACGTGGCGGGTCGCGGGCGACGCGATCGTCAGCGGCGGACGGTCCTACGCATTCCTGCCGGCGAGCCGCGCCGGCCGGACGTCTCGCAACCGCCGGACCTGTGCCGACCGCGTCGAGATCTGTGCGCTCGTGAGCTACGCCCGGCGCCTCGGGCCGGGACAGGAGGCCGTGCTCGACTTCGCGATGCCGGCCGTCCCCGTCGCGCTGCCAGGCGCCCTCGCCGCGCGGATCGCGAACCTCCGCTACCCCCGGGCCCACGCCGACCTGCGCGCGGCCTGGGCGAAGTCGCTCGCCCCCGCGATCAGGATCCACCTGCCGGAGCAGGCCGTCGAGAACGCCTACTACGCGAGCCTCACGCAGATCCTCACGAGTCGCTACAAGCTGCCGGCGAACGCGCCCGGGGGAATCGGCGGCTTCTGGGTCCAGGCGGTCAACGACCTCCAGTACCACGCATTCTGGCTGCGCGACGGCGCGATCATGACCAACGCGCTCGACCTCGCCGGGCTCCACGCGGTCGCGGCCCAGGACCTCGCCTACTTCCCGGTCTGGCGAGCCCCCGACGGTCTGTACGAGAGCCGGCTCGGCCAGTTCGACGGCATGGGCGAGGCGCTGTGGGCGATCGGCCGCCATGCCGAGCTGACCGGGGACGACGCGTTCGCGCGCGCGGAGTTCCCCGGCCTGGCCCAGTCGGTCCGGTGGATCGCGCAGCAGGTCGCGAGCGACCCGCTCGGCCTGATGCCGATCAGCAGCCCGGGCGACAACGAGCAGATCACGGGGCACCTCGCCGGCGACGACTTCTGGGCCGTCGCCGGGATGGACGCCGCTGTGCGGCTGGCCGCGATGGCCGGGTCCCCGCCGGCCGCCGCGGGCTGGCCCGCCCTGGACGCCGAGCTGCGGGCCAACGTGGCGCGCGCGACGCGAGCCGCCGCGGCCGGCAACGGCGGCGCGGTGCCTCCCGCGCTCGATCGGACGGGCGGCCTCGACTGGGGCAATTGGTGGGTCGCCTACCCCGACGGTCCGTTCAGCATCTACGACCCGATCGTGACGGCGACGATCGCCCGGGCCGACGCGGGCATGCGGGAGGGCATCGCGACCTACGACCACGGGCGGATGCTCCACGACTACCTCGGCTTCCGGATCTTCGAGACCCAGCTCGAGCGCGGCGAACAGGCTCCGGTGGTCGACGGCCTGTACAGCGAGATCGCCCACTCGACGGGGACGTCGGGCGGTTTCGAGACCGGCATCGCTCCGCTCGGAAAGCGCTCGAGCGCCTCCAACCTCAGCCCGCACGGGACCTACTCGGGTGAGCTCGTCACCTTGATCCGGAACATGCTGGTCCGCGACGACGGCACGCGGATCTACCTGCTGAGCGCGGTCCCCGGCGGCTGGCTCGAGCCCGGCGCGGTCACGTCCGCCACGCGGGCGCCGACCACGCTCGGCCCGGTCTCGTTCCGTCTCAGCGCGCACCCGGGCGGGGCGACGCTGACGTGGAGCGCTCCGGCGTCGATCGACCCGGTCTGGCCGGTTCCCAACGGCGTCGGTGACTTCCACGCGAGCGCCGGCACGCTGTCGGGTCGGAGCCTGACCCTGCCGGCCTCGAGCGGGACGCTCCGGGTCACGTGGAAGCTGCACGGGTCGACGACGACGCTCGCCGGCACGATCGCGTCGCTGCGCAGGGAATACCGGTCGCACGGCAGACCGTTTCCTGCCGGCAGCGCCGGACGTCGACCGAGCTCCTGACGCTGACAACGGCGGGTGCGGGCGACCGCGATCGACTCGTCGGGGTGGAGCCGGCGTGCCGGGTCCTCCATCCCCGGGTGGAGCCTCAAGATCGGCTCGTGAGCCGATGAAAGCTCGCCGTCGGGCGCATACCTTGGAGGACACCGTGAACGACCAACCCAAGGAGCCGACATGATCCTCTTTGCTTTCCTCATCAAACCGCTCCTCCGCGCGTGGCGTCGCCGCCAGACCGCACGCGCAGCGACCTGAGGGCCGGCAGACCGCGCGCGCAGCGACCTGAGCGACCGCGATGACTTCGCAGACGGGCGAGCGTGGTGTTGTCGGCGCCGACCGTCTGGTCGGCCTGGTCGACGCGTTCGCGAGACGGGTGTACCCGGCCGTACTGGACCAGCACCCGGACGAATCGATCTCGTCGCCGCTCTGCCTCTGGCTGCTCCTTGGCGCGTGCGCCGGCCCGGCCGACGGCCGGGATCGCGAGGCGCTCGAGGGCTGCCTGGGCTGCCGAGCCGGCGAAGCCGGCGACCTCCTGGCGGCGTTCGTCGCCGACCCGCCGCCCGCGCTGCGGGCGGCGATCGCCGTGTGGTGGGGCGCGGCGGACGCGACGCCGCTGCTCGCCGGATGGGTCGAGAGCCTGCCCGCGGCGGTCGAGTCGGGTCGGATGCCGACCCAGGCGCAAGCCGACGACTGGGCGAGGACCGCCACGGACGGCCTGATCGAGCGGTTCCCGACGCAGATCGACGGCTCGACGCGGATCGTGCTCGCCTCCGCGCTTGCGCTCCGCGTGTCGTGGAGCGTCCCCTTCGATGTCGTTCCCGCGGCCGAGGGGCTGGGGCCGTCGAGTCCGTGGCACGGCGTCGTCGAGCGGCTGCTCTTCGACGAGCGGCCGACCGTCGGCTGCGGGATCGCCACGACGGCGGCTGCCGGCCTCGTCGCGGTTCACGTCGCCGACGCCGTCGAAGGCGTCCGCGTGATCTCGGTCTCGGCGGACCCCGGCGCGTCGCGTCAACGGGTGCTCGAGGCCGCCCACGAGTTGGGCGCCGTGTCGCGGGGCATCGAGGCAACACGGCCGCTCCGTTCGCTGTTCGAGATCCCGATCGGCCCGGGCCACTCGTGGCAGATCGCGGAGCGTGAGATCGCGACGAGAAGCGCCCGCGAGCGCCGCGAGCGAGTGATCGGTGCAAGCCTCCCGGCCTGGCGGGCCGACCGCCATCTGGACCTCCTGCGCGCGGACGCGTTCGGGGCGAGACCGGCGACGAGCACGATGCGCCGGCTGATCGGCGCTCACGCCTTCGATCAGGTGGAGGCCGGACAGGCAGCGGTCGCGTCATTCACGCGGTTCGGCTTCGAAGCCGCGGCGATCACCTACTTCGGCGTGCGCGCGAGCCGGTCGGTTTCGCCGGCGGAGGTCGGCGTCGAGCGGACCGCCACGCTCCGCTTCGACCACCCGTACGCCGCCCTTGCGATCGCCGTGGCACCGAGCACGAGCCCGGATCCACCTCGGTTCGCCGGCCTGCCGCTGTTCGGCGCCTGGATCGACACACCCGTCGAGCCGGAGGACGACCCAACGCCGGGGGTCCCGCGTGGCCGGTCGCCGCGCGCGTGAGGACACGCGACAATGCGGAGCATGGGATTGGGATCCTTCGCCGAGTTGGCCGCGAGCCGAGAGCCGCGCCTGGACGCCCTCGTCCTGGCCGTCGCCGGCGAGCTCGGCGCGTGCGACGCTGACGGCGCGCTCGAGCAGCTCGACAGTCTCGGCGCCGAGATCGCGGAAGCCGCGGCGGGCGACGAGGATCCGCAGTCCGAGCTGGACGCCGTCGTCGGGGTCCTCGGCCGGCGCCACGGGTTCATCGGCAACCGGCAGAGCTACGACGATCCGGACAACTCGATGCTCGACCTGGTGATCGCGCGCAGGACCGGCCTGCCGATCCTCCTGTCGATCGTCTACGTGGAGACGGCTCGCCGGGCGGGGATCGATCTCGGCGGGGTCGGGCTCCCCGGCCACTACGTCGCCGGCCATTTCGGCGGGCGGGAGCCGCTGCTCGTCGACCCGTTCGCCGGCGGCATGCGGCTCGAGATCCCGGGATCCGCGGCATTCGTGCGATCGGGCACGCATCAGACCGTGCTGCGGGTCCTCAACAACCTCGTCGGGTCCTACCGGCGTCGCAACGACCTGTCCCGGGCGATCCGGGCCGCGGAGCTCCGCATGACTCTGCCGCTCGGCGAAGCGCAGGCGGCAGCGCTCGAGCTCGAGCTCAAGTCGATCCGATCGGCGCTGAACTGATGCTCAGACGGGATGCTCGCCGGAGCCGACGATCACTTCGACCCCGAGTTTCGGTGGCGGCCGGGCTCGTGGTCGCGGGGTTGGTCGCGACGACGACCGGCGCTCTGGCCGAGATCAACGCGACCCAGCCGATCTACCCGATCCCGCTCGAGATCACCGCGCACGGAATTCTCTGGAACAACGGCCCGGCAGTTGATCTCGTCACGCGCGACGGCGCGACGGTCCAGATCAGCCCGACCGGCGGCGTCGACGCCGGCCGCGGCGATTTCGCGGTCGTCGGGACCGCGCAGGGCGGACTCGCGATCAGCCGGCTCGGGGCCGCGCCGCGCCCGCTGGCGGTGGGGCCGAGCGTCGGCCCGGGCGGCTGTCGCGACTGGGTTGCCGACCCGAGTGGGAAGACGTCGTCGATGGGCGCGTCGGTCACGGTCAGCGGCGTGGAGTTGATCCTCGCGGGTTCGCCGGCGTGCCGCAGGATCACTCCGAGCACGCCGCGTCCGTTGTTCGCCCGCCCGCTCGCGCCGGGCGGTCGCTGGCGGATCCTGCGATGGCTGCCCAGCTCGACGCAACCGCTGCTCTCGGCGCGCGGCGGCTGGGTCGCGGTCGGAATTCCGCGGGCCGGCGGGCGGATGCTCGCCCAGGTCATCGACGCCGGCACCGGTCGCGTCCGCAACAGCCTGGACCTCCCCGACGCGTATCTCTCCGTTGCGGAGTCGGGCGCCGTCGTCGCGGCCGTCGGGGACATCACGTTCGACGAGTACGAGCCGTCGATCCAGCTGCCGTACAAGATGCTCTACATCGCGGCCGGCGGGCGGGTGGCCCGCCCGCTGTTGGGGGCGGTCACCGTCTACGGCATCCCGTCGGTCTCGGATGGGCGCGTCGCCTACCAGGTCGGCAGCCCGTTCGAGACGAGCAGCCTCGCCGTGACCGATCTGCGGACGCACAGCACGCGCACGATTGCCGGGTTCAGTGGCACCCAGCGCGAGCTGCTCGACTTCGACCTGCGCGGCAACGAGGTCGCGTGGACGCAGGCCGACCCGCAGGTACCGCCACCGGCCCGGCCGCCCGGGCTGCCGTGCACGATCGGCCCGTATACGCCACCGCCGGTGGTCACGCTCCACTCGGTCGATCTGAGTCGCCCGGGCGCGCCGATCGCGGCGCCGGGGGCCGCACCCGCGACACCGGCGGCCACCACCGCGCCCTGCAACCAACAACAGGCCGCGGGAGCGGCCGGCTGAGGGCCCGTGGTTGCGAGACGAGCCGACCGACGCGGCGCGAACCAACAAGAAGGCGAGGATGGTCAGAGGATGAGCGAGTTCGAAGGGAAGGTCGCCGTCGTGACGGGCGCGGGGTCGGGCATCGGCCGAGCGCTCGCGACCGAGCTGGCCTCGCGCGGCGCGCGACTGGCGGTCTCGGACATCGACGCCGACGGTCTCGCGCAGACCGCGGCGATCCTCGGCGGCGCCGGGGACGACGTCCACCAGCAGGTGCTCGACGTGGGTGACCGCGAAGCGGTCGAGCGGTACGCCGCGGGAGTCGTCGGTCATTTCGGCGTCGTGCACCAGCTCTACAACAACGCCGGGATCGCCCACTCGCGGACGCTGCTCGAGAGCGACTATGCGGACTACGAGCGGGTGCTCGGGGTCAACCTGTGGGGCGTGATCCACGGCACCAAGGCTTTCGTGGGGCACCTGATCGCGTCGGGCGACGGGCATCTCGTCAACGTCTCGAGCCTCAACGGGTATCTCGCCCAGGAGGGGATGACGCACTACTGCACATCGAAGTTCGCCGTGCGTGGATTCACGGAGTCGGTCCGCGCGGAGATGCTGAGCGCCGGCCTGCCGGTCGTGGTCAGCTGCGTCCACCCGGGCGGGATCAAGACGAACATCGCCACCGCGGCCCTCCAGAGAGCCGCCGACCTTGGCCTACCGGTGACGGCAGCCGACGAGCGGCGCCAGCGGATCTACAACGAAAGGCTGCTGCGGATGGACCCGGCGAAGGCAGCGCGGATCATCGTCGACGGCGTCGAGGCCGGCCGGCCGCGGATCCTCGTCGGCAAGGACGCGAAGCTCGTCGACCTGCTCGTGCGCCTCGCACCGGCGCAAGCCGTCCGGCTGTCGGTCGCGGGCACGCGGCTGCTGACCCGGTGAGCGTCTCAGAGGCTGGGGAAGCTGTCGAGCGCGTAAGTCGACGACGTCTGGCCGGACCCGTCGACGCTGGGGTGGATGACGAACTTCAGGTCGGCGTGGCGGTGACGTGACTTCTTGGCGTAGCGCCGCGCGGCGGCGAGTTGTCGCTTGGAGATCAGCACGGTCGAACGCGACGGGGTCTGACCGACATTCTCAAGCCGAACGCCTGCCAGTTTCGCTATGCGGTGGGTTCCGACGTTCAGGTAGACCTGCACCGCTGCGTCGTAGGTCGCGCTGTCGCAGGTCGCCTCGACGGTCGGGCGCATCGTGGCGACGAGCGGCGTGCCCTCCTTGACGAAGACGTCGACGGGCGGCCCGGTACACGTGTCGGCGTCGGCCGCGGGCGTGAGCCCGGCGAGAAGCAGCCCGGCGACCAGGCCAGCCGCAGCGATCGTCAAACGAGCGTGATCGGTCATCGAGAACTGGAACGCAACCGTGGCGCGATAGTTGCGGGCACGTCAGCCCGCCGGGGGGTCGCCGGCGAACGCGACGAGCGCCGGTGCAGACGGGACGAAGTAGTACGAACCGGTCAGTGGCGTCGTGTACCGCGTGAGCGCGTCGCGCGGCCCGTCGAGGCCGACCATGCTCGCGAGCATGCGCGCGAGTGGCCCCTGCTCGGCGGCGAACCCGACGAACATCGTGCCGTGGTCGGTGACCGTCCCGTAGGGCATGTTGCGGCGGAAGATGTCGCCGAAGTCCTCCTGATCGGTGCGCGCGACGTGGGAGTCCTCGGGCCGGTTCTCGAGCTCGGTGGAGTCGTCCTTCGTGCGCCCGATCGTCCGCTCCTGCGACTCGAGCGCCAGGCCCTCCCAGCTCGCGACATCGTGCGTCCAGCGCTGGAGCAGGAGCACGGACCCGCCGGCCCCGGGCGCAGCGGACGGCACGAGCGCGATCTCGGGCGCGAGCGCGAGGCTCGGGTTCTCCGACCCGTCGATGAAGCCCGTCAGGTCGCGGTCGTGGCGGTAGGGCCAGCTCGACACCTCGTCGGCGACACCGGCGACCGGCGCGAGCGCCCGGATCGCCGCGCGGGCCTCGTCGAAGACGACGTCGTAGCCCGCGCCCGCGAGCCACAGCACGGCGTCGTGCTGTGTCGCCGGCATCGTGAAGCCGTCCGGCCCGATGACCGGTTCGTTGAAGCCCTCCAGGCCGACCGGTGAGTCGCCCAGATCGCGCCACAGCTCGGGCCGCAGACCGATGACGAGGTTCACGCCGCCGATCGTCGTGCGCGGCTCGCGCAGGTCGGCCAGCCGGCCGACCAGCTCGCGCGGATCGGCTCCGCGGTGCAGGTCGAGCTCAAGGTACGCGTGCGACGCCGTTCCGAGGGCGAAGATCCCCGCCTGCGGCGTGTCGCGGTGCCGGCTCACCGCGTCGGACCGTAGCGCAGGCCCGGTCGGGAGGCCTCAGGGAGTGCGGTGATGTGCGAGTTCGAGGATCGCGTCGGCCGCGTCCCGGGGTGCCTCGCGCGGCACGAAATGCCCGACTCCCGGCAGCGTGCGGCGGTCGTATCCGGACGTGAAGAGGCGTTCCTGATGCTCGGAGGCCGAGCCTCGAGCTCCGCGAGCCCGGGATCGCCGTCCGCCGCACCACACCGCTGGGAATACGAGTGGACGGTGATCTCGACCCAGTCGGGGTTCTCCCACGCCGCTGCGGCCTGGTCGAACTCGCCGTCGGTGAAGTTCCACGACGGCGACCACGCTCGCCAGAGGTAGCGGCAGACGCCGCGCCGGTCGCCGGCGAGCCCGCGCCGGCCCAGCTGGGTCGAGAAATACCACTGGTACCAGTACGCGTGCGCCTGGTCCGGGGCCAGGCGGGCGGTCGGCCCGGTCGTGCCATAGGCGACGCTCATCGCGACCAGCCCCGCGACGCTCCCGGGGCTCGTCGCGGCAAGCGCGTAACCCGCGCGAGCGCCCGAGTCGTGGCCGGCGAGGATGACGTCCTGTAGCGCCAGGACCTCGATGAACTCGCCGACGTCACGGCACAGCGCGGCGATCTGCCCACTGCGGCGGGTGGCGGCGTCACGAAACCGCGTCGGGCCGAACCCACGCAGGTACGGCCGATAGACACGGCACCCACCGTCGTGCAGAAGGTCCAGGAGCCCGTCCCAAGTGTGCGGATCATCCGGCCAGCCGTGCACCGCCACCACGGCAGCGCCGTCGCCCGGGCCGCTGACCTCGTAGGCCGTCTCGAGCTGGCTCGTCGTCACGAAGTCGGTCACCCCGCCGACCTACCCACCAGCCATGAACTTCAGACCTCGGCGGCGGACCACCGTCAGCCCCTATCTGAACGACGATCACGCTCAGCGTCTCGCCCGCCTCGCCAGATTGGAAGGTCGCTCGCAAGCAGAAGTCCTTCGCGACGTGGTGGATCGCCATCAGCCGGCGGTTGCACCCGACCGTAACTTTGCACTTGCCACCGGCTTTCCGCGCATCTTCGGCGATCCCGACCGATCTCCGAGATTCTGACGTCGAGTTGCTGGCGGGTCGCGTTGTTCTTCACCGCCTGCGCTCGTCCGGCCAGTGACGCGCACCGGGATCCGTCAGCCGTTCCACGTGGCCCAGAGATCGCGTGCCCTACGTAC
>DATAUX010000131.1:0-6362 GCA_036268015.1 Solirubrobacteraceae bacterium | reverse complement strand
GCCGCCGTCTGCCGGCGGCCGGCCGCGAGCACGGCCGCCAGGCCGAGCCCGAGCCCGAGCGTGTACGCGATCCGGCCGGACCCGAGCGACACGCCGACGCCGACCGCGAACCAGCCGGCCGGGAGTGGCCGGTCGACGAGGCGGGCGAAGCAGCCGGCGGCGAGGATCGCGCTCAGGCCGGCGAGCAGGCGGACGCCGAGCAGGGCGCCGAGCGGGCCGAGCAGGACGCTGTAGCCGAGCGTGTCGCCGCCCGAGTACCACTGGCCGTCGTACGGGGCGAAGCCGTTGCGGGCGAAGAACCCGGCCCGGTAGGTCGCGGCCGCGAGATCCCCGCTCGGCGGAGCCCAGATCAGGTAGACGGCGACGAGGGCCGCGGTCAGGGCGAGCGCCCCGGCGAGGACCGGCCGGCCGATCCGGATCGGACCGAACCCGGCCGCCAGGCGCGACGGGCCGGCGACCGCCGTCACGACGGGGGGTTCAGGTCGCGTCGAGGAACTCGACCACCCGTTCGACCAGGTCCGGCCGGTCGAGCCACGGCACGTGTCCGGCGTCGTCGAGGACGAGGACGTCCGCCTCGCCACCGAGGGCGCCGGCGTACGCGGCGGCGAAGCTCGACGGGAAGTACGGATCCTGGCCGCCCCAGACGACCAGGGCCGGCGCGTCGATCAGCCCGAGCCGGTCGCCGGCGGCCGCCAGCCGGTCGGGCGATCCGTCCCGGTGGAGCTTGAGGATCGCCCGCTGGGTCCCCTCGTCGAAATGGTCGACCCACGACCGCAGGTACTCCTCGGGGAGCTCGCCCGGCGTCGCGTTGACGTGCTTGGAGATCCGGCGGATGACCGGCTCGATCATCGAGCCCATGACGATCTCGCCGACCGCGAACTTCCGCCACGCCCGGGCCAGCCGGTGCCACGTGTAGCCGGGCAGGAGGGGGACCGCGTCGATCACGACGAGCCGGTTGATCCGGTCGGGGAACCGCTCGGCGAAGGTCAGGGCGACGGCGCCCCAGTCGTGGACGACGAGGTTCAGCCGGTCGACCGACGCGTGGTCGAGGAACCGCTCGACGAATCCGCCGTACCCGGCGATCGTGTAGTCGAACGTGTTCGCCTTGCCCGACCGGCCGAACCCCGGCAGGTCGGGGGCGATCCCGCCGCCGAGGGCGAGGAACGCCGTCCAGTCGTCGGCGTTGGTCGGCGTCCCGTGGACGTACAGCGTCGGCGTGCCCGTCTGGGGCGCGCTCCGCCAGAAGATCGGTGTCCCGTCGAGCTCGGCGTGATGTTCCTCGACCGCCGGCATCAGACCGGCGAGGATACCGGGGGTGGGCCGGCCGGCGGAGACCTGGAGGCAACCCGACCGGGCGCGTGTCCGGCGGATCCGCGACCGCCTGCGCGACCGCTACGGCGTGCCGTCGGCCCCGCCGCACGAGCGGCCGGTCGACGAGCTGATCCTGACCGTGCTCAGCCAGAGCACGAACGATCGCAACCGGGATGTCGCGTTCCTCCGCCTGCGGGATCGGTTCCCCAGCTGGCAGGCCGTCCGCGACGCGCCGGTCGACGAGGTCGAGGAGGCGATCCGGCCGGGCGGGATCTCGAAGGTCAAGTCCGCGCGGATCCAGGCGATCCTGACGGGGATCGGCGACCCGTTGACGCTCGACTGGATGCGCGACGCGCCGGTCGCCGTCAGCCGCGACCGGCTGTGCGAGCTGCCGGGCGTCGGCCGGAAGACCGCCGCCTGCGTCCTGCTGTTCTCGTTCGGCCTGCCCGACGTCCCGGTCGATACGCACGTCTCCCGGGTCGGAACCCGGCTCGGCCTGCTCCGGCCGGGAGCCCCGTTTCACGAGCTGCACGACGCGTTTCTCGGGTTCACGCGGCCGGGCGAGGAGCTCGAGCTCCACGTCAACATGCTCCGCCACGGACGCCGGACCTGCCACGCGCGGAGCCCGGCCTGCGGGGAATGCGTGCTGCGGCGGATCTGCCCCTGGCCGGCGGACGACGACGGACGCACGGGTTAGAAGGACAGGCTCTGGGTAGTTTCATAGATTGAAGTAACGCTCTGCGTGATAGAACGTTGGCGAGAGAGTGGGTACGCCGGGACCGGCTGGGAGAGCCGGAACTGCCGCGTGCCGATCCGTAGATCGATCGGAGGACGCATGAGCGCAGAGGAACGCCCGGTCATCCTGGGAGTGGTCGGCGACTCGGCGTCCGGCAAGACGACGCTCAGCCGGGGCCTGGTCGAGCTGCTCGGGGCCGGCACGGTCACGCACGTCTGCACCGACGACTACCACCGGTACGACCGGTCCCAGCGAGCCGATCTGAACATCACGCCGCTGAACCCGGACTGCAACTACATCGACATCATGGCCCAGCACCTCAGCCTGCTCCGGGAGGGCGCGCCGATCCTGAAGCCGGTCTACGGCCACTCGGGCGGGACGTTCGGGCCGCCGGAGTACATCGTGCCCGAGCGGTTCATGGTGATCGAGGGTCTGCTCGGCTACCACACCGAAGCGATGCGCTCGGCCTACGACATCCGCGTGTACCTCGACCCGCCGGAGGACCTGCGGCGGAAGTGGAAGGTCCAGCGGGACTGCTCGAAGCGGGGCTACTCGACCGACGACGTGCTCGCCGAGCTCGACCGGCGCGAGGCCGACTCGGTCTCGTTCATCCGGCCGCAGGAGCGGTGGGCCGACCTCGTCGTGCGGCAGTTCGTCTCTCCCGAGACCGGCGACCCGTACCGCCTCGACGCCGAGTTGACGCTGCGGGACGGGCTGCCCCACCCGGATCTGAGCGTCTTCACGACCAAGGACACGGGAATCAGGCTGACCGAGCCGCGGGACGGCGAGCGGATGCTGCACATCCCGGGCTCGCTCGACCGGGCGCGGGCGGCCGAGATCGAGGAGGCGATCTGGGACGAGATGCACTTCGCCAGCCACCTGCGGTCCGAGCAGCTCGGCGAGCTGACGACCGACGGCGAGACCCACCGGTCGGAGTCGCTCGGCCTCGTCCAGCTGCTGATCCTCTACCACCTGACGACGGCCGTCGCGACCGTCGCCCTCGGAGCCGAGGACAACCGGCTCTAGCAGGCCCGCCGGTCCGCCGATCGGTCCGGGAGCCGGGGTCGGTCGGGCCGGGAGCCGGCGTGGGCCGGGAGCCGGGGTCGGCCGGGCCGGGAGGCGGGGTCGGCCGCTCCTCTAGGACCCGACGCTGGGCGGGTACGTGGTGAACAGCCACCGGCCGGCGATCTTCGCCAGGCCGGTCCGGCCGGGGATGCCCGACGGGCCGATCGCGTGGGCCTTCGATCCGTTGACCGTCACCTTCAGGCCGGCCATCGTCTGGTTGACGACCTGGCGCCACTGGGTCGGCGTGTAGCCGGAGTCGTCGACGTCGGGGACCTTGTGGCGGAGGACCTTCCGCTCGGCGGCGTACGCGTGGGCGCAGGTGCCGCCGCCGCCGGCCGTGAAGGACGCCTTTCCGGCCGGCGTCAGGCGGCCGCAGACGCGGCTCGACGGACCGAAGTACTCGGCGGTCAGGACGCTCCGGTAGACGGCGCGGACCTGGGTCACCGGGCTCGCGGCGGCCGCTGCCGGGATCGCGGCGGCGCCGGCGCCGGCCAGCCCGCACGCGGCGAGTCCGGCGGCCAGCCGCCGGCCGGCGACGGTCGTCGTGGATGCCCTCGAAAGTCTCATCTCGTCCCCGTTTCGCGTGCGGTCTCTCGCCGGCCGACCGATCCATGCCGACACTACATGTCCACGGTCGGATCCGGGTAGCCCCGGGCCGGTCCGCGAAACCCGATCCCGGAGGCGGACAGATGGCGAGCACCGAAGCACCCGACCCGCAGGACCCGACCCAGAAGGATCCGCTGCGCCATCACACCCACTACAAGGACGGCGGGGACGGCGGATCGGGCAGGCACAGCTTCATGGAGCGGTTCGCCGAGGCCGTCGCCAGCGGGATGGGGACGGTCACCTTCCTGGTCGTCAGCTCGGCCGTGATCATCGGCTGGGTCCTCGCGAATCATGTCGTCCATTTCCTGCGGACGTCGTGGACCGGCCTGCTCAACGGCCACGGGTTCGACCCGGCGCCGTTCATCCTCCTCAACCTGATCTTCTCGGCCGTCGCCTTCTACACCGGCGCCCTGGTGATCATCGCCCAGAAGGCGCAGACGACGACCGACAAGGCCAACGAGGAGGCGGCCGCCCGGCATCGTGACGAGCTCTCGAAGTTCGAGATCGATCTGCTGGAGCGGAACACCGAGCTGACCGAGCAGATCCACACGCTCGCCGAGAAGCTCCACGGGCTGACCGAGCAGGTCCATGCGGCGACGTGCAAGGCGGGGCCGAGCTGACCGGCCGAGTCCGTCATGTTCTCCGCGGTCAACCCCGAGTACTGGACGGTCCAGTACTGGCGCGGCACCGGCGACTACTCGATGACCCGAGTACTGGACGGTCCAGTACCGGCCGACTACCGACGGGTACTCGATGACCCGAGTACTGGACGGTCCAGTACCGCCGCAGCACCAGCGACTACTCGATGACCCGAGTACTGGACGGTCCAGTACCGGCAAGCGCTCGCGACTACACGGACTCGGGCGCGACCACGACCGGATCGCCCGATGGCAACCCAACCCCATGAATCTGCCAATCGAGCAGAATCTCGTTCTCCGCAGCAACCCGCGGACCCGTCCGCTCAAGCTCGCGAAACATCACCTTCATCCGACGAATCCCCTCACTCGGATGAATCGCGACCTCCCGCGCCATCGCGATCCCCTCAGCCTCCGCCTGATCGGTCTCCGCAATCCGCGACAGCAAACCGATATCCCGCGCCTCCTCGACACCGACCGTCCGACCGCTGAAGATCAACTCCTTCGCCCGCGACAACCCGACCAACGGCACCAGACGCGCCGCACCCACCGGAACACCCAACCGCCCCCCAGCCCACGACACACCCAGATTCGTCGCGCCGACCCGCAAATCCACGCCCGTCACGATCTCCGCCCCACCACCCACACAATTCCCCACGCAAACACCGACCGTCGGCACCCTGCACCGATCAAGCGCCGCAAAGAACGACATGAACGCCTCCATCCGGGCAACCCCACCCGCATGATCCAACGGCTCCTTGATATCGATCCCCGAACACAACGCCCGCGTACTCGTCGTCGAGAACACCACAACCCGCAACGACGGATCACCCGCCAACTCGTCCAACGTCGCGACCAGCAACCGCAACATCGGCGTATCCAGAGCATTCCGCGCCCGCGGACGATTCAACCGCAGAACCTCGATCCCATCATCCAGACGCTCACGCAGAACACACGGCGCCGCCGTCGCAGTCACGGGCGCGCCTCCGCCCACCCGAGCCGAGAAGCGGCCGTCGCCGCCAGAGTCCGGCGGCGCGTCGGCCACAGGCGATTCGACGATCAGTTGCGTCATGTCATCTCCGCTCGACCAGCATTCGACTGAGCCGCCTCTGATACGGGCTTCACCGGATGCCGCGGCAGTTTGACATCGGATCGGGCGCCACCGGCTGGCCCGGCTCGCCCGCCACCGATCCACCGCCCGCTCCTCCCGATGGTGAGTTTCGCGATCCGTCGCCGATGGCGCTACGACCGCCAGGCCAACAATCGCACCACGGTTTCGACCGACGGGTGAACCCGGCCCCCGAGGCGATCAAGCACGAGACACACGTGCGATCTGCTGCCCGACGCGCCGCACGTGCTACCCGGCGCGTCCGGCGCGACCACGCACGATGCGAATCGCGCGATCTCATCCGCGGGCCGCAGCACATCACTCCCGTTCGGCGCACCCGAGGATCGCTCGCCCGCTCGCCCGCTCGCCCGGCGAAGGGACCTGCCGGGGTCGCGCGCCCGGCGTGGTAGCCTCGCGCCGCGGAATCTGGTCGGATCCGGCTGAGGAGACTGGTGTGGAGAGCGTGGCGGAACACCGCAGGGCGACGGTCGGGCCCAGACGTCGCTGGACTACCGTGGTCGCGTGAGCACGACGACTCCCCAGCACCGCCCCGGTGCACCCGAGGCCGCACCCCTCGACGGCCGCCAGCGCGCGTCCGACAAACCCTCGCTCGGCCTGCGCGCCGGTTACGCGTTCGACAACGCGATGGCCCGTGGACCCAGCGCCGTCGCCGGCGTCCTCGGAATCGCCATCGTCGTGATCGTCCTCGCCTTCACGGCGCTCCTCCTGATCGTCGGTGTCGGCCCGCAGAACCCGATCACGGCCGTCTATCACGTGTTCCTCCACACGATGGACGGCGGCGGCAGCCAGGACGCCGACACGGGCACGCTCTACACGTCCCTCAGCCTGATCGTGACCCTGACCGGCCTGATCATCTACGGCACCTTCATCGGCGTCCTCG
>DATAUX010000130.1:0-2090 GCA_036268015.1 Solirubrobacteraceae bacterium | reverse complement strand
GGCTCCGCTCGGCGCTCGCCTTCAACTTCGGAGCCGTCCAGCTCACCGGGATCATCGGCCCGGCGGTCGGCGGACTGACGATCGCCGCGCTCGGTGTCGGCGCGGCCTACACGGCCGACGTCGTCAGCTGCCTCGCCCTCGTCGCGGCCGGCCTCGCGATCGGCCCCCAGCGGCCGACCGGACGGGTCGGCGGGCACGACCCGATGTTCGCGTCGATCGCCGAGGGCCTGCGCTTCGTCCGCTCCAACAACGCCCTCCTCGGCAGCTTCGTGATCGACCTCGTCGCGATGACCTTCGGCATGCCCCGCGCCCTCTTCGCCGTCCTCTCGCTGACCGTCTACCACGCCGGCGCCGGCGGCTCCGGCCTGCTCTACGCGGCGGTCGCCGCCGGCGCGACGCTCGCGGCCGTCACGACAGGCTGGCTCGAGCACGCCCGCCGGCTCGGCCGGATCGTCGTCTTCGCCGTCCTCGTCTGGGGCCTGGCGATCGCCGCCGCCGGCCTCGTCGGCAGCATCTGGGCCGCCGCCGGCCTACTCGCCCTCGCCGGCGCCGCCGACAGCGTCAGCGCCGTCTGTCGGTCGACGATCAACCAGACGGTCACGCCCGACGCGATGCGCGGTCGGATGTCGTCCGTCTTCGGCCTCGTCGTCACCGGCGGCGTCCGGCTCGGCGACATCGAGGCCGGTGGGGTCGCATCCGTGACGTCGGCGAAGACGTCGGTCTTCAGCGGTGGTCTCGCCTGCCTGCTCGGCGTCGGCCTGGTCGTCCTCGCCTTCCCGTCCCTCGTCGCCTACGACGGTGGCGATCGGCGCCGAATCGAGCCGATCCCGGTCGTCGACGCCGAGATCGTCTGACTTGGACCGGCGCGCGACGCCGATCTGGGAGCATGCGCCCCGGATCGTCGCCCACACCCTGCTTCGGAGGCTCCCCGGATGACCCCGTTCACGCACAAGAACCTCAAGGAGATCGACTCCTCGGCCGGTGCCCTGGCCCCGGACTTCGAGCTCCGGTTCGCCCGCAGCCATCTCGACTCCGAGCACCTCGGCGTCAGCCTGATGACCTACGGACCCGGATTCCGACCGCCGATGGGCCACAGCCACGGCGAGCAGGAGGAGGCCTACGTCGTGATCAGCGGATCCGGGCGGGTCAAGCTCGACGACGAGATCCTCGAGCTCCGCCAGTGGGACGTCGTCCGCGTTGCCCCGCCAGTCACCCGGGCCTTCGAGGCAGGTCCCGACGGGATGGAGGTCATCGCGATCGGCTCGGACCGCCCCGAGGGCGGCGACGGCGTGTTGGTCCGCGACTGGTGGACCGACTAGCGACAGCCCGACGGCGGGGAACTTCGGGCTAGCTCGCGATCTGGACCGGCGTTCCCAGCGGGAGCTCCTTCGACAGTCGGGTGATCTCCGGATTGGTCACGTGGATGCACCCGTGGCTGACGTTCGACCCGATCCCCGCCGGATCGTCGGTCCCGTGGATCGCCAACTGTCCCGGCCCGCCGCCGAACGACCGCAGGACGTTGGAGAAGCCCGACAGACCGAACGCGTACGGCCCGTACGGTCCGTATGGGTTGATCAGGCGGAACAGCTCGGTTATGAAGTAGACGCCCCGCGGCGTCGGCGTCGCGGCCTCGCCGACACTGATTCTCTGGCGGTCGACGACCTTCCCGTCGCGCGTCACCGTGAGGCGATGGCCGCCGAGGCTGACCTTCACGCTGTACGGGTCGTAGAGCGGCTTGGCGTGACTCGCCTTGATCCAGCCGGTCGTCCCGTCCGGCCGCACCGGGACGTAGACCTGGAGCCAGCCGTTGTGCGCCTGCTTGACGAGGAAGACGAGCGGGATGCCCGGCTGGGCCGGGTTGGCCAGCGACTGGAACGCGTGGCCGGCCTGCGGCCGGCGGTAGACCTTCACGAGGCGCGTGCGGATCGCCGCGACCACGCTCTCGCCCGGCCGCGCCGCCAGGCTGTGACCGCCCGGCTCCGGCTGGGGCGTGCTGCCGGGGATCACGCCTGAGGAGGTCGGTCCGAGTCCTCCGGCCGCCGGCGTCGGGACGCCGGTGCTCGCCGACTGCGAGCCGCAGGCCGAGACGA
>DATAUX010000129.1:0-6894 GCA_036268015.1 Solirubrobacteraceae bacterium | reverse complement strand
GATCCCGGCCACGCCCCGTACTTCGTGTCGTTGACCGGCCACAGCCACAGCGTCTCCTGCAGTCCGCTCGCCGTCGTCTGCGGCAGCAGCGCCCGCACCTCGAAGCGCCCGTACGTCTGATTGAAGCCCGTGTACGTGCTGACCATTCCGCTCGTGTACTGCGTCCTGAACGACCCGCACGCGAACGGCAGCGCCTCCTTCCGCGCGGTTAGGTGGAGCGCGCCGCCCGAAACCGAGATGTTGTTCGGCGAGTTCACGTAGCACGCCTCGGATCCCGCCGGACCCGTCGTGAACGCGCTCGTCGCCGTGACCTGCGGCGTCCACCACGATGTCTTCAGCGCCGACGCGTCGCCCGTCGTCGAGTCGAACTCGTCGTCGAAACTGCACGTCCACCCGCCGCCGCCCGGCTTCGCCGCCAACGTCTCGCCGCCGCACGGTTTCGCCGCGGTGCTCGTCGGCCCCGGCGTCTTCGTCGCCAGCCCCCCGCCCGTAGCCGCGCCGGCCGCGAGCAGCGCGAACAGACCGAGCGTCGCGAACGCCGTCGCCGCAGCCGTCCAGGATGTCGAGCGTAACCACTGCATACCGACCAATTATCGGTCCGATCGTGCCCGGGCTCGAGGCGGCAGACGACGGTTCTTCGATCCGCTCCCGGCGATCGGGCGAGTTCTCGCGGGTCTGGCCCCCAGCTGCCCCAACCGCTCAGGATGTGACCGTCACCGGTACTCCCCGCCCGATCCGTCCGGCCAGCCATCGGGTGCTCTGGTTGGCGACGCGGACGCACCCATGGGAGACCGCGGTCCCGAGGATCCCGCCGAGGCCGGTGACCCCGTGTATCGCGATCTGTCCCGGCCCGCCGTCGAACTCCTGCAACGTGTTCGACCGCGCGCTCAGCGCGAGGGCAAATGGCGCGCCCGCGCTGCCCGGGAGCATGCGGACGCTCTCCTCGACGAAGAACTCCCCGTGCGGCGTCGGTGTCGACGGCTTGCCCACGATCGCGGCGAACGTCCGGACAAGACGCCCGTACCGGTAGACCAGTACCCGTCGCTCCGACGTCCTGACGACCAGGCGCCAACTCGTGCTCCTCAGGACGGTGCCCCGCTCGGCGATCCAACCTCGTCCGCCGTTCGGCCGGCCGGGCAGCATGACCTCCAGCCAGTGGGCTCCACCCGGCCCGGTCGCCCGACCGACCACCGGCAGGACGGTTCGCTCACCGGTGATCGGCCGCGACGCGTCCACCGTGCCCTCGCCCGACTCGGGATCCGACACGGCTGAGAACACGACGTGCGACGCGAGCAGCACCGCGACCGCCTGAGTCCGACCGTCGATCGTCGACCCCCGGCTGTCGGCAGACGCCGCCGGCCCGCCGATTGCCGCGACGGCGACGATCACGAGCACGAGTGCGCGACCCAGGCCCCGGAGCCCGCTCAATCTGACGCCGCTCGCCGTTGCCGGGTCTGGCGGTCGCGGCTGGTCACTGGATCTGCTCGACCACCAGCGTCGCGCTCACCGGCCGGGTCCCGCCCGCCAGCGGAGTGATCGTGAGCGCCGTCGACTCCCTGGCCGGGTTCACGACCTCGAGCACCGAGTCCACGCTCGTCGTCTTGACCAGTGATTCGTCGACGATCTCCGAGCTCCCGTCGCCCGGCCGGCCACCGTATACGCGAGCTCGGCTCCGTTGAGCCTGAGATCGAGCTGTCCGGCCTCCGTGACCGGGACCGAGAACGAGACCGAGTACGTCCCGATCGTCGTCAGCCGGAACGTCGACGCCCCGAGCCTCGAGATGTCGCCCGACCCGTCCTGCGGACCGTCATTCGGAAAGCTCACCGCCGAGCCGACGGCCACGGTGGCAACGTTGTCCGGTGGCATCAGCGCGTAGAACTCCGCGAATGTCGAGCTTGCGCCGGTCCCCGATGCACCTGTGGCACCGGCCGGGCCGGTCGCCCCAGTCGGCCCCGGACCGCCGACGCCGCCCTTCGAACCGGTGGCCCCCTGCGGACCGGTGTCGCCCTCGTTGCCCTGCGCGCCGGCGGGTCCCGTGGTGCCCTGGACTCCCTGGAGGCCCTGCGGGCCGGCCGGACCCGTTGCTCCAGCAGCGCCTGACGCTCCTGCCATGCCCGCTGCTCCGGTCGTTCCCTGCACACCCTGGAGGCCCTGCGGCCCGGCGATGCCCCGTCGCGCCGGCGGCACCCGTCACGCCGGCGGCACCCGTCGCGCCGGCGGCACCCGTCACCCCGGTCGCACCGGTGGCGCCCGGCGTGCCGGCGGCTCCGGTGGTGCCCTGGACGCCCTGGAGCCCCCTCGTGCCGGTGCTCCCGGTCGCTCCGGTGGCGCCCGTGCGCCCGCGGCTCGCGTCGTCCCCTACACGCCCTGGAGGCCCTGCGGCCCGGCGACTCCGGTTGCCCCGGCGGCGCCCGTCGCACCCGCCGGACCCGTGGCTCCCGGAATGCCCGCCGCACCGGCGGCGCCCGTCGCGCCCGTCGGACCGGCGGCCCCCGTCGTGCCGGCGGCCCCCGTCGTGCCGGCGGCTCCCGTGGTGCCCTGAACGCCCTGTAGCCCGCTCGCGCCGGTGCTCCCGGTCGCGCCCTGTACGCCAGCCGCTCCGGTCGTTCCCTGCACGCCCTGGAGCCCCTGCGGGCCGGCGATACCCCGTGCTCCACCAGCGCCCGTAGCGCCCGTCGCGCCGGCACTGCCAGTCGCGCCGGCGACGCCCGCGGCTCCTCGCGCCCCGGCGGCTCCGGCGGCGCCCTGGACGCCCTGAAGTCCCCTCGCGCCGATCGAACCCATCGCTCCGGTGCGGCCGGTCGCTCCCGTCGGGCCCTCGGCGCCCTGGAGACCGCGTAGGCCCGCCGCACCTGTGGCGCCGGCCGGGCCGGCAACGCCTGCCGAGCCAGTGGCTCCCGGTCCGCCCGCGGCCCCGGTGTTGCCCGCGACCCCCTGCAGCCCGCGGGACCCGGCGGCCCCGGTCTGTCCGTTCGTGCCGGCCGCTCCGGCCCCCCCGGCCGCACCTGTCGAGCCGGTCCGTCCGGCGGCCCCGGTCCTCCCGCGCGCACCCTTCCTACCGGCGGGCCCTCGCAGACCCCGAGGCCCACTGGCGGCGGTGCACGTCGGTGGTGAGGTGACGCATCGTGGAGGTTTGGCGCCCACGCTGCCGGTGAACGCCGCCGGACTGCACGGTGGCGGCTTGGTCGGGCAGGCCGCGAATGCCAGGCCGGTCGACCAGAGGACCGCAGGACAGGCAACTGCGAAGACGAGTAACCGTCGCCACCGAGGATCGCGCACTGTAATCGCCTCTCCACTCCAGTCCCGGTAGGTACCGGTCCCGGATTCCACTCGAACGTTGGACGCGGAGGCACTGATCGGCTGCCCGAAATCTGCAGTCGGTCGGGAACAACCGTGACGGCCATCGATAGCACAGTTCCATCACCTCCGAGACCGTCTGCGTCCGGCCGGCGATCGTCCGTCAGACTTCCCCGGAACTCGGACGCCCGGCGGCCGGCCACGGCGGGCTGTCCGGACACGGCGATCACAACAAAGCCTGGAGCGTGGCCCATGGACGTGCCCCAACCGATTTCGACCCAGGTCCACGACGAGACGTGGGCCGGGGTGACCTACCACATCCGCGGCGAGCTGGTCCCCGAGTTGCAGGTCGACCTGGTGGACGCGGCCGTCTTCTTCGAGCACCACACCCTCCTCTGGAAGCAGCCGCACGTGAAGATCGAGCTGCGGAAGATGAGTGGCGCGATCAAGCGGAAGATCGCCGGCGGCGAGTTCTTCGTGACGAAGGCGGTCGGCCCCGGCCGGGTCGCCTTCTCCCGGGATTCGCCCGGCCAGGTGCTTCCCCTCCACCTGCCGGACGGCGGCGGCGTCGACGTCCGCGAGCACCAGTTCGTCGCCGCGACCGACAACATCGACTTCAGCTTCGAGCGGATCAAGGGCGTCCGCAACGCCCTGTTCACCGGATCCGGCTTCTTCATGGACAAGTTCCGCGCCAAGCACGGCGACGCGATCGTCTGGATCCACGGCCACGGCAACGTCTTCTCGGTCGACCTCGACGACGATGAGGCGATCGACGTCGAGCCCGGCGGCTGGCTCTACAAGGACCTGTCGGTCAAGATGACCGCCCACACGACCGGCCTGCGGTCCGGCTTCTTCGCCGGCGGCGGCAACTTCACCTGGAACCGCTTCACCGGCCCCGGTCGGGTCGCGATCCAGACGATGTACATCGCGCCGATCGAGGGTGAGAACGAGTAGGCGCAGATCGAGAGCGAGAACCAATAGGCGCCGATCGAGTCGGCCCGAGCGCCGACCGACGCTCAGAACCACTGGCCGAGCCAGACCTCCTGGGTGAGATCGGCCTGGATCTCCGCGTCGTAGGCCGCCCCGGCCGGCGTGTCCCACCGGCCGGCCGCCCAGTAGCCGACGCTGTCCCAGAGATCGCCGGCCGCGTACGGCCTGCCGTTGCCGGAAACCGTGTTCAGCCAGGTCTGGGCCCCGTCGTAGTACGAGCGGATGATCGCCCCGTAGTAGTCGGCGTCGAATGCCGTCGACGTCTGGGCCAGCGCCTCGCAGCAGTGGTACCGGGCGTCGAGTTGATACAGGCCGAACGCGTTCCCGCCGTCGCCGATCGTCGACATGTGCCACCACGACTCGACCGCCGCGACCGCTCGCATCAGTTGCGGGTCGAGGCCCCACTTGTAGGCCGCCCACTGGATGATCTCGTCCGTCGTCCCCCGGTAGGCGCCGTCGATTCGCCCGAGGTAGGCCGCCGGCATCGACTGGTCGCCCGACCGGAAGCCGGCCAGCTGGGTCGCGGTCGGGACCGTCTGGTCGTCGGTCGCGTTGTCGACCCGCGTTTCGTCGACCGCCGTCACGAGCCCGGCCGCCTCGGCGTCCGAGCGCTCACCGACGACCTGGGTCGGGCTCGTGCTGACCTGCCCCGACCCGGTCCCGGTCGCCGGCTCCCGACTCGCCACGGGCAGCGGATCCTTCGGAATCGCGGGACCCTTCTTCGGCTTCGGCTTCGGCTTCGGCTTCGGCTTCGGCTTCGGCTTCGGCTTCGGCTTCGCCTTCGCCTTCGGTCTCGGGTTGGCTTTGTGCTTGGCCTTGGCCTTCGTCCGCGAATGATTCGGCTTCGGCTTGCTCGAGGTGTGCGCCGACCCGGCGGTCTGCGTGCTCCGGATCGCCGGCCGCGCGGTCGCGCCGGAGGCCCGCGGGAGTCCCGGTCCGACGGTGGTCAGGCCGGCCAGGGCGGCCAGCGCGACGGCGGCCGTCCGGGCCCAGGTCGACCGTCGGATGGCGTAGCGGGACATCGGCGAACGGTATCGGCCGGAATCGGCTGCGACCAAAGTGGCCCGCCCCGCCGCCTCCGGGTGTATTGTCCATCGCCTCGGTGATCTTTCGACAGCTCATCCACGAGGATCTCGGCTGCGCGTCGTATCTGGTCGGCGACGAGCACGCCGGTGTGGCGGCGGTCGTCGACCCGAAGCTCGATGTCGCCGACTACCTCCGGCTGGCCCGGTCCCTGGGCGTGTCGATCACCGACATCGTCGAGACGCACAATCACGCGGATCACATCTCCGGCCACGGGCGCCTGGTCGCGGCGACCGGCGCGCGGATCCACATCCACGAGCTCGCCGAAGCCGAGTACGACCACCTGCCGTTCGCCGACGGGTTCGAGCTCGAGCTGGGCGCCGTCCTGCTCCGGGCGGTGCACACGCCCGGCCACCGACCCGAGCACACGTCGATGCTGGTCTGCGACCGCGGACGGTCGGACGAGCCGTGGGCCGTGCTGACCGGCGACGCCCTCTTCGTCGGCGACACCGGCCGGCCGGATCTGGCGATCGATGCGGAGGACGGCGCGCGTCAGCTGTTTCGGTCGCTCCACGCCGGTCTTCACGGCCTCCCCGACCACGTCGAGGTCTGGCCGGGCCACCTCGGCGGGTCGCTGTGCGGAGGGTCGGGAATGGATCGGAAGACCAGCTCGACGATCGGCTACGAGCGCCGGTGGAACGCGGCGTTCGCCGAGACCGACGAGGATCGGTTCGTCGTCCGTGCGCTCGCCGCGATCGCCGCCAAGCCGCCCCGGCTCGAGCGGATCGTCGCCGCCAACCGCGGCCCGCTTTCCGCCGCGGCGCCCTGCGCCGGGCCGCTGACACCCGGACAGGTCCAACTCGGCCTGGACGGCGACGTCCTCGTCGTCGACGTCCGCACGGCCGAGGAGTTCGACGACGCGCACATCCCCGGGGCCGTCTCGATCCCGTCGCTGCGGTCGGGTTTCGCGACGAAGCTCTCATGGATCCTCGCCGACGGCCAGGCCGTCGCGCTGGTCGGGCGCGACGACGACGACGCCCGAGCTGCCGGGTCGCTCGCCGCGGCGGTCGGCATCGACGGCCTGGTCGGCCATCTGGCCGGCGGGATGACGTCGTGGTACGAGGAGGGCCGGTCGGTCCGCAACATCGAGCAGGTCGGCGTCGCCGAGCTGCGACTCCGGCGAGCGGCCGACACGGCCCTGGAGATCGTCGACGTCCGGGATCAGGCCGAGTGGTCGGCCGGTCACATCCGAGGATCCCGGCACGCCCCGTATCACGCGCTCACGAGCGCCCCGGACTGGCTCGCGCCCGGCGCGCACGTCGCGGCGATCTGCGCGTCCGGCGGCCGGGCCGGAGTCGCCGCGAGCCTGCTCGAGCGCCATGGCGCCGCCGAGGTGCTGCACGTCGTCGGCGGCGGTGTCGGCGCATGGGCCGCGCTCGGCGAGGTCCTCGTCAGCGCCCAGGCCTAGACGAGCCGGAGGCGGACGCGCGGCCGGGCGTTGTTCGCGTAGCCCTGGACGTTCCACAGATCCGCCGCGCTCTCCGGCTGCGTGTTCAGCGCGGAGTCGACCGCCCGGACGACGAT
>DATAUX010000128.1:0-17146 GCA_036268015.1 Solirubrobacteraceae bacterium | reverse complement strand
GGACGGCCGGCCGCGCCGGTCGCGCCGGGCTTGTAGAGTTCTCACCGTATGGACACGATCTTCTCCGTCGTCCAGGTCGGCATCTCCGTCGTCCTGATCTTCCTCGTCCTGATGCACTCCGGCAAGGACGCCGGCCTGTCGGGCGCGTTCGGCGTCGGATCCGGAACCGGTCCGCTCGGCGGCGGGTCGCTGGTCGAGCGCAACCTGAACCGGTGGACGATTGCCTTCGCCGTGCTCTTCGTCGCCAACACGATCCTCCTGCTCAAGCATCCGTGGGCGGCGACGGTCGCGTCGAGCACGACGACGACCACGACCGGCTAGCTCGCTCCGAGCGCCGCGAGGTTTGCCGGCCGACTCCGGCGGGCAGGCTCGAGGTGGCGACACCGGTCCGCACGGACCGGACGCTCAGCCTCGAGGAGGCCCAGATGGCCAAGCAGAACCGATCCACGCCGCCCACCCGCCGGGGCAAGCTCGCCGGGATGCCCTTCGACTGGCGCCGGCCGACCGCCGAACGGGTCAAGTCACGGCTGTGGAACCAGCAGGACGCCCGCCTGTTCGCGCCGAAGAGCTTCGGCTGGGGCTACGACATCAACTTCTACTGGTTCGCTCATCCGCGCGGCTACCTGGCAGCGCGGCGGGCCGACTGAAACCAACGCCCGGTCGCGGCGACCGCGACGTCAGGTCGTAGAGCCGGCGTGCGGTCGCAGCTGGGACGCCCGAGGTCAGGTCGTCGAGCCGGTCACCCTGAAGCCGGACGCCCGCAGCGCCGGACAGACGACGCCGTGGGCGAAGCGCCGGCCGTAGTGCTCGGCGTCGCTGACCAGCCGCCCGGCTCGCGTCAGGTCGTCGGTCGCCGCGAGGATCCGCAGGACCGAGTCGGTGAACCGGACGTCCCGCACCGGCCGCGTGATCCGGCCGTCCTCGATCAGGAAGGTCCCGTCCCGGGTCACGCCGGTCAGCAGGGCGTGGCGCGGGTCGACCGGGTTCACGTACCACAGCCGGGTGACGAAGACGCCTCGCCGGATCGGTTGGGCGAGCGCCTCTACCGAGTCGGCCCGTCCGCCGGCGAGGACGAGGTTCGTCGGCGCCGGACCGTCCGGGTCGCCGCCGGCAGTCAGCGCGTGTCCGGTCGATCGCGCGCCGCCGCCGGCGACCGCGGCCGACCGCGTGTCGTGGACGACGCTGCGGGCCACCCCGTCCTCGATCAGCACGACCCTCGCCTTGCCGACGGCCTCGGCGTCGAAGCTCCGCGGCAGGCCATCCCCGCCGCCGGGCGAGTCGGTCAGGTTGATCACCGCCGCGGCGACCTGCCGGCCGATCCGGTCGCACAGCGCGCCCCGCCGCTCGGCGTGGGCCAGGCCGTTGAAGCCCAGCCAGCCGAGGAAGTCGAGCAGCGTGCCGACCGCCTCGTGGCCGAGCACGACGTCGTACTCGCCGGACGCCAGCTCGGCCGGCTCGTCCGGGCTCAGCCCGCTGACCGCCCGCCCGGCGATCTCGGCCCCGTCGATCTCGGCGCCGCGGACCGATGTCGTCGCCGCGTAGCCGCTCCGACCGGTCGCGTCCCGGACGATCACCTTCATGTGGGCGTCCGTGACGGACTCGGCCGCCCGCATCCCGGCGGTCGAGACGATCGCCGTGCTGACCTCCCCGGACGTCCAGATCCCGAAGGCCTCGGTCGCCCGGGCGCCGGCCACGTCGAACGCGCCCGCGAGCGCCGCGCCCGCCTCCGCCGGATCGAGCTCTGCCGTCCGCCGATCGTGGCCGGCGCCCGGATCCGGGCCGGCCGACTCGCCGGCCGGCGGCCCTGGCCGCGGGAGATCGGGATGCTCGCCGCGCCCCGTCCGGGCTGACGCGGCCGCGATCCGACGGGCCCGGGTCGCGACCTCCCGGAGCGCGTCGTCGTCGACCCGGTTGGTAGACGCCGTACCCGTGTGACCGTCGACCAGGCACAGCACCTCGACCGTCGTGTCGTCGACCGCCGTCGCCTGGGTCGGCACCGACCGGGCGAACCGGGACGCGAGCGATCGCTCCCGTACGACGTTGACCTGGGCGGCGCCCGCGCAGAAGCCGAGTGTCCGGTCGGCGAGCTCGAGCTCGGTCACCGGCGGGCGACCCCGACCTGGACGTTGCGAAACCGGGCCGGCGCCGCCCCGTGCGAGACGTGGGCGACCTGACCGGGCTCGCCCTTGCCGCAGTTCAGGAGGCCCCAGACCCGCCAGTCGGACGCCGAGCAGACGCCGTCGAGCGAGCCCCAGAACTCAGGCGTCAGCCCGGCGTAGGAAGCGTTCTTGACGAGCCGGCCGAGCTCGCCGCCCCGGATCTCCCGGCCGACCTCGGTCGCGAACTGGAAGTGCAGGCGCCGGTCGTCGATCGACCACGACCGGTTCGTCTCCATGTAGATGCCGTTCTCCACCCCGCCGATCAGTTCGGCCAGCGTCCCCGACCGGCCCGGCTCGATCGACACGTTCGTCATCCGGACGATCGGCTGCCGGCTGAACCCGTCCGCCCGGGCGCAGCCGCCCGAGCTCGTCAACCCGAGCGACGCGGCTGACGTCCGGTCCGAGAGGGCCGCCCGGAGGATGCCCGAGTCGATCAGCATCGTTCGCTGGCCGGCGACGCCCTCGTCGTCCCAGCCGAACGACCCGAGACCGCCGGCGAGCGTCGCGTCCGCGCTGATCCGCAGGTCGTCAGACCCGTACCGGAGGTGGCCGATGTCGCCGGGTGAGACCCAGCTCGTCCCGGCGTACGACGCCTCCCCGAGCTGGATCCGGTCGAGCTCGAGCGCGTGACCGATCGACTCGTGCACCTGCAGGGCGACCTGCTCGTCGCCGAGGACGAGGGTCGTCCGCCCGGCCGGGCACTCCGGCGCGAGCAGCAGGGCGACCGCCTCCTCGGCGACTCGCCGGGCGTTGCCGACAAGGTCGAGTCCCAGCAGGTGCTCGTAGCCGGCTGCCGCGACGCTGCCGCCGTGAGCACTCGGGTACGACCGGATCTGGACGTCGTCGCCGTCCGCCGCGTGCGCCTCGATCCCCCCGCCGCACTCGGTCAGCTCCTGTGTGAAGGCGGCGCCCTCGCTCGACGCGAAAGCCTTCCGCGTCCGCACGGCGATCGATTCGGCCTGCGTCCGGACGATCCGCGGGTCGCCGCCCAGCAGGGCGTCGGCCCTCAGGAGGAGCTCCAGCCGGGCCTCGATCGACTCGGCGAACGGATCGATCTCGCACCGGCCGGCCCACGCCCCCCGACCCGGGACGACCGGAGCCAGCGGGCGGAGTGCGGCGCTCGGCTGTGACGACGCGATCGCCGTCGCCCGCCGGAGCGCGGCCAGGCCACCCGCGCGCGACGTGTCCCGGGTCGCCGCGAAGCCGAAACCGCCGGACCGGGCGGCCACCCGGACGCCGATCCCCTCGTCCTGCTCGCTGAGCACACGTTCCACCCGACCGCCGCTGACCGTCAGCCGCTCGAGCGTCCGCTCGACCCACCGGACATCCACGTACGAACACCCCTCACCGCCCGACGAGGCCAGCTCGACGACTAGATCGAGCACCGGCCCGTCGCTGGTGCTAGGAGGCGCCGAGCAGGTCGACGATGAAGATCAGCGGCGTGTTCGGCGCGATTCCGGCTGCCGAGTTGCCCGGCTTCCCGTAGCCGAGCGCCGCCGGGATGATCAGCTCGCGTCGGCCGTTGACGCGCATTCCCGGCAGGCCCTGGAGCCAGCCGGTAATCAGGCCGCCGGTGACCAGCTGGAACTGGGCCGGCTGGCCGCGCGTCCAGGACGCGTCGAAGATCTTCGCGTTCGGGTAGGTCGCCCCGACGTAGTTGACGGTCGCCGTCTGGCCGATCTTCAGGACCGCCCCGGTGCCCTTGACGAGGTCCTTGACGATGAGCTTCTTCGGCGCGGCACCCGTCGGCTTGGCGATCGTCGGCTCCTTCGACAGGGGCCCCGTCTTCGGCGTCGTGACCGCCGCCGGAACCTTGATCGGCCCTTGGGCGGCCGACGGCGCCTGCTGGATCGCGGGGTTCGGCGACGTCGACGACGACCCGCAGCCGGTCAGGCCGATCGCCAGGACGGCGCCCGCGCAGGTCAGGTGTGGGAGTCGGATCCTCATCGCGGGGCAGAAGGGTAGCCGAACTGGCCGGCGATGGCCCCGGCAACCGCCGACCCGGCCGGCGCGGCGCCTCAGCGCAGCGACCAGAAGCCGTCCCAGCCGACGTGCTCTTCGACGGCCACCGCGCCGAGCGCCTCGCGAGCCGGGTTGAAGTCGAGCTCGCAGACCGCCGCGACCTCCTGTGTCGCCAGGGGCGTGCCCGCCCACCGCAGGGCCTCCTCGACCGTCGCCGGCGGGTCGCGGCGCTCAGCGCCCGGCAGCAGGTTGGCCATCGCGACCTCGTACACGGAGAACGGCCAGAACCCGGGGATCACGGTCGGCTCGGGCCTGTCGGGCCCGGCGATCTCATACGACGGGCACGTGTACCGCCGGCCGCCCGACCAGCCGGCGAGCTTGCGGTCGAGCGCCAGGCCGGCCGGCCTCGGGTGACGGGCGAGATCCATGTCCTGCGCGAGTGCGTCGGTGACCGCGTCCGACGCGGCCCATCGGGCGAGCTCGGTCGGGTCGATCCCGGCGTCGGTCGCGGCCCCGGCGATCGTCTCCGGCGCGTCGAGCAGCTCACCCGAGAAGGTCCGCACCCGCAGCCGACGCAGGACCGCCCGCTCCTTGTCGGGGGCGTTCAGCCGGGCGGCGACGACGGCCCGGCAGGCCGGCACGGTCGCCGACATTCGAGGCCGGACGGACGTGTCCATCGGCATGTGGTACTCGGTCGACAGGTGGGCCAGCGACTGGGAGAGCCGCTCGACGGTGAAGCCGCTGCCCTCATACACCGCGGCCGACTCGGCGAGCCCGACCATCCGCGGCCGCCAGTCGATCTGCTCGCCGTAGATCCACGCCAGGCGCAGGCGGACCGGTTCGGCCGAGAAGGCGAACGGACATCCGGGATCGGTGAAGTCGGTGATCGTTACGCCGTCCATCTGGCTGGCTCCTAGGTCTCGTCCGGCGTCGGTCGGGGAAAGTCCGTGCTCGGAAGCAGGCGGGGGAGGAGCGGCCCGTCGAGGTCGACGCAGAGCCGCCGCGGTCCGGCGAGCACCTCGAGCATCAGGGCCGTGTCGGCGATCGGCACGCCGGTCAGGTGGGCGTCCCGGCCGGCGAAGTCGTCGACGATCTCGACGACCGCGGTCCGGTAGGCGTCGGCGTCGGCGCTCGCCAGCGCCGTGATCGCAGTCGCCGTCCGCACGAAGGCCGGCGACGCGCTGCGCATCAGCTCGGCCCATTCGGCCGCCCGGCCGTCATCGGCCAGCGCGAGGGCGGCGACCGCCTGAGCGTAGGCCGCGGTCGGCGACCTGGCTTCGCCGCCGGCCAGCGCCGCTTCGACGTAGCGGGCGTCGTCGATCCCGTCTCCGGCGAGGATCGCCGCCTTCAACATGCCGACGAGGCGGCCGAAGCTGGTTGGGCTCGCCAGCTCCCACGACGCCCGGTAGGTGGCCGCCGCCTCGCGAAACGCGGCTCTCGCGGCCGCGGCGTCCCCGGCCGTCGCCGCCGTGTGGGCGACCGTCTCGGTTGCGATCGCCGCCGTCATCAGCTCGCGATGGGCCTCGGCCTCCATGCACGGATGATCGCACGGCGCGCCGAGCCGTCCGCTCCGCGCCGGCCGTCTACCGGTCGCCGGCGGCCGGCGCCCAGGCGAGTTCGCCGGCGGTGACCGGCCAGTCGAGGCGGTTGGTGCCCGACGGGAGTGGACAGCTCCAGGCCGGGTCGTACGAGCAGGACGGGTTGTAGGCGAAGTTGAAGTCCAGCGTCAGGCGTCCGCCGGACCCGCCGAGGTCGGCTCCCTTGATCGTGTCGAGGACGTACCGCCCGCCTCCGTATGTGCGCTCGCCCGACGTCCGGTCGGTGAACGAGACGAAGACGCCGCCGGCGTATCCGTGCAGCCAATGGACGTCGAGCTCGAACGGCCGGCCGGCGAGGTTGAACCCGGCGGTCGCGAAGCGGGTGAACGTGTAGATCGCGCCGTCGGCCGCCGCGAGCTCGACGGTCAGGCCGGCGGCCGGCCGCAGGCCGGCCTCGACGCGGGCGACCGGGTCGTAGTCGAAGAACCCGAGGCCGTCGAACGCCGGCCGCTCGGCAGCCGGGATCGGCGAGGCCGGGTGGTCTGCGAAAAGCTCGTCGCGCGTCGCCCGCCAGTGCTCCCACGCGGCCTGCGGCTCAGCGGTGCCGCGGACCTCCCGGTAGAGCTCGGCGATCCGTCGGCGCCAGTCGAGCACGACGAGCGGGTCGAGCTCGCCGGCCACGGTCACTGGTCGCGGTGGCGGGCCAGCACTTGGTAGACGTTGGTGAAGCCGACCTCGAACCCGTGCCGGGCGGCCCTCATGTAGAGCCGCCAGATCCGCGTCCGCTCGACACCGGCGATCGCCTCGGCGTCGGCCAGCCGGGCGTCGAGGTTGTCGTGCCAGTGGCGCAGCGTGGTCGCGTAGTCGCGGCCGAAGCCCTCGACGTGGTGTGTCTCGAGCGCCGCCCGTTCGAACGCGAGCTGGATCCGCGAGAGGGCGAGCGGCTCGCCGTCGGGGAAGACGTAGCGGGTCGAGAAGATGTCCTCGAGCGGGTCGTCGTCCGGGCTGAGGACGGCGATCCCGTGGTTGAGCAGGACGCCGGTCGGCTTGAGGAGCTTGGCGAGCGTCTCCGCGTACCGGTCGATCTGGTTCTCGCCGACGTGCTCGACCATGCCGATGCTGGCGATCGCGTCGAACGGCTCGTCGGAGATCTCACGGTAGTCGGCGACGCGGATCTCGATCCGATCGGACAGCCCCATCCCGGCGATCCGTTCGCGGCCGAGCGCGGCCTGCTCATCGGAGATCGTGATCCCGAGCACGTTGGCTCCGTATTCGCGGGCCGCGTGGACGGCGAAGCTGCCCCAGCCGCAGCCGACGTCGAGAACCCGGTCGCCCTCCTTGAGCCGCAGCTTGGTCGCGACCAGGTCCAGCTTCGTCCGCTGGGCCTCCTCGAGCGTCTTGGCCCCCCGGGAGAAGATCGCGCAGCTGTAGGTCATCGACGGGTCGAGGAAGAGGGCGAAGAAGTCGTTGCCGACGTCGTAGTGGTAGCGGATCGCCGCCTTGTCGCGGTCGATCGTGTGTCGCTCGCCGTCGAGGATCAACTCGAGATCGGGCGTCTTCGGCAGGGCCCATGGACGGCAGGTCGCGAGCGCGGCGGCCATCAGGCGGATCCGGTCGGCGATCCCGATCGGCGGCGGATCCCACGTGTCGACGACGATGAACGCGGCGTCGAGGTCGTCGACGGTCAGCGTCCCGTTGACGTACGCCCGGCCGAGGCCGAGCTGGTCGGGCGAGCGGAGGAACTGGGCGAGGGCCTCGGGGCTCTGGACGACGAAGCTCGGCGCGTCGTCGATCGTCGCCGGAAGCGACGTCCCGTCCCAGAACTTCAGGTTGAACGGGCGCGACGGGATCACGCGACCGATCTCGCTGCGCAGGAGACCCGTCCCCGACGGGGTGCGCTCGGCGAGACGGCTTGTCAGGTTGGTCAGGTCCATCGAGCGTGGAGTTCTATCCGACGCGGGGGTCGCGACGGCTCCCCGACGGCCGGGACCCCCCGGGACGGCCGGTGGATCGATGCTGGCGGCACGCCTAGCGCGAGGCCGACTTGGACGCGTGCATCGTCACCTGGGTCTGCTCGGCGCTCAGCGGAGCGACCGGGAGCGGGCTCGGCGCGTCGCGGCTCGTCCGCAGGCCGTCGGTGACGATCCCGAGGTACCGGCGCCAGACCTGCGGGTCGACGTCGCGGGTGCATTCGCTGAGCGAGCCGAGCATCAGCTGGAGCAGGGGAAGGTCGGTGGCCGCGAGATCGGCTCGCAGGGAGCCGTCGGCCTGGGCTCGCTCGACGAGCCGGACGAGGACCGGCTCCATCAGCCCGCGGGCGAACGAACATCGCTCGAGCCCGTCGGAGCCCGACAGGGCGACTTCCTTGAAGCCGCGGTCGCAGGCGTGCTCCTGGGTCGCCCGCTCGAGGAAGTGGACCAGGCCGTCCCAGGCGTCGTCGAAGCCGAGGCATTCCTCGGCGAGCGCGACGAACTCGTTGATCCGGTCGCCGAACAGCGCGTCGATCAGCTGCTGCTTGTCGGGGAATCGCCGGTAGACCGTGCCGACGCCGACGCCGGCCCGGCGGCCGATCTCGTCGAGCGTGACCGACAGCCCCTCCTCGGCGAACGCCTGGCGGGCGGCCTCGAGAATCCGCAGGCGGTTGCGCTCCGCGTCCCGGCGGAGCGGGCGCTCGGCGGGGTCCGGTGGAACGGCAGGCTCGGCGGTTGGGAGCGGGGCGGAGGTGGTCACGCCGGAAAGTTTACAGAAGTGGAATAAAGATCTCCACTTCTTGTGGTACGGTTCCCGGCAGAAGTTGAGAAACACCCTCCACTTGGAGCCTGGTCCTCCACTTAGCACGAATCGAGGTCGCAAAGTGCCCGACGCAAACACCAATCCACACCACTTGAAAAGGTGGCTGATCCTTGTCGTGATCGCGATGGCCCAGTTGATGGTCGTGCTTGACGCGACGGTCGTCAACATCGCGCTCCCGTCCGCGCAGAAGGCGCTCGCCTTCAGCAACGACCAGCGCCAGTGGATCGTGACCGCATACGCCCTGGCCTTCGGCAGCCTGCTCCTGCTCGGCGGCCGGATCGGCGACCTGTTCGGGCGCAAACGCGTCTTCATCGTCGGTCTCGCCGGCTTTGCCGTGGCAAGCGCGTTCGGCGGACTCGCCCAGAACTTCGACATGCTCGCCGCGGCCCGGGCCCTCCAGGGGATGTTCGGCGCCCTGCTCGCCCCGGCCGCCCTCTCGCTCCTGACGACGACGTTCGTCGATGCGGACGAGCGGGCGAAGGCGTTCGGCATCTTCTCGGCCGTCGCCGTCGGCGGGGCCGCGATCGGTCTGATCATGGGCGGCCTGCTGACCGAGTACCTGAGCTGGCGGTGGTGCCTCTGGGTGAACCTCCTGTTCGCCGTGCCGACCGCGCTCGCGGCGGCCAGCCTGCTCCACAACCAGCCGGCCGAGAAGGGCTCACGGATCGACGTCCCGGGGACGTTGACGGCGACCAGCGGACTGTTCGCGATCGTCTACGGCCTGGCGAACGCCCAGACGCACAGCTGGACCAACACGGTGACGCTCGGCATGCTGATCGTCGGCGCGGCCCTCTTGGCCGGGTTCGTCGCGATCCAGGGCCGCAGCCGCAACCCGCTGCTGCCGCTCCGCGTGGTCGCCGACCGCGACCGGGGCGGGTCACTGCTGGCGATGGGGCTCTCCGGCGCCGGTATGTTCGGGGTGTTCCTGTTCCTGACCTACTACATGCAGGAGACGCTCGGCTTCTCGCCGGTCAAGACCGGCCTGGCGTTCCTGCCGATGACGGTGGCGATCGTGATCAGCGCGACCGGCGGGTCGACCAAGCTGCTGCCGAAGTTCGGGCCGCGGCCGTTGATCGGGACCGGCATGCTGATCGCCGCGGGCGGGCTGCTGACGCTGACGCGGATCGGCATCGGCACGAGCTACGCCAGCCACGTGCTGCCCGGCCTGCTGCTGATGGGCTTCGGCCTCGGCCTGGTCTTCAGCTCGGCGATGGCGACCGCGACGTTCGGGGTCGAGCCGCATGACGCAGGCGTCGCGTCGGCGATGGTCAACACGATGCAGCAGGTCGGCGGGTCGATCGGGACGGCTCTGCTGAGCACGCTGGCCGCCAGCGCGGTGACCAACCAGCTGGCCGGCGTCGTCGGCCGACCGAGCCCGCTGGCCCAGGCCAGCGCGGCCGTCCACGGCTACACGACGGCCTTCTGGTGGGCCGCCGGGATCTACATCGGCGGGGCGGTCGTCTGCACGGCCCTGCTCAGCGCGCGCAGCCGGATGGTCGCGACCGCGGCGGCCTCGGGCGAGCCGGTGCTCGCCCACGGGTAGTCGCTCGCGCGGCGACCGACCGCAGCTCGGCGCACGTCCTCCGCCTCGGCGGCGGGCGTGCGCCGCGGTCGTTTCCGCGGTCAGGGCGACGGGTCGGTCGGCTCGATCTGGTCGGACGGGCCGAACCCGGCCGGGCCGGTCCGCCTGGTCGCGATCGCGGCGTGCACGAGCCCGCGGCGAGGGACGCCGAGCAGCTCCCAGGCACGGGCGATGCCGATCAGGAAGCAGACGACGACGAGGACCGCCGCCGTGTCGAGGGCGTCCGTGCTGGCCGGGTGATCGATCAGGTCGATCGCGTTGACCAGCTGGTAGGTGTAGAGCGGGACGAGGGCCACGACGAACACGAAGTCGCGGACGTGACGCCGGCCTGGCTCGCGCAGCTGCACGAGCAGGAGACCGCTGGTCGTGCCGAGACCGCTGATCGACGTGCCGAGGGCGATCCACCCGAGGTTGGTATCCGGCAGCAGTGCGAACAGCGTGACCACGAGCGCGTTGATCAGCACGGAGAAGGCCGCGGCCGCCCTGATCTGGAAGGTCGTCGTCGCCTGCTCGCCGCTCAGCTTCTCCGGCGAGATCGAGACGGCGACGAAGAGCAGGCCGACGAGCGCGCCGGCGACGCTGGCGCAGCCGCTGAAGAACGAGTGATACGAGGCCGGCACCACGTGGCCATCCTACGGGCGGAGAATGCGATCCGCCATAGTTGGCGGCATGGGTGACCGCGCCGACGTCCGGGACATCGAGACCCTCGGCGACTGCGAGCGGCTGGTCCGCGCGTTCTACGGCCGGGCCCTCGTCGATCCGATGATCGGATGGATCTTCGTCGACGTGGCGAAGCTCGACCTCGAGATCCACGTCCCGCGGATCGCGGCCTTCTGGGAGACGATCCTGCTCGGAGCCCAGTCGTATTCGGGGAGCGCGTTCGCTCCGCACGCGGCCCTCCACGCCCGGATCGGCCTGCGGTCGGGGCAGTTCCAGCGGTGGTTGGCGCTCTGGCGCGAGACGGTCGACGAGCTGTTCGCCGGCGAGGTGGCCGAGCTCGCGAAGGCCCATGCCGTCCGGGTCGCCGGTGCGTTCCAGCGCCGGCTGGCGCCCGCGGGGTCGGGAGTCCCGTCGATCGGCGAGGACGGCGGTCTGCTCGTGACGCGGCACGGGCCGGCATGAGGCGATGGTCGAGCCGCTTCTCGGAAGAAAGGTAAAGACGCGCGCGTCGAACCCATTTCTGCGAGATCTGTACGACACGCTACAAAATTGTCGTCTTTCCTACGGAAACCCGAAAACAACGCGCACGGCGGTCGCCTACCCGCCGAGTACGATCACGTCGTCGGCCCGCCGGATCACATGCGGGTCGTGCGTCGCGCAGACCACCGTCTGCGCCTGACCGACCGCCGCCTCGGCCAGCAGGTCCGCGACCAGCTCGGCATTGGCCTGATCGAGCCTTGACGTTGGCTCGTCGACGATCAGCAGGCCCCGGGCGCAGGCCAGCGCCCGGCCGAGGGCGACCCGCTGGGTCTCGCCGGCCGAAAGCCGGTCGACCCGCTGGCGAGCCCGTTCCGAGAGGCCCAGGCGCGAGAGCACTTCGGCGCTCCGCTCGGCCGCCGCAGACTCGCCCCAACCGCGGATGCCCAGCGCGAGCCGGATGTTCTCCTCGGCGCTGAGGAACCCGACCGGCGCCGGCTCCTGCGGTAGGTAGCCGATCAGGCGGCGACGGAGCGCCGCCGCCTGCTCGCCGTCCAGCGAGCCGACCGACCGCCCGGCGACGACAGCTCGCGGCGGATCGCGCGCGGGCCGACGCCGAGGACGGCGAGGTCGCGCTCGACCGTCTGGTCCCGGGTCCGGCCGACGATGGCGACCAGGAGGCCGAGCACGGCGAGCACGGCGGCGACGCCGGTCGCCGCGAACAGCGCCCCGAGCACGCCGCGGGCGATCGGGGCCGAGCGCAGCCGGCGCTCGATCGCGGCGCGGAAGCTGACGCCGAGCTGGGACAGCGGGCCGGTGCCCAGGCCGGCCCGCAGCCGGGCCGGGTGGTCGGTCGAGATCCACGGCTCGTCGGCCCGGCCCTGGCCGGGGAGTTGGGCGTCGAGCGCGGCGGCGAGGGTCGCGTCGTCGGCGACGACGTACCCGGCCGCGCCGGGCCCGAGCGTCGCAAACCGCTTCAGGACGCCGACGACCCGGGCGGCGACCGGAAGCCCGTCGACGCCCAGCTCGAGCCGTCCGTCGGCGGTCGCCGACGCGGCCGTCCGCGGGTCGGCGAGGACCGGGACCGGTCGCGTGTCGGTTGGCTGGTCCGGCCGCAGCAGGCCGGGCTGGCCGGTCGCGGCGAAGCGATCGCCGCGACGCGGCGGCCGGGTCGCGTCACGGTGGCCGCGCCGACGCCCCGCCAACTCCCGACCGGGACACCGGTCACCGACCCGCCGGATGCCCGCCGGGCGGTCACCGACCCGCCGGCTGCGCGCTGTGCGGTCAGCGGTCCGACGCTCAGCCGCGCCTGGAACTGGGTTCTCGGCGCCGGGTTCTCGCCGTTCTGATGGGCGTTGGTCGCGTCGAGGCCGGCGGGTTCGTCGAGCTCGAGCGCCGCGAGCTCCCAGGTCCCGGGCGGGACGCGGGCGTCGACCGTCCGCGGCCGCGGGCCCGCCGTGCCGAGCACAAGCTGTGTGATGGCGCCGGCCGGGTCGCGAAGGCCCGGATCGCGTGGGCGGTGATCGCCAGGAGCACGCCGATCGCGCCGGCCGGGCCGCCGTCGGCGGACACGAAGCGAGGCGGGTCGGCGTCGAAGCGGAGCTCGACGGCCGCGCCGCGGGCGGCGTCGCCGAGCACGTCGAGTCCTTCGGCGGTCCGGGCGGCCCGGCGGAGTCCGTCGCGGACGGCCAGCGCCCGGTCGAGGTCGCGTCGATCGACGTCGGCGGTCGGCTCGATCAGGCCGCGGCCGGCCAGCCAGCGGGCCAGGCCGGCCGGCGTCGGGAGGAGGTCGGCGCCGCGGTCGACTTCGAGGTCGTAGTGGGTGTTGATGAACGCCTGGACGACCTCGAGCCGGCCGGGCGCCGGCTGACGGCCGCCGGGCTGGGCCGAGGTGCCGTGTCGTGTCTCACCGGTCATCACGCGTTCGCCGGTTAGCCTACGCGCCGGCCGGGCCGGCCGCCAGTGGCCGGAGAACGAGGACGGGGGCCCGAAGGCCCCCGTCCCGTGCTGGTGAGATGCTGCCCGAGTCGCTAGGAGGCGACTGCCTCGCGAGCGGGTTCGAGCGCCCGATCGAGGACCTCGTCAACAGTCATCACCGGATGGAACGTCATCTGCTCGCGGACGTCCTTCGGGATGTCGTCGAGGTCGCCGCGGTTGCGCTCCGGCAGGAACACCTCGGTCAGGCCGGCCGCGTGGGCGGCGAGCACCTTCTGCTTGAGCCCGCCGATCGGAAGGACCCGGCCCTGGAGGGTGACCTCACCGGTCATGCCGACCGTGTGGCGGACCGGACGGCCGGTCAGCAGCGACGCGAGCGCGGTGACCATCGTGATCCCGGCGCTCGGACCGTCCTTGGGGATCGCTCCGGCGGGCACGTGGACGTGGAACTCGCGATCCTCGAACGCCGTCTCGTCGATCCCCAGCTGGTCGGTGTGCCCGCGGACGTAGGAGAGCGCGATCCTTGCCGACTCCTTCATCACGTCGCCGAGCTGGCCGGTCAGGACGAGGCCGCCCTTGCCCTTCATCGAGGTCGCCTCGATGAACAGGACGTCGCCGCCGACACCGGTCACCGCGAGTCCGGTCGCCACTCCGGGAACCGCCGTGCGAACGGCCGACTCCTGGAAGAACTTCTGACGACCGAGGGCGTCGCGGACGATCTCCGCGTCGATCTCGACCGGGGTCTCGACCTTGCCGGATGCGATCCGGGTCGCCGTCTTGCGCAGGACGGTGCCCAGCTCACGCTCGAGGCTGCGGACACCGGCCTCGCGGGTGTGCTCGGCGATCAGCGTGCCGAGCATCTCGTCGGTGATCGTGACCTCGTCCTCGAGCAGGCCGTTGCGGTCGCGCTGGCGGGCCCAAAGGTACCCGCGGGCGATCGCCAGCTTCTCGGCGTTGGTGTATCCGTCGAAGCGGATCACCTCCATGCGGTCGAGCAGGGGCCCGGGAATCGTGTCGAGCTGGTTTGCCGTCGCGATGAAGATGACCTCGCTGAGGTCGAGCTCGACGTCCAGGTAGTGGTCGCGGAAGCTGTGGTTCTGAGCAGGGTCCAGCACCTCCAGCAGGGCTGCCGAAGGATCGCCGCGCCAGTCGGCGCCGATCTTGTCGACCTCGTCGAGCAGGATCACCGGGTTCATCGTCCCCGCGTCGCGCAGGGCGCGGACCAGCCGGCCCGGGAGGGCGCCGATGTAGGTCCTGCGATGACCGCGGATCTCCGCCTCGTCGCGGACGCCGCCGAGCGACATGCGGACGAACTCACGTCCGGTCGCCGCGGCGATCGACTCGCCGATCGACGTCTTGCCGGTCCCGGGAGGACCGATCAGCGTGAGGATCGCCCCGGAGCGGCGGTCGACCTCGATGCCGCGGTCCTGGCGGAGCTTGCGGACAGCCAGGTACTCGACGATCCGGTCCTTGACGTCCTCGAGGCCGAAGTGGTCGGCGTCGAGGTGCTCGCGGGCGGCCACCGGGTCCAGGTGCTCCTCGGAGCGCTTGCCCCACGGGACGGCGATCATCCAGTCGAGGTAGTTGCGAATCATGCTCGCCTCGCCCGACTGCTCGCCCATCCGCTCGAGGCGTCCGAGCTCCTTGAGCGCCTGTGCCTTCGTCTCCTCGGGCATCTCGGCGGCTTCGATCTTCGTCCGGTACTCCTCGACCACGGAGTCGCCGTCCTCGCCGAGCTCCTTGCGGATCGAGTCCATCTGCTGGCGGAGGATGTACTCCCGCTGCTGCTTCTGGGCGCCGTCCTCCATGTCGTCGCGGATCCGCTTGCGGACCGACAGCTCGGCCAGGCGGTCGCGCTGGAACTCGACGGCCAGCTCGAGCCGGTCGGTCACGTCGATCGTCGTCAGGAGCTGGACCTTCTGCGCGTAGCTCAGGTCCGGCGAGTAGCCGGCCGAGTCGGCCAGGGGACCGGGCTCGACGATCGCCCGGAGGAAGGCGGCCACACGGCCGTCGGCGCCCCGGAGGTCGAGGATCTCCTCGACGATCGCGTGGTACTCCCGCGAGAGCTCGCGGGTCTTCTTGTCGACCGGGACGGTGTCCGGCCGCTCGTCGACCTCGACGACCAGCTGGCCGCCGGGGCCGTTGCTCGCGGCCCCGATCAGGGCCCGGTGGGCGCCGGTCAGGGTCACGCCGTGCGCGCCGACCGGAAGCCGGACGTGCTCGGTGACCTCGGCGACGATGCCGACCGAGGCGAATTCATTCTCATGGCGCGGGACGAGCACGACGCGCTCGTCCTGGCCGACATCCACGGTCAGCGTGATGCCCATGCCTGGGAACACGACCGCGTCTTCGAGCGGGATCAATCTCAACGAGCTCACAAGGCATCAGCTCCAGGGTTCGGTGCGCTTACAAATCGTAAGTTACTATAGCGCGTCGGTCGTTGCGGGTGCAAGTATCTCCCGTGTCCGGCAACCTGGGAGCCGACATGTTGTGAAGCGTCAGCTTCGCATCAGCCCGAGCGGCGCCTTCCCGTCAGAGCTTGCGTCACCTTCGTGTCGGCGAGCGGGCGGCCTGATCGCGCTGGTTCTTTAGCGTACAAATGAGCCCTCAGTTGTACGCGCGAGCCAGTTCCAGTACAGTTTAGGCATGTCCGGCGAGCCGACGGTCACCGTCTCCGAGGCCCGCGGCCGCCTGGCCGCGATGATCGACCGGGCTCGTGCCGAGCACGAGCCGATCTACCTCGCCAGGCGGGGTCGTCGAGTCGCGGCGTTGATCGACGCGGACGACTTGGATGAGCTTCTCGAGCTGGCGGAGGACATGGCGGATATCCGGGCGGCCGAGGCGGCGCGCGCGGAGCTGCGGGCGACCGGCGAGACGCCGATTCCGTGGGAGCAGGTCAAGGCTGATCTTGGCCTGACGTGACCTACCGCATCAGCCTGTCGCCGGCGGCGGCGCGCCAGTTGCGGAAGTTCGATCCCCAGGTGCGCCGAAGGATCCAGGGCGTGCTCGAGCTGCTCGCCGTCGAGCCGCGTCCGCCGGCCGCGACTCGGCTTGTCGGGGGTGCCGGCGAGTGGAGAGTCCGCACCGGGGACCACTGCATCGTCTACGAGATCGAGGATCGGGAGTTCCTCGTCCTGGTCCTCGGCATCGGCCACCGCCGTGAGATCTACCGGGCGCGGTAGCCCTGCCGGTCCGGTCACGGGCACTGGCACGCGCTGGAATCGCCAGTGTCGTCTGACTGACGTTTTGCAAGATGTGAAGTGTCGAACGTCACGGAGATGGCGGCGGGATCGGCCACCCGAGGTCATCGCGATCGGCCGCGGCTTGTCGGTCGAGTTCGGGCGGCGGGCACGTGCGAGCGACCCGGTGACGTCGCCGCAACCGCACGGGTCTCAGCGAGACAGGCCACCGTGGACATCCGCGGGTAGGACGACGAAGGGAGCACCCTCCAGCGTGCTGACCGATCGGAAGTGCCGCTCGTCGAAGCTCAGGATGCGATCGCTGTCGTAGCGGTCGGCCAAGACGACGAGGGCGCAGCCGGCCAAGCCGAGGTCGAGGGCTGCGTATCGGCGCTCGAGCCGGACGACGGCGGCGTAGTCGTCGTGCTCGAGACTGGCGACGGCGAAACGGCCGGCGGCCAGGTCTCCGAGAAAAGCACGCCGTGCCGCGTGTCCGAACCGTTGACCGAGCAGATAGTCGACCTCGGCTGTCGTCGGGGCGGGGATGACCAATGCGTCCGGCTCGGACGTGAGGATCCCCAGGATCTGCTCGCGTCGCGGCTCGTCAGGATCGGCGAGGGCGACGAGCGGCGCGGCGTCGATGATCAGCGTCAAGTGCCGAACCCTGCCAGCAACTCGCCGTCTGGGATCTCGGAGATTGGCCGTGGATCGCCGTCGATACGCGGAAAGCCGACGGCAAGTGCAAAGTTGCGGTCGCGTCGAACCGCCGGCTGATAGCGATCCACGGCGTCGCGAAGGATTTCCGCTTGCGAGCGACCTTCCTGTCTGGCGAGGCGGGCGAGACGCTGAGCTTGGTCTTCG
>DATAUX010000127.1:0-4383 GCA_036268015.1 Solirubrobacteraceae bacterium | reverse complement strand
ACGATCACGATGAAGAGCGGTGGCCGATATTTCGCCGCCGAGGCGCTCGACTCCCGGGGCAAGGTGCTCGGAACCTCGAAGGCCGCGAAGTTGAACGGCCCGGCAACCGCCGCCAGGATCGTCCCGTCGCCGCAGGAGCGGAAGCTCGTGACCCGCCTGGAGACCGGCGGTACGCAGCCGAACTTCGTGGCACCGAGAGAGTCGCCGGGTCACCGCGGTCACGTCTGGTACTACGTCGGCGGAGCAATCCTCATCGCGGTGATCGCCGCCGGCGGCGCGGCGTTTGGCTACAGGCGGAGGCGGGCGCGCTAGTTCTGCGCGCCGCCGAAGCCCTTGATGGCTTCGGTCATGCCGACCGGCTTGTCGATGATCTGCGAGAAGCGGACCACCGTGACCGTGTCCTCGGTCGACACGTCCCGGCCGTAGATCTGCTCGAGGAACTTGATCAGCTCCTCGTGGCGGCGGAACTCCGGGTTGTCGTGCTCGATGTCCCGGGGCGAGAGCTCCCGCAGGCGCATCACCTCGACCTGGTCGATCACCGCGTCGAAGACCTTCTCCCGCGGCGAGTGCTGGTAGCCGATCGTCACGATCACGGCCTCGTTCTTGTGGTACTTGTGCGACTTGTCGCCGAGCCGGATCGTCGCCGTCTTGCGACCCCGCTTGAGTTGGTCGGCGAAGATCGTCGAATAGAAGTTGAGGACCTGCACGCGGCTGGAGGCTATCGATCCGCCGCGGTTTGCGATAGGGCGCGGAGCACCATCTCCCGCTCGCCCTCGTAGCTGAGCGCCGTCGACGCCTCGGTCAGATCCATCCACCGCGCCTCCTCGACCTCGTCGTCGTGGTCGGCCGGATCGCCCGACCGGTAGTGGAAGAGGAAGAACCTGACCCGCTTGGGCACGCTCCGGCCCTTGCGCCGGTACCAGTAGCGAACGTCGCCGAGATGACTGACCAGGTCGGCATCCACGCCGCCCTCCTCGCGGACCTCGCGGGCGGCTGCCTGCTCGGCCGTCTCGGCGTCGTCGAGGTGACCCTTGGGCAGCGCCAGAACCCGCTGGCCGTCGGCCGCCCGGCGGGTCGGAACGATGACCAGGACCTCGGATCCGTCGCGAAGCACGACGCCGCCGGCCGACAGCTCCTCGCGGGAGGACTTCAGAAGACGTACCGGTCGAGGGCGGCCGGTTCGTGCACGGTCAGCCTGCCGCGGCCCTGCTTGATCACGCCGGCCCGCTCGAGCACGGCGAGCGATCGGCTTGCCGACTCGCGGGACGACCCCGCGAGCTGGGCGATGTCCGCCTGGGTGGCGGTCACCAGGACGTCGGACGTCCCGGCCCCCCGGGCCTGCTCGGCTTCGACGAACTGGCCGAGCGCGCTCGCGACCCGGCTCTGCACGGTCTGGAACGACTGGCGGGCGAGCCGCTCGTTCGTCTCGCGGAGCCGGCGTCCGAGCGCGACGACCAGCTTGAACGCCATCTCCTGGTGGGCGACCAGGAGGCGACGCATGTCGCCGCCGAGGATCGCGATGACCTGCATCTCGCTGGTCGCCTCGACCGTCGCCGACCTGCTCTCACGCTCGAACATCGCCAGCTCGCCGAAGATGTCGCCGGTCCCGAAGTTCGCCAGCGTGATCGTCCGGCCGTCCCCATGCGCCCGGATCGCCCGGGCATGGCCGCTGCGGACGATGTAGCACGTGTCGCTGGCGTCGCCCTCCCTGAAGACGACCTCGGTCGGCGCGAACGACCGCGGCACGGCAACCTCGCCGACCCGTTCGAGATCCTCGTTGGAGAGCGTCTCGAAGACCGGCACCTTCGCCAGGAGTCCGAGCGTCTCGTTGGTCAGCGTGGCCACCATCGCTCCATTTCACACCATCGGGCCGGGCGGCGCCACCGACCTCGACTGAGCCGGCCGTTATCTCCCGACGGTATCGTCACGCCCCGTGATGCGGCTTTCCAGGATGTCGGCGGTCGTCGCGGCCGGGATGGCCCTCGCCGGGCCCCTCGCCGGGGCGACGGCCACGGCGGCGACGAAGCCGGCGACGACGAAGAAGCCGGCGGCGAAGGTCGTCTCGCGTCACCTCTGGGCCACGGTCGACGCGTGCAACGCTCCGAACAGGAAGGGCATGATCGGCGTCCGCGGCTCGATGCCGGGGACCGGGGTCAAGGGCGAGAAGATGTACATGCGCTTCCGGGTCCAATACCAGAGCGGTGGCGTCTGGCACTACATCGGGTCGAGCGCGGACACCGGCTTCCGGCCGGTCGGGGCCGCCACCTTCAAGGCCCGTCAGTCGGGCTTCTACTTCACGATCCCGCCGGTCGCCGGGACGAGCTACGTCCTGCGGGGCGTCGTCGACTTCGAGTGGCGCAAGGGCGCGACCGTCAAGCTGCGCGCCGAGGAAGACACCACGGCCGGGCATATCTCGGTCGCCGGCGCCGACCCGCCCGGGTACAGCGCGGCCGCCTGCAAGCTCGCCTAGCTGGCGCCGGCCCCGCCCGCAGGACGCCCGAACACGCGCGGATCGTTCGTGATCACGCCGGTCACCCCGAGTCGCCGCAGGCGCGCGATCCGGTCGGGGTCGTCGACCGTCCAGACGTAGAGCTCTCCGCCGGCCCGCCGGATCGCCCGGACCAGGGCCGGTGAGACGAGGCGCCAGTGGACCATCAACGCGTCGCACCGACCGGCCGCGATCGCCCGGCCCGCCCGCCCCGGGAGGAGCCCGCGGTAGACGAGGCCGATCGCCACGGCAGGGACCCGGGTGCGCCGATCGGCCGTCCAGTCGCGCCGGACCCGCGGCACCGACCAACCCAGGCGGACGCCCGGCTCGGCCTCGCGGATCCGGGTCAGGCTGTCCGGGTACATCGTGCTGAACAGCGCCCGCCCGAGCAGGCCGGCCGCCCGGACCGCGTCGATGCTCCGCAGCTCGTATCCCTCGAGCTTGAGGTCGACATCAAGCAGGACGCGGTCGAAGTCCGGACCCCCGAGGTGGTCGAGGCCGTCGGCCAGCGTCAGCGTCCCGGCCGCCCGCAGATGCTCGTAGTCGTGGGCCAGGTACAGCTCGCCCGTCCCGTCGGCGTGCTCGCTGAGGACGTCGAACTCGATCATCTCGACGCCGGCCGCCAGGGCCGCGTCGAAGCTCGCGGACGTGTTCCCGGCGACGATCCCGTCCGCCCCCTTGTGGCCGACCCGCAGGAACCGCCGACCCGGTCCGGCGCCTCCCGAGTCCCCGGCCGGCCCGTCCTGGCCGGGTCCCCATCCGCCGGCCGGCCCGCCCCGGGGCCGGCTCACCGCTGGCAACCCGGGCACCAGAACGTGTTGCGGTTCTGCTCGCCCTGACCCGCGCTGCGGATCCTCCCGCCGCACCGCCCGCACGCCTCGCCGCGACGCCCGTAGACCGCCCGCGGGCGCGCCTCGAATCCGTCGCGCGCCGACTGGGCCATCCGCTCGCGGGCGAAGCGGACCGCCGCGAGGACCTCCGCGTCGGTCGTCCGGCCGACCGGCCGCCACGGGTCGAGCGCCGCGGCGAAGCACGATTCGGCCTTCCAGATGTTGCCGATCCCGGCCAGCGTCCGCTGATCTAGCAGGGCGTCGCCGACCGGCCGCGTCGGGTCGTCCTCCCGCAGCCGGCCGAGGAACCGCGTCTCGTCGAACTCGTCGCCGAGCACGTCCTGGCCGAGGCCGGCCAGCTGCTGGTCGAACCGGGTCCGCGAGTCACGGACGAGCTCGAGCACGGGTCCGTCGAACTGGACGACCACGTCCCGGCCGGCGTGGATCTCGAGCCATGCTCGATGTCGCGCCCGCCGCCACGGAGCGTGGCCGTCGTAGACGCCCCACGACCCGGTCATCCGCAGGTGCGAATGGACGGTCAGGTCGCCGTCGAACCGAAGGAACAGGTGCTTTCCGAGGGCGTCGACCGACCTGACCGCCCGGCCGGCCAGCCGGTCGGCCCAACTCGCGATCCCCGGTCCCGTCCGATGGCGCGCCGACGGCGTCAGGATAAGATCGGGAACCCGCCCGGCCAGGATCGGCCTGATCCGGTTCGCCGCGTAGTGGATCGTGTCGCCCTCGGGCATCGTCTGACCAAGCCTACGACGGCCCGGCCCGACCACCGCCCGAACGCCGGTCCGGGCCGCGTCGCTCGCGGCCTCAGGCGCTCAGGCTCAGCCGCCGCGGACCGGCCCGGAAGCCGAGCTCGACGAGCACCGCCTCGACCGGCGACCCGACCACCGCCAGCCCGTCGATCCGCTCGAGGTCGAGCTTGCCGACCCGGCCGGCCCGGACCGCATCCGCCAGGGCGGCCAGGGCCGGCCGCGGGTCCTCGGCGAACGACTGCAGGCCGCGGCCGCCCGGCTCGACGTACAGCGCGAGCTCGGCGCCGACGAGCACCACGTG
>DATAUX010000126.1:0-20525 GCA_036268015.1 Solirubrobacteraceae bacterium | reverse complement strand
CGTCCAGGTGGACGACCCCGAGCCGACCGTGGACCTTCGACAGGGCCCGCAGCTCGGCGATCGCGATGCTGTGGTCCCCGCCGACGCCGATCCCGATCACGCCGGCCTCGGCCAGCGGCCGGACGAACGCGTCGATCCGCTCGAGCGTGTCCTCGACGTACCCGGGCACGGTCGGCGCGTCCCCGTAGTCGATGCTCGACAGCTCGCCGAAGACCTGGACGCCGAGGACCGGGTTGTACGTCCGCAGCATCCCGCTCATCGAGCGGACCGCCTCCGGCCCGAAGCGGGCGCCCGACCGAAACGACGTCGACCCATCCCACGGCACCCCGTAGACGGCTGCGTCGACCCCGGTCAGATCGGTCGTGTTCGGCAGGCGTCCGAACGTCCGCGGCCCGGTGAACCGCGGCGACTCGAGCGCATCCCACGGCTCGCGCATCATCGGGCCAATCTACTCGTGGCGCTGCCCACCCGGGCCGGCCGGCAGCGCCGACTCACGCCTTCGCGTGCGAGCCCCGCAGGACGTGCTCGACCCCCGTCGAGAACGCCTCGTCGGCGTCGATCGACTCGGTCGGCGGGACCAGCTCGTACCGATCGGCGACCTCCCGGGCGACGATCCGCCGGGCGAACAGGAAGTAGATCAGGCCGCCGACGACCGGGCCGGCCAACCACGAGAAGTCCGTGTTCCCGAGGGCGGATGCGACCGGACCCGTGTACTTCGGCACCGAGATGCACATCATCGCCGCGAACATCCCCAGGATCAGGGCCGGCCAGGCGACCCGGCGGGCACCGTCGATCCCCCAGAACGGGCTGGCCCTCCCGCCGTGCACCTCCCCCGGCAGGGCCGTCCATTTCCGCCAGGCGAGGTCGGTCAGCCAGATCGCGCCGAACGGCCCGAGCCAGGCGAGGCTGAAGACGACGGCCGAGTTGAGCCAGGCGAGGAAGCCGCCGTTGTCGATGAACAGGATGTAGACGATCCCGACCGTCGCGATGCACGCGTCGATGATCGTCGCCTGATACCGCTTGACCGGCAGGCCGAGCGCCTGGGCGGCCAGCCCGGCCGAGTACAGGGTCAGCGCGTTGTTGGCGATCGACCCGCCGATCGCCGCGAGGATCCAGATCACGAAGATCGCCGTCGAAAGCTCGCCCTTCGACCCGCCGACCGGGTCGGCCGTGAGGGCGGTCAGGTTCCCGCGCGAGGCCATCAGGATGCCGACCAGGCCGAGGAAGGCGGCCGGCGCGCCGGCGCTGAACAGGACGTTCCAGAAGATCTTCCTCCCCGACGTCTTCGACGGCATGTACCGCGGGTAGTCGGCGGCCATCATCACCTAGCCCCAGGCCCCCGAGATCACGATCCCGCAGCCGATGAAGAAGCCCGACGCGAACGAGATCCCCGTCCCGTGGACCCGGGCGCCCAGGTCGATCTGCGGAACCAGGCTGATGAAGATCAGGGCCGAGGCGACTGCCAGCACGACGGCGAACGCCTGCTGGACGTAGATCACGGTCGCGTGGCCGAGGTACGGCAGGAGGATCGAGAACCCGTAGACGACGAGCAGGGCGACGATCGTCTGGCCGTGGCCGCCCGCGTTCCACCCCATCTCGTGGAAGAGGGCCGCGCCCGCGAGCACGCCGGTGACGACGTTGATCACCTCGTAGGCGATCCCCGTGACCCACGCGAAGAGGGCGTTGACCCGGTTGCCGTTGATCCCGAACGTGACTCTCGTCAGCGCCTGCGTCGAGATCCCCGACCGGGCGCCCGGGATCGACGCGAGGCCGACGTAGAAGTAGGACACGAAGCCGATCCCGACGACCACGACGACCGTCGCCCAGAGCGGCAGGCCGAGCCCGTAGACGAGGATCCCGAGCAGCAGGTTGAACGGGTAGAAGCTCGACGCGATCCAGAAGGTCGACAGCTGGCGCTGGCCCATCAGCCGCTCTTCCTCGCCGATGAAGTTGATCCCGTTCGTCTCGACCCCGAAACGACGGTTGCGCTCGTCAACGACCTGGAGGCCGCCCGGGTGCTCAGCAACTGCCATCTCTACCCGCCTTTTGTAGACAGACCGTGGGCCAACTCTACGGCGCTGGTATGACCAGGCATAGATGCGCCGGGCCAAGATCTGGGCCACCGACCTGGACGCCCGGGCCAACCGGCCGGCCTAGTCGTCGGGGTAGACGTCTGGCGCGACGACGACCGGCGCGAGCCGGCGGTGCTCGGCGGCCGGGTCGGCCCGAGCCCGCTCGGCGACCTGTAGGCAACTGGCGAAGTCGACGTCGCCCATCTCGAGGCCGGCCTCGATCACCCTCCGCAGACCCTCGACCCGGCCGGCCCGGCCGCTGAGGAACGGATGGCAGGTCAGCATGAACAGGGACCCGTGCCGGCGCATCGACTCGAGTTCGTGGATCCACATCTCGGCGACCGTCACCGGCGAGCGGATCAGTGTTCCGATCAGCGGTTGCGGGAGGTACGCGGACGGCTCCCAGTCGTCGAGGCTCCAATGAGGTGGGAGCTCGACGATCTCGCCTCGGTCGGTCTGCAGGACGTACGGTGAATCGGCATCCATCAGGCTCGAGTCGTACACCAGCCCGTGCTCGGCGACGAGTGCCGGCGTCCGCCAGCTCGCCTCCCAGAGGGCCGCCCGATGCCCGCGCGGCGTGACGCCGACCCGGTCGAGTGCGACCAGCGCCCGCTCGAAGTCGGCCCGCTCCTCGTCGGCGGTCAGCTTGACCGCGCTGCGGTGGCCGTAGGAGTGGTGGCCGACCTCGTGGCCGGCCTCGAGGATCGCGGCGACCGTCGCCGGGTACCGGTCGGCCGTCAGGCCGGGCACGAAGAACGTCGCCGGCAGGCCGTACTCCGCGAGCAGGGCCAGCAGCCGGGGGACGCCGACCCGCGGGCCGAACGCCTGATGGGTCATGACCATCGCGTGGTCGGCGTACCGCCGACCCTCGGCCAGGATCGGCGACTCGGCGTCGACATCGAAGGTCAGCACGGCGACGGCTGCCGCGCCTGCCCGCCAGCCGGTCGGCGTCTCGGTCATCGGCCGGATCATAGGCCGACGCCGGGCGTGATATCGTTAACCAGATGGTTAACGATTCGTTCAGGGCCCTGTCGCACCCGATTCGCCGCGGCATCGTCGAGCGCCTGGCCGCTGGTCCGGCGACCGTCGGCGACGCGACGTCCGGGTTCGGCGTGTCGAAGCCGGCGATCTCCAAGCACCTCAAGGTCCTGGAGGAGACCGGCGTCGTGACGCGGGTGATCGACGGCCGGACCCACCGGCTCACGCTCGACACGCGGGCACTCGGCGAAGCCGCCGACTGGATGGATCGCCAGCGCGCCCTGTGGGGGCGCCTGTTCGACGTCGTCGACGACTACCTCAAGGAGGACAGACCCCGATGAACGCGACAACGATCGTGTCCGCGCAGGACTGGAAGGCCGCGCGCGACGAACTGCTCGTGAAGGAGAAGGAGCTGACCCGCGCCCGCGACGCGCTGGCCGCCGAGCGCCGGCGGATGCCGATGATGGCGGTCGAGAAGGACTACGCGTTCGTTGGCCGGGACGGACCGGCGAGCCTCCTCGACCTGTTCGACGGCCGCCGCCAGCTGATCGTCTACCGGTTCTTCTTCGAGCCGGGCGCGACCAACTGGCCCGAGGCCGGCTGCCCGGGATGCTCCTTCCTCGCCGACCAGGTCGCCGACCTGGCTCACCTGAACGCCCGCGACACGACGCTCGTCTTCGTCTCGCGCGCTCCGCAGGCCGACCTCGACCGCTGGAAGGCGCGGATGGGCTGGAAGATCCCGTGGTTCACGCTGACCGACGACTTCGACGCGGACTTCGGCGTCGACGAGTGGCACGGGACGAACGTCTTCCTCCGCGACGACGACCGCGTCCTGCGGACGTACTTCGTCGACAACCGCGGCGACGAGGCGATGGGGAGCACGTGGAGCTACCTCGACATCACGGCGCTCGGCCGCCAGGAGGACTGGGAGGACTCGCCGGACGGCTACCCGCAGAGTCCGCCGTACCAGTGGTGGAGGCTTCACGACGAGTACGGCGGATGACCGACGCCGGCCAGACCCTGCGGATCGAACGGACCTACCGGGCGCCCGCCCGGGCTGTCTTCGACGCGTGGACCAGCGAGGAGGTGATGCGCCGCTGGTGGCACGCCGAGGTCGGCTGGGAGACGACCGAGGCCGAGGTCGACCTCCGCGTCGGCGGGACCGTCCGCGTCGTGATGCGCGACCCGCACAAGGACGTCGAATACGGGGGTGGCGGCAGGTACACGGAGATCGAGCCGCCGACCCGGCTGGCGTTCACCTGGCTCTGGGACGACAACGCGACACGGCAGCTGATCGAGCTCGACTTCGAGGAGACCGACGGCATCACCACGGTCCGCTTCACCCACCGCGGCCTGTGGAACGAGGAGGCCGTCCGGTCCCACGACGACGGGTGGAACAGGGCCTTCGACAACCTCGCCCGGACGCTGGAGGCGGCCGGCCCGGGCGAGTAGCGGTCACGGCCGGGGTTCAGGACTCCTGGACCACGAGCAGCGAGTTTCCGTCGGGGTCACGGAACCAGAACATCGGCGGGACCGGGCCGCCCATCCGGCTGACCTCGGCGTCGACGTCGACACCGGCCGCCTTCATGTCCGCGTAGTCGGCATCGACGTCGTCGGTCGACAGGGCGATCCCGGTCTCCGCGCCGCCGGTCGGCTTGCCGGGCGGCGGCGGGACGATCGCGATTCCCGTGACGGCGCCGGCCGGGGCGACCTCGACCCAGCGGTAGCCGTTGCCGAACGGAACGTCGGTGCGCTTCTCGAAGCCGAGCGTCCCGACATAGAACTCGATCGCCCGGTCCTGATCGGAGACGGGAACGACAACCACGCCGATCTTGCTGATACGCGTCCTGGTCGTGCTCATGACACTCCTCTGGGGTTTGGTCTGACTGATACGTCCAAGACGCCGCCGCCCGCCGAAACTAATCGCGGGAGCACTTTTCCGACGGTACACGCTGCTATAGACCGTCGGGCGATGCTCCACATCCACCGATCCGAGCGGGCCGACGGCCTCGTCGACGCACTCGGCCTCCTGCTGGCCGATCCGCTGGCCGACCCGTTCGCCGCGGAGGTCGTCGCCGTCCCGACCCGCGGGATGGAGCGCTGGCTGACCCAGCGCCTGTCGACCTCGCTCGGTGCGAGGCCCGGCCGGCGAGACGGCGTCTGCGCGAACATCGACTTCCCCTTCCCCCGCCGGCTGACCGCCGACGCGGTCGCCACCGCCTCGGGGATCGACCCGGCGCTCGACCCCTGGCTGCCCGAGCGGGCCGTCTGGCCGCTGCTCGAGGTGATCGACGCCGCCCTCGCCGAGCCCTGGCTCCAGGCCTTCGCCGCGTACCTCGGCGGCCCGGACGACCCGGCGACCGGCGAGGCCCCGGATCCGGTCCGGCGGGCCCGTCGCCTGCGCGGCGCGAGCCACATCACCGAGCTGTATGACCGCTACGCCGTCCACCGGCCCGAGATGCTCGGCGCCTGGCTGGCCGGCGAGCACACGGACGGCGCCGGCCGCCGGCTCCCGCCGGATGCCGTCTGGCAGGCCGAGCTCTGGCGGGCGCTGCGCCGGCGGATCGGCGCGCCCGGTCCGGCCGAACGGGTCGCCGCCGCCTGCGAGCGGATCCGCGCCGACGCGGACGTCGTCGAGCTGCCCCGCCGGGTCTCGCTGTTCGGCCTGACCCGCCTTCCGGCCGGCCTGCTCGGGGTTCTGCGGGCGATCGCCGCGGCCCGGGACGTCCACCTCTTCCTCCTCCACCCGTCCCCCACCCTCTGGTCGACGGTCGCCGGCGTCGGCGGGAGCTCATCCCAGACAACGAACGCTGTTCGAACGAACGCCGTTCGTCGCGATCAGGACACGACCGCCGACCTACCGTCCAACCGCCTGCTCGCCTCCTGGGGCCAGGACGCCCGCGAGATGCAGCTCGTCCTCGGCGGCCCGGCCGCCGCCGATCGCACGGACCCCGAGACGGTCGACCACCACCATCCGATCGACCACGCGACCGGCAGCCTGCTCGCCCTGATCGCAGCCGACGTCCGCGCCGACCGCCGACCCGCCGGCGCCCCGGTCTCCGGCCGCGACGACGAACGTCCGGTGCTCGACCCGGACGACCGGAGTCTCCAGATCCACTCGTGTCACGGCCGGGCCCGCCAGGTCGAGGTCGTCCGCGACGCGATCCTCCACGAGCTGATCGAGAACCCCGAGCTCGAGTCGCGCGACGTGATCGTGATGTGCCCGGACATCGAGACGTTCGCACCGCTGATCGCGGCCACGTTCGGCGCCGGCGACGTCTCGACGGATGATCCCGACGACCCGCTGCCGGCCGACGGCCGCCCGGCTGATCTTCGTGTCCGGCTGGCCGACCGAGCACTGCTCCAGACAAACCCGATCCTCAGCCTGGTCAGCCAGCTGATGGCGCTCGTCGGCGGGCGGGTGACCGCGTCCGAAGTCCTCGATCTGGCCGATCGGGAGCCCGTCCGCCGGCGGTTTCTGCTCGACGATGACGATCTCGCGAGGATTCAGGACTGGGTTTCGGCGAGCGGGATTCGCTGGGGGCTAGACGCCGCGCATCGGGCTCCGTTCAAGCTCGACGCCCTCCCGACCGGTACGTGGCGGGCCGGGCTCGACCGGGTACTGGCGGGGGTCGCGATGACCGAGGCGGGCCTGCGGCTCGTCGACGGCGTGCTCCCGCTCGACGACGTCGGCAGCGGGTCGATCGACCTGGCCGGCAGGCTCGCCGAGCTCGTCGACCGGCTCGAGACCGCGCTCGACCGGCTCGGCCAGACCCAGACGATCGACGCCTGGGCCCGGGCGATCGCCCACGCCGCCGACCTGCTGTCGGTGCCCGCCCCCGCCGAGTCATGGCAGCGATCCGAGCTCCAGCGACTGCTCGACGACGTCGTCGAACAGGCGACCGTCTCCGGCGTCGTGAACCCGACCGGACTCGCGCCGGCCGAGGTCCGCGCCCTGCTCGCCGACCGTCTCAGGGGGCGCCCGACCCGGGCGAATTTCCGGACCGGCCACCTGACGATCTGCACGCTCGTGCCGATGCGCTCGGTCCCCCACCGGGTCGTCTGCCTGCTCGGGCTCGACGACGGCATGTTCCCGCGGCAGGCGCCCCGCGACGGGGATGACCTGATGCTCGAGCACCCGCACGTCGGCGAGCGGGACCCCCGCACCGAGGATCGCCAGATGCTGCTCGACGCCCTGCTCGCGGCGACCGACCGGCTGATCATCACGTACACGGGCAACGACGAGCGGACCAACACGCCCCGGCCGCCGGCCGTCCCCGTCGGCGAGCTGCTCGACCTGGTCGACGAGACCGCCCGCGCACCGGACGGCCCGGCCCGGGATCAGGTCCTCGTACGCCACCCGCTCCAGCCTTTCGATCCGCGGAACTTCGCCTGCGGAGCCCTCGTGCGCGAGCGGACGTGGAGCTTCGATCCAGTGACGCGCGCGGGCGCCCGCGCGCTCGGGCTGCCGCGATCCCACCCCGGGCCGTTCCTCGCCCACCCGCTCCCCCCGGCGCCGGCGACCCGGCTCGAGCTCGAGAACCTCGTCCGCTTCGTCGGGCATCCCGTCCGCGCGTTCCTGCGCCAGCGACTGGGGATCAGCGTGGCCGACTACTCGGAGGAGCTCGTCGACGCGATGGAGACCGAGCTCGACGGGCTCGGGAAGTGGGCGGTCGGCCAGCGGCTGCTCGACGCCCTGCTCGCCGGCGTCGACCCGCGGACCGCCTCGCTCGCGGAGATCGCCCGCGGCACGCTCCCGCCGGGCGCGCTCGGCCTGCCCGTGATCAAGCAGGTCTTCCCGATCGCCGAGCGTCTCGCCGCCCGCGCCCAGGCCCTCGTCGCGGGTGCGCCGCCGCCGGCGTCGATAGATGTCCATATCGCTCTATCCGACGGACGTTCGCTGACCGGGACAGTGCCCGGCGTCCACGGCGATCTCCTGCTCACGGCGACGTATTCCCGCCTGGCGGCCAAGCACCGCCTGGCGGCCTGGGTCCGGCTGCTCGCGTTGACGGCCGGCCAACCCGACCGGGCGTTCGCGGTCGCGAGCGTCGGTCGCGGACAGATGAGCGCGCCGGCGGCGATCGCCCGGATCGCCCCGCTCGCGCAGGACGCCGCCGGCCGGCGGGAGGCGGCCGTCGCCGGGCTCGAGTCGCTGGTCGAGCTCTACGACCGGGGAATGCGTGAGCCGCTCCCGCTGTACTGCCTGACGTCCGCCGCCTACGCCGAGGCCGTCGCGATCGACCGCAACCCGGTCACCGCCGCCCGCAAGGCGTGGACGTCTGAGTGGAACTTCGACCACGAGGACAAGGAGCTCGAGCACCAGCTCGTGCTCGGCGGGATCCTCCCGTTCGACGAGCTCCCGGCGGACGAGCTCGGCCGCAACGCCGGCCAGCTCTGGGACGACCTGCTCGCCCGCGAGGTCGTGAGCGGCCGATGACCGCGGCGGCGACCCGCCCGTTCGACGTCTGCGGCCCGCTGCCGACCGGCGTCACCGTGCTCGAGGCGAGCGCGGGAACCGGCAAGACCTACACGATCGCCGCCCTCGCGGCCCGCTACGTCGCCGAGGGCACGCCGCTCGACCGGCTGCTCCTCGTGACCTTCACGCGGATGGCGACCGGCGAGCTCCGCGAGCGGGTGCGCGACCGGTTGGTCAGCGTGGGTCTGGGTTTGGAGCGCGTCCTGGCGGGTGTGCCGCCGCGGGGAACCGACGAGGTCGTCGCGTTGCTCGGCCAGGGCTCGCCAGCCGAGGTCCGGCTCCGCTGCGACCGGCTGCGGCGGGCGCTGGCCCACTTCGACGGGGCGACGATCGCGACGACCCACGGCTTCTGCCAGGAGGTGCTCGGCGGCCTGGGGATCGCCGGCGACCTCGAGCCGGAGACGGTGCTCGTCGAGGACATCTCCGAGTTGATCGCCGAGGTCGTCGACGACCTCTACGTCCGGCGCTTCCACGGCGGCGGCGCGCCCCCGTTCACGCGGGCCGAGGCCGGCGAGATCGCCCGCGTCGTGATCGCCCACCCCGGCGCTCCCCTCGTCGACGCGGCCGGGCCGATCCCGCAGATGCGCCGGCGGCTGGCCCTCGCGGTCCGGACGGAGCTCGAGCTGCGCAAGCGCCGGCTCGGCGTGATGACCTACGACGACCTGCTGACCCGGCTCGACGACACGCTCGGCGGGGCCGGCGGTCCAGCTGCGGCGGCCCGATTGCGTGCGAGATACGCAGTTGTCCTGGTCGACGAGTTCCAGGACACCGACCCGATCCAGTGGGACATCGTCCGCAGGGCGTTCGGCACCGGCGATCCGGCTGACGCCGGGAGCCCGCCAGGGCCTGGCGCGCACGCCGACGCCGGGGCGACGCTGGTCCTGATCGGCGACCCCAAGCAGGCGATCTACGCCTTCCGGGGAGCCGACGTCTACGCCTATCTGGCGGCCGCGCGGGCGGCCGTCGCCGGCGCGACGCTCGACGTCAACTGGCGCAGCGACCAGGGCCTGATCGACGCGTACGACGCGATGCTCGGTGGCGCGAAGCTCGGCCACGCGGGGATCGTCTACCGGAAGGTCCGCGCGCCCGAGGCCAACCAGCGCGCGCGCCTGTCCGGCGCGCCGCGGTCGGCCCCGCTCGGAATCCGGGTCCTCTGGCGCGACGAGCCGACGATCGACCTGACGCGGGCCGGATACCCGTCGAACGCGTCGGCCCGCGAGCACATCGCCAAGGACCTGGCGGCCGACCTCGTCCGCCTGCTGTCCGCGGGTGCGGAGATCGAGCGGCGCGACGAGGACGGCCGGACGCTCGGGACGGAACCCGTCTGCCCGGGACACGCGGCCGTGCTCGTGCGGACCAACCGCCACGCCGCGCTGATCCGGGAGGCGCTCGACGACGTCGGGATCCCGGCGGTGATCAACGGCGCCGGGAGCGTCTTCGGGACCGGTCCGGCCCGCGAGTGGCTGCGCCTGCTCGAGGCGGTCGAGCGGCCGGCCCAGACGAGCCGGGCCCACGCGGCCGCGCTGACCTGCTTCCTCGGCTGGTCGGCCGCGAAGATCGCCGGCGCGGGCGACGACGACTGGGAGGCCGTCCACCGCCGGCTCCACGACTGGGCGCGGGTCCTGCGTCTGAACGGTGTCGCGTCCCTGACCGAGACGATCACCCTGGCCGAGCGCCTGCCGGAGCGGATCCTCGCGTGCGCGGACGGCGAACGCCGGCTGACCGACCTGCGCCACGTCGGCCAGTTGCTCCACGCGCAGTGCTCGGCCGACCAGCTCGGCGTGACCGCGTTGACGGCGTGGCTGCGCCGGCGGATCGCCGAAGCCGACCAGGACACCAGCGACGAGGAGCGCAGCCGCCGGCTGGAATCGGATGCCGAAGCCGTCCAGGTACTGACGATCCACCGCAGCAAGGGCCTCGAGTTCCCGGTCGTCTACCTCCCGTTCCTCTGGGAGCCGGGCTACATCCCGAGCGACCCGCAACCGGTCTTCTTCCACGATGCCGACGCCGACGACGCGCTGACGATCGACGTCAGCCTGGCCGGCGACGGCTTCGCGGCCCACAAGAACCAGAGCCTCGTCGAGCAGCGCGGCGAGGACCTCCGTCTGGCCTACGTCGCCCTGACCCGGGCCCAGCACCAGGCGGTCGTCTGGTGGGCCGGGTCGTGGAACAGCCGTGACTCGCCGCTCGGCCGGCTGCTGTTCGCGCGCGACGCCGACGGCAACGTCGCCGCGCTCGGCGACTCCAACCCGGCCGACGCGGCGGCGGCCGCCCGGTTCGACGTTCTGGCGGCCGAGGCGCCCGGGTGCATCTCGGTCGAGCGATCGACCCTGGGGCTGCCGGCCGCCTGGGCACCGTCGATCGCCGAACCCGCGGCGCTTTCGGCGGCCGTGTTCGACCGGACGCTGGACGACCGGTGGCGGCGGACGTCGTACACGGACATCACGGCCGGGGCCTACGAGGCGAGGGTGGCCAGCGAGCCGGAGGAGGCGGTCGTGACCGACGAGCCGGTGAGGTTCGCGTCCCCGATGGGTGGCCCGGAGGACGGGTCGCTCGTGGTCGAGCAGGTCCGGCGCGGCGGACTCCCCCTGGCCGGGATGCCGTCGGGCGTGCAGGTCGGCACGCTCGTCCACCGCGTGTTCGAGGCGACCGACTTCGCGGCCGCCGACCTCGATGCAGAGCTCGCCAGGCAGATCGCGTCGGCCCAGGCCCGACGACGGGTCGAGCTCGGAGATCCCGTGGCGGTGGCGGCCGGCCTGCGGGCGGCGATCGAGACGCCGCTCGGCCGGCTGGCCGGCGGGATCAGGCTGCGCGACCTGAGGCGGACCGACCGGCTCGACGAGCTGGACTTCGAGCTGCCGCTCGCCGGCGGAGACGAGCCGACCGGTCGACTCACGCTCGCCGCGATCGCCGGCGTGCTGGCCGACCACCTCCCGCCGGGTGACCCGCTCGCCGGGTACGCGGCGCGCCTCGGCGACCCGGCTCTGCGGCCGAACGTGCGTGGCTTCCTGACCGGGAGCCTCGACCTGGTCGCGCGTCTCCCCGGCCGGGACGGGATCCCCCGGTTCGCGATCGTCGACTACAAGACGAACTGGCTGGCCGGTCCGGGCGAGGAGCTCGACCCGCGCCACCACACTCCGGCGGCCCTCGCGTCGGAGATGCGCCGGGCCCACTACGGCCTCCAGGCATTGCTCTACACGGCGGCGCTCCACCGGTACCTGCGGTGGCGGGTGGCCGGCTACGACGCCGAGCGCAACCTCGCCGGCGTGCTCTACCTGTTCCTGCGGGGGATGACCGGAGCCGAGACGCCGACGGTCGAAGGCCAGCCGTACGGAGTCTTCGCGTGGCGGCCGTCCGGCCGGCTGGTCGAGGCGCTGAGCGACGTGCTCGACGGAGATCCGGCCTCGTGAGCGTCGCGGCCACCGGGCCCGATGCGTTCGACGTCCGCCGGGCGACGGACGCGCCCGGCCTGTTGCGGGCGTTCAACGATGCCGGCGTGCTGGCGTCGGCCGACGTCCGGGTCGCGACGCGCCTCGGCCGATTGGGCGGCGAGACCGACGACGCCGTCGTCTTCGCGGCGGCCCTCGCCGTCCGGGGTCCCCGGCTGGGCCACGTCCTCGTCGACCTGGCGACGATCGCCGAGACCGCCAGCGTCGAAACCGACGACCCAGTGGACCTGTCGACGCTGCCCTGGCCGGACCCGGCGACCTGGACCGGGCGGGTGGCGGCGAGCCGGCTCGTCGCGGTCGGGGACAAGGCGGAGACCGGCGGCCGGACACCGGACGCCGACGGCGCGAAACCGGTGGCATCGAACCCGCCCCTGCGCCTGGTCGGGACGTGGCTCTACCTGGATCGCTACTGGCAGGAGGAGCGCCAGGTCGCGGCGGATCTGCGGGCGCTGGCCGACCACCGGCCGGACGGGGTCCGGCTCGACGTCCTCGACGCCGGATTGGCGCGTCTGTTCGCCGGCGAGACCGACGGCCGTCAACGCGCCGCCGGGGCGTCGGCCGTGCGGCGCGGCCTGACGATCGTGGCCGGCGGCCCGGGAACGGGAAAGACGACCACCGTCGCCCGGATCGTCGCCCTCCTGGCCGAGCAGGCCGCCGCATCGGGCGCGCCAGCGCCGCTCGTGGCACTGGCCGCGCCGACGGGCAAGGCGGCCGCGAGACTCGAGGAGTCCGTTCACGACGAGGCGCGCGACCTGCCGGTCGGCGAGGCGATCCGAACGCAGCTGGTCGAGCTCCACGCGTCGACCCTCCACCGCCTGCTCGGCTGGCGGCCCGACAGCCAGAGCCGGTTCCGCCACAACCGTGCCCAGCGACTCCCCCACGACGTCGTGATCGTCGACGAGACGTCGATGGTCTCGCTCTCGATGATGGCCCGCCTGGTCGAGGCGGTCCGGCCGGACGCTCGGTTGATCCTCGTCGGCGACCCGGGTCAGCTCGCGTCGATCGAGGCGGGCGCGGTGCTCGGCGACATCGTCGGCCCGCCGGACACGGCCGGGCCACGCGAGGGAATCGTCGTCCTCGACCGCGTCCACCGGTACGGCGGCGGGATCGCCCGTCTGGCCGAGGCGATCCGGCGGGGCGACGCCGACGCCGTGCTCGAAGTCCTCACCGACAGCCCCGGCGGGGTCACGTGGATCCCGGTCGACGCGGCCGACCCGGCCGCCGACGCGGGGCTGGCCGCGGTCCGAGACATGGCGATCGCCGCCGCAAGGACGGTGACCGAGGCCGCCCGAGCCGGGGACGCGAGGGCGGCGATCGACGGACTCGGAGCCTTCAGGATCCTCTGCGCACACCGCCGCGGCCCGCAGGGCGTGGCGACGTGGACCGCCCGGATCCAGGCCTGGCTGGCAGCCGACATCGACGGCTTCGCGGCCAACCGCCGATGGTACGCGGGCCGACCCTTACTCGTGACGGAGAACGACTACGAACTGAAGCTCTACAACGGCGACACCGGCGTGGTGCTCGCGAGCGGACCGGATCGCCTCAGCGCGGCGTTCGAGCGCGGCGGCGAGATCCTCGAGTTGAGCCCGGCGCGGCTGGGAGCCGTGGACACGGCCTACGCGATGACGATCCACAAGAGCCAGGGCTCGCAGTTCGATACGGCCGCCGTCCTGATGCCGGCCCCGACGTCGCGGATCCTGACGCGCGAGCTGCTCTACACGGCGGCGACGAGAGCCCGGCAGGACCTGATCGTCGTCGGAGTCGAGGACGCCATCCGCGGCGCGGTCGGCCGACCCGTGGCGCGGGCCTCCGGGCTGGAATCGCGCCTTTGGACCTCAGGGACATGATCGCGAGACCCGATCGACGACAAGCGCGGGCGGGACTGTCGTCCACGCCGTCGGTGTCGGTTCTTCCAGCCGGCCGATAACAAACCTGGTGCCGCTCATGCTCTTCGGCGTGAATCGGATCCAGTCGAGGGTCGGAGTCCGCTCCGCCGGAAGTTCTTGCAGCGATGGACGGGGCTTCGGGCTCGTTGCGAGGAGAACGCGCGCCTCGTGGTCCGACGCTCGTGAGACTCTCCGTGTCAACGCCGCGGCTGCGCGTGGCGACGGCGTGTTGCCGCCAAAGCACCTCGCGCTCTACCTGGGGGATTTCATTGCTCGGCAGACGATTGCCGCCGCGGCCAGCAATCCCGTGCCGTCCCCGAGGCTCGCGCCGCGCCCTGGCGTCATCAGCCGGAGTTCCAGCCGACGGCGGCGCGATGATCGCGTCGTGGAGACGAGGATCAGCCTCGGTCGTGCCGGCGGGAAGGACGGCTACTGGCCGGATCTTCCGCTCGAGCGCGATGAGCCCGGCCAGCTCGTGGTCGACGCTACCCGGCTCCTCGACTTCCACCCGATGTTGGCGCTCCGGCCTCGCTTGTTCATCGATTGGCACCTCGCGGCGGGTCACCGCGTGCACGTCATCGCCCCGGCGAGTCAGATCGTCGCCGAGCGACTTTCAGACTTCGGCATCGCTAGGGACTTGCGGTCCGAGATCGTATCGCTGCCGCAGCCGACGAATAGACGACGAGACCAGCTGGTGCCTGTGACTCGGTTCCGCGATCATGTCGCGGTCGAGGACGAGGTTTCCTGAATGCCCGCATGTTCAGCCTGCGCGAGTTCGGGAGCTCGTTCGCTACAAGAGAACGCGGAGCCGAGCTACGCGCGGCGATCCTCGCACACGGCGCTGCCGACCACGCCGTGACGATCGACTTCGCGGACGTCACGAACGTCAGCTACTCGTTTGCCGACGAACTCGTCGGCAGGCTGCCCACGGAGGACTTCGACGCCCGGAACATCGAGTTGACCAACATGAACGCCACCGTCGAACGGATCGTTCGTAGTGCTCGGCGGCGGCGAATCGGCGCGCTCGCAACCTGACGGTAAGGAGGAGCCTCGATCAGTCGCGGAAGTTGCGCGGCGACCCGCGTGACCCGATCCGGCGTCGCCGGCCGCCGACCAACCGGTCGTCGTAGCCCGGGTCGCCGGGGACGAGTGGATCCGGTTCGGCATACGCGGCCCCCGGCAGACCAGTTCCGGGCGCGCCGTAGACAACGGCGCCGGACGGGGCGACGACCGGCACCGGCGCTTCGGGCAATTCTGTTTCGACCACCCGCTGGCCGCGGCGGCCGCCGCGTCCTGGTGCCACGTACGCCCGTCTTCCCCGGGTCGAGAACGGCGTTCGGGCTCGATCGGCCGGAGCCTGCGACGCGAGCCGCTCGGCGGCGGTCGGTGGGTTGGGCCCGGACAGGCGGTGGGGAGCGACACCGCGGGCCAACAGCCGGGCCTCCACGTCCTCCTGGATCTCCTCGCCCTCTGCGAGGAGGACGCGTTCGTCGGTCGTCCGGTGACGATCAGCCCGGCGCGCGCGTTGCCGACGGCCGGTGGCGACCGGACGCCGGCGCGCCGACCGGCGCCCACGACCGCCGACCAGTCGGTGTCCGCCTGTCCTGAGGACCGCGACGACGGCTGCGGCCACGATGACGATCACGCCGATGACGACGAGTAGGACGAGCATTCTCTACCTCCGTGATGGCTCCGGGGACTGCGTGGCGTCTACCCCCGATCGCCTCGGACCACGCGCCAACTCGACTGACGTCACCCGTCCTCGGCGGCCGATGGCAGCACGGTCGTCGGCGGTGCCCGCGGCCCGCGCCTCCTCGCACGCGGGCCGCAGCATGGTCAGCGCGACGCCGAGCCCAGCCGCGACGAGTCCCGCCGCGACGATCAGCGCGGTGTGGTACCCGCCCGAGATCGGCCACGCCGGCATGTCGGCCCGCTGCGAGCGCGACCGTGCGGGTGGCCGAGAACGTCGCCAGCGCGTGGCGGCCGGTGCGCCCGAAGCCCGCCTACGCGTGCGCCGGGCGCGGCCTCACGCCAGCTTGGACGCCGGCGGCCTGATGATCGCCGACGGCTTGATGTTCGCCAGATAGATGTCCGTCACCACGGTCCGGAAGAACTCGCCCGCCGCGCCGATCGGCGAGTTCGCCAGCACGACGAGCTCCATGTTGCCCGGAAGGAAGTACGCCAGGCTCTGCTCGGTGTGGCCTGCCCCGTCCTCCCAGAGGCCGTTCTTGTTGTAGAGCGTGCCCACCGCCGTCGACTGCCGGACGTCGATCCCGAAGCCGTCGTCGAGCATCGTCTGCGCCTGTGTCGCGCTCATGATCGTTGCGCTCCGACGGAACGTGCCCATGATGTCGAGCAGCTCGTCGACGGACATGTGCCAGCCGGCCCCACCGATCATGGTCGTCAGGTCGCCCGAGTTCCAGCCGTTCCCGGTCGCCGGGAACTCGTACGCCAGCGCGTCCGCCGACGGGTGGTCTGTGGTCGCGCCCGTGACCCCGGCCGGCTCGAACACGTGTGCCTTCACGTACGCCAGGTACGCCGCGATCGTCGTGTAGTCCCAGGTCACGTCGTTCAGCGCCGCGATGCCCGCGACCTCGAAGTTCGCGCCCGCGGCGACGTTTCCGTTGATCGTCGCCAGCAGGATCCGGCAGAGGCCGAAGTTCATGTTCTGGTACCAGTACTGCCCGTTCTTCGGGACGCCGGCCGCGATCGCCGCCTTCATCGTCAGGTAGTCCGACGCCGACGTCTTGACGCCGAACTCCAGGCCGGACGTGTGCGTCATCAGCTGGCGGAAGGTGATCTTCGAAACGCCCGGCCCCTTGACCCAGTACTTCGGCAGGTACGCGACGATCGGCGTGTCGTAGGAGATCGGCTTCTCGTTGAGCAGCTTCGTCATCGCGATGCCGGTGACCAGCTTGCTGCAGCTTGCGATGTGCATCCGCACGTCCGGCGTCCAGCCCTCGCCACCGTCGGCCGGCGTCTTCGCCCAGTTCCACTCGAGCGTGTAGATCGTCGTCGAGTTCTGCCGCAGCCGCATCGTGTAGCCGACGACCTCGTCCTTCAGCGCCGCGTGCAGCGCCGTGCCGAATCCCGCGACGTCGAAGTGGTCGGTCGGGACCGGCGAGCCCGCGAAGTCGGCGTGCACCGTGCCCTCGTCCAGGCCCCGGCTGCTCGTGACGCCGGCCAGGTTCGCCGGAGCGATCACGTGGGCCGCCAGCGCGGCCTCGTTGATCTCGACGTTGTGGACACCGGCAAGTGCGACGGCTGCGGCCTGAGCCATGGTGATGTTCCTCTCGTGCGCCGCGTCGCGGCGACCTGGTCGTGAGCGATGAAGTCGAAAATAGACGCCGGGTCCGCGTCCTTGTGTGAGGTGCAGCACACAGCGACCGCGCCTGGCCGAACGTTCGACCCGGTGACCTGGCGCTACGGGGCCGTCGGCCGACGCAGGCGGGCTTCCTCCAGGTCCAGATCGTGCTCGACGGCGCGCAGCGTCGTGGCGCCGATCCGGCCGTCGTCGCGCAGCCTGCCGAGGGTCCGCCGCTGGACGGCGTTGAGCTCGTGGCGCAGCGACAGCTCGGCCGCCGCCACCGCCTCGGCCTCGCGCTCGAGGTCGTCGTCGTCGTCGTCGTGGACGCTCGCCAGCCGGTCCAGCCGTGCCCGGTACTGGGCGCCCAGCCCGTCGCCCAGCTCCCGCGGCAGCCGCCCGGCTTCGCCCGCCTGATCGAGGTGGTCGAGGGCCGCCCGCGTCAGCTCGAGGCGGGCGTACCGCTCGGCATCCGCAACCGCCGGGTGCTCACTCAGGCGCAGCCGGCGGACGAGGACCGGGAGGCTCATCCCCTGTGCCACCAGGGTCACGATGATGACCGCGAAGCCGAGGTAGACGATCTCGTCGCGGCCGACCACCGGCCGGCCCGCGTCGTCGCGCGTCGGCACCGCCAGCAGCGCCGCCAGCGTGATCGCCCCGCGCATGCCCGACCACCCGAGGATCAGCCGCTCCCGCCAGCCCGGCTCGTCCGCGTCTGCTCGATCCCGTCCTCGGCGTCCGGCCAGCCGGCCGGCCGCCAGCATGCACGCCAGCCGCACGACGATGACCGTCGCGACGACGGCGAACCCGGCCGCCACCAACCTCCCGAACGGGTCGCGGGCGTGGCTGCTGAAGGTGTGGAACGACAGCCCGACGAGCACGAACAGGGCCGCGTTGACGAGGAACACGAGGGTCTCCCAGAACGCTCCCGACTGCAGTCTGCTCCGCGCCGAGAACGCCCTGTCGCTGCTGTGCCAGCCCAGGTACAGACCCGCCGTGACCGTCGCCAGCACGCCCGACGCGTGGACCGCCTCGGCCGGCAGATACGCCGCATAGGCCAGCAGGATCGACCCGGCGATCTCGATCGGCGGATCGTCGATCCTGTTGCGAAGCCACCGGCCGATCAGGCCGACGGTCAAACCGATCGCGACGCCCGCCGCGCCCGCGTAGACGATCGATCCGGCCGTCCCGAGGACCGAGAACCGGCCGGTGCTCACCGCCGCCACCGCCGCCGTGTAGAGGACCAGCGCGGTCGCGTCGTTGAACAGCGCCTCGCCCTCCAGCAGCGTGTGCAGCCGCCGCGTCAGGCCCAGCCTCCGCGCCACGCTGGTCGCCGCCGCCGCATCGGTCGGGCCGACCGCCGTCCCCAGCACGATCGAGATCGGCCACGGCAGGTGGCCGATCCAGTGGGCGACCGCCGCCACGCCGAACGCCGTCGCCACGACCAGCGCGACCGCGAGCAGCCCGATCGGCCCGGCGTGGCGCAGGAAGGCCGTCGGCGACGATGTCGCCGCCGCGTCGAAGACCAGCAGCGGCAGCAGGCCGAGCAGCACCACCTCCGGCTCCAGCGACACGTCCGGCACGAACGGCAGAAACCCGATGATCAGGCCGGCCCCGACGAGCACGACCGCGGCCGGGACGCCCGCCCGGTGGAGAACCCCCACCCCGAGCAGCGTGACCCCGCCGACGCCGAGGATGATCAGCAGCTGACCCGAGATCATCGCGTCGCTCAGTACACCGAGACCGGCGTGCCGAGCGACGCGAACCGGTACACCTGCGGCGCGTCGGGCGCCGGGATGCGGACGCACCCGTGCGACGCCGGGTACGCCGGAACGTCCGCGTACGCGTGGAATGCCACCCCGCCGTCGAAGTAGCTCGCGTACGGAAGCCACGTCCCGTACGGGTACGACCACGAGTCGAGCTCCTTGCGGAACACCGAATACGTCCCCAGCGGCGTGTCGTATCCGGGCCTGCCGCTCGACGAATGGACCGCGCGGATCACACGCGACCCCTCGATCAGCAGGGTCACGCCCTTCTCGCGGTACACCTCGATCCGCCGGCCGCGTCCGGGCTGCGCCGGCTGGGGCGGGACGGCGGTCGCGAGTGCCGCCCGCGTCAGCGGGCCGACGGTCCCGTCACGGCCAAGTCCCTGCCAGGCCTGGAACGCCGTCACGGCCTGCGCGGTCCGGTAGTCCCAGGTCCCGGTCACGCCGGCTGCGGGCAGGTAGCGGAGCGCGACGAGCCGCTCCTGGACCGCGCCGGCACTGGCCGGAATGCGGGCCCCGCTCGGAGCCGGCTCGACGGCGACGGCGACGGCGACGGCGGCGACCGGCGCGGCGACCGGCGCGGCGTTGACCGCTCGAACGGCGGCGGCGACCGCCGCCGTTGCGGCGGTCGTGGTCCTCCCGTGCTGCCCCGTAGGCTGGGCGATGCCGGCGTACCCGATCGCCAGCGCGACGCCGGCCAGACCAGCCAGGAGCAGGCGCCGGCGGCGTGTCCCACACCGGATCGCCGCGCGGCGCCTCGAGGGCGGCCGGCCGTCGAGCTTCGGAGAGGAGGTCATGCGATCGCCACCTGCGTGGCCATTCCGGGGAGGATCGGCCGGAGCACCTGCAGCCGGTCGACCAGGGCCGCATCCGGGGCGGTCTCGAGGCTCACGGCCGCTCGGCCGGCGTGCGCATCGCGCCGATCGCCGGCACCGTCGAAGCGCTGCGCGGATGTCACTGGACTGTCTCCTCACATGTGTCGAAATGGCGGTGAGCGGACCGCTGCGGCCCGTTCGAGGAGGATCGCCGGGCGCTCGCCCCGTGTCTTCGCGGCCACCGTCAATCCCGCACCCCCACGGGCTGGACTCTCCGGGTACCGGCTGGCTGCAAGCCGTCGTGAGGATTCCGGTTAGCTGCAATGTTTCGCCTCCGGTCGCCTGCCAGGCTGATGGCGTGCCCCTTCGCGTCCTGATCGTCGACGACAACGCCTCGTTCCTCGACGCCGCCCGCGTCCTCCTCGAGCGCGAGCAGATCTCCGTCGTCGGGGTGGCGTCCACGACGGCGGAGGCGCTGCCGCTCGCCGACGCGCTCAGACCCGACATCGCCCTCGTCGACATCATGCTCGCCGGCGAGAGCGGCTTCGAGCTCGCCCGCCGCCTGGTCGGCCCCGAACGCCGCGGGCAGCCGGCGGTCATCCTGATCTCGACGCACGCCGAGACGGACTTCGCGGACCTGATCGCCTCGAGCCCGGCGATCGGCTTTGTTTCGAAGTCGGAGCTCTCAGCCGGCCCGATCCGCGAGATCTTCGCCGGGCGGCCGCGCCGCCGGTAGCTCGTCGGGGCTTTCTTCGAGAATTCGTACAGAACACGACAGA
>DATAUX010000125.1:0-2158 GCA_036268015.1 Solirubrobacteraceae bacterium | reverse complement strand
AGCGGGGTGATCCTGTCCCAGCTGATCCGCGGTGCGGCCGAGGAACTCGTCAGCCGGCCGGGCGAGCTCGTCGACCCGGTCCTCGTCGGCGCGGCGATGGCTCGCGCCGCCGACCGGGCGTACGCGTCGGTCCGGGCGCCGGCCGAGGGGACGATCCTGACCGTCGTGCGGGAGATGGCCCACCGGGTGGCCGGCGATCTCGCCCACACGCCGGAGGCCCGCCTGGCGAGCGACGCGCCGGTCGACGTCCAGGAGAACGCGATCGCGGCGATCCTCGCCGGGGCCGTCGAGTCGGGGGAGGAGTCGGTCAAGCGGACGCCCGACCTGCTGCCGGTGCTGCGTGAGGCCGGCGTCGTCGACGCCGGCGGGTACGGCCTGATCGTGATCTTCGCCGGCATCGTCGCCGCCCTCCGGGGCGAGGCCCCGCCGGCGCTCGAGCACCACGCGCCGGCCCGGATCAGCCACCCCGACCACAGCTCGCAGACCTACCGGTTCTGCACGAACTTCGCGGTCACCGGGACCGACCTGGACGCGTCGGACTACGTCGACCTGCTGGAGGAGCTCGGCGACTCGGTCCTCGTCGTCGGCGACGCCCACACGCTGAAGGTCCACGTCCACACCGACGCCCCCGAGGTCACGACGGCGGTCTTCGCCGGGGTCGGTGCGGTCTCCCACCTCGACGTCTCCGACATGCACGCCCAGGTCGCCGAGCGGACGGCCGCGCTCAGCGCGACGCTCGGCCAGCAGCGGTGCGGCGTGCTCGCGGTCGTCGCCGGCCCGGGCATCGGCGGGCTCTTCGCCAGCCTGGGCGCCGCCGTGCTCGACGGCGGGCCGACGCTCAACCCGTCGACGTACGAGCTGCTCGCCGGGATCCACGCGGTGGCCGCCGAGGAGGTCGTCGTCCTCCCGAACAGCCCGAACGTGATCATGGCGGCCGAGCGGGCGGCCGACCTGTCGGACAAGACGGTGCTCGTCGTCGGATCGCGGTCCCAGCAGGCCGGACTCGCGGCGGCCGTCGCGCTGGATCCGAGCCACACGGCCGCGGAGAACGCCGCGGCGATCGCCGACGCGCTCGACCACGTGCGGACCGGCTGGGTCGCGCCGGCCGGGCGGGAGGACCCCGAAGGCCGCTACCGGATCGGCGAGGCGGTCGGCAGCGTCGACGAGCGGCTCGTCGCCTGGGGCGATCCCGAACGCACGCTCGGCACCGTGTTCGAGCTGCTGGCCGACGGGGCCGAGCTGCTGACCTGCATCGCCGGGGACGGCGCGCCCGTCGGGCCAGAGCAGACGGCGACGCTCGTGCCGGACGGCGTCGAGTTCGAGCACAGCATCGGCGGTCAGCCGAGCTACTGGTGGCTGCTGGCCGCCGAGTAGGGCGGCCGGTCGCCGCCGATCAGGGCGGCCGGTCGCCGCCGATCAGGCGCCGGCCGGCCGGCGGAATCGACGGGGCTGGTCAGTCGACGACGCAGACGGCGCCGGTCAGCTTGGCCTCGTAGATCGCGCCGTCGACCCGGTGCATGAGGGTCTCCGCGTGGTCGTCGCCGGCCCCGAGGGCGACGCCGATCGAGACGCCGATCTTGAAGGACCGGACCCCGCTGACGACCGGCTCCCGGCAGATCGACTCCTGGACCCGCCTGGCGACCCGGGTCGCGTCGGCCCGATCCGCGGCGTGGCAGATCGCGGCGAACGCGACGCCGGCGTACCGGCACGGCGTGTCGCCGTCGCCGAGTCCGCTGAGAAATCGCCGGGAGATCTCCCGGAGGACGTCGTCCCCGGTCGCGTGACCGAAGTTGTCGTTGATCGACTTGAAGTCGTCGACCTCGACGAAGATCACCGTGAACCCGGTCGCCCACCGCCGGCTCCGGGCGATCGCCTGGTCGACCCGCTGGACGAACAGCGCCCTGTTCGGCAGTCCGGTCAGCGAATCCTGGTTGGCTCGGCGGATCAGCTCGCGTGTGACGTGGGCTCGCTCGATCGCCCGGTTGATCGTCCGCCAGAGCGGGGCGGCGTCGCGCTCGCACTTGGTCGCGTAGTCCTGCGCCCCGCGCCGCACGGCGGCCAGGCCGAGACGCTCGTCGTCGGCGCCGGACAGCACGACGACCGGGATCCCGGGGGCGACGCCGAGGAGCTGGTCGAGCCCGTCCAGCCCGCCGGTCCC
>DATAUX010000124.1:0-2601 GCA_036268015.1 Solirubrobacteraceae bacterium | reverse complement strand
AGCCGGATCGTCGTGCTCGCCCACGGACGCATCGTTGAGCAGGGCACCCACGCGCAGCTGCTCGAAGCGGGCGGCGCGTATGCAGAGCTCTACCGCGACTGGTCAACCGCCGCGGCCGCCTGAGTCCCCTGCGGCGGCTCGTGGGGCGATCTATAATCGCGGGCTGCGGCCGCCCTCGCGGTGGTTTTGCAGGGCGGCGGAACGGTCTAGCCGCACCGATGCGGGATGGTGTAATCGGCAACACGCCTGCCTCTGGAGCAGGAATTTGGGGTTCGAGTCCCTGTTCCCCAGTCTCGACGCGTCTGGACCGTCTCGCCAGGCCTCCGCGTGCCGGGTCGGCGGAGCGCCTCAGGGACTGAACGGCGGCGGGCTGAGCGCGCCGACCGAGAACGCGCCGGGCGGGTCGCAGATCTGGAGACCTCCGCCGAGTGCCGTCCCGCCGATCGTGACGTGGCCGCCGGCTCCGGTCGGCGTCACCCGGATCGACTTGACCTGGTCGCACTGGGCGCTGATCGGGCCCGGCTCGTCCGGTGACCCGTGCCACCGCAGGGTCGCGCCGGCCCGCCCGCCGTGGGCGAGCGTGACCCGGTGGATCGCGCCGGCCGTCGACGACTGCGTGCCCGCGAGATGGGCTCCGCCCGCGCTGTAGAGGGCGATCTTCGGACGGCCCGAGACGAAGCACGGCTTGGCGGCCTTGTTGGTCAGGACGACGACGGTCCCGAACGTGCCGGCCGCCCCGTCGAACGGGGTCACGACCTTCCCGGTCAGCGCAGTCGCCCTGCACCTGGCCGGCGCCGACGCGCCAAGAGCCGGCGGAGTGAGGCAGACGGCGCCACCCGCGATCGCACCCAGGCCGCAGATCCCGGCGACCAGACCCGGACGTGAGCGGGTGCCGGCGATCCGTCGTGCGCGTCGCCCGAGCACGTCCGCCGCGCCTATCGCTGGCCGTTCGGAGAGAAGAACGGCGTGATCGCGTCCTCAAGGCCCGGGTCGAGCACCAGGAGGATCTCGTCGCCCGCCTCGATCACCGTCTCGCCGGTCGGCACGAAGCCCTTCCCGTCGCGGAGCACCGAGATGATCAGGCTGCCCTCCGGCAGGTGGACGTCCGCGACCCGCCGGCCGTCGGCCGGCGCCTTCGGAAACACCTCGAGCTCGATGATCTCCAGCCGCTCCTCCTCGAGCGCGAGCAGGTGGACCAAGCCGTACCGGGGCACCTCGTGCTCGATCAGCCGGAGGATCAGATCCGTCGCCGAAACGACCGGCTGGATGCCGAGCAGCTTGAAGTGCTGGAGGTTGCGCGGATTGTTGACCCGGGCGATCACCCGATCGCACAGGTACTTCTCCTTGGCGACCTGGCAGACCAGCATGTTGTCCTCGTCGTCCCCGGTCACCGCGATCACGAGGTCCGCCCGCTGGATGCCGGCACGCTCGAGGACCCACAGCTCGGTCGCGTCCCCATACTGGACGGCATGCTCGAGCTCCTCCTCGACGACCAGATACCGCCGGCGGTCGACCTCGAGCAGGGTGACCTCGTGACCCTTGTCGACCAGCTCGCGCGCCAGGTTCCAGCCGACCTTGCCCGCCCCGGCGACAATCACGTACATCGGCTAGCGGCCGCCCGTCCGGCGAGACCGTCCCGAGCCGACCACTAGGCCGCGAGGTCGAGCGCGCGCGCGAACATCTCGATCGCGTGCTGCGTCGGCGAGATCGTGTGCAGACCCTGCTCGGCGTACCAGGCCGCCCGGGCCGGATCCATCACCCGGCAGACGACCTTCTTCACGCCGTACCGTCGCTGGGCGATCTGCGCGACCGTCAGGTTCGTGTTGTCGCCGTCGGTCGACGCGATGAACACGTCGGCCTCCTCGATCCCGGCCGCCTCGAGCGCATCGACCTCGAGCGCCGTGCCGACCGTGAACCGCCCGCCGGCATCCTCCCAGCCCCGGCCCGTGATCTCGTCGAGCCGCTCGTGCGACAGAGGGTCCTCGTCGAGCACCGAAACCTCGTGTCCTTCGGCCAGCGCCCGCCGGGCGACGGCTGCCCCGACCCGTCCAGCTCCGACGATCAGCACGAACATTCGCCGGGCATGTTAGTCAATCCGGGTCCCCGCGCCCGGTCTCGCCCCCGACCCTCGCGCCGACTCCCGCCGGCGGCCGAGGCGGCCGCAGCGGCGGCGCCGTCAGGATCACCCGGCACGGGGCCTTGGCGACGACGTACCGGGTCATCACGCCGATCGCGCTCTCCCCCATTCCCGTCCGCCCGCCGAACAGCGCGCCGCCCCGCGTCCGCGGGGCCTCCTCGGCCGCCAGGACGATCGCCTCGACGCCGCGCCGGCGGGCCTCCTCGACGATCGCGTGGCCGGTCCGCCGGGCCCGGATCGTCGCCGTCGCGACCTCGACGCCGCCGTACTCCTCGCCGACCAGCTTCGCCCGGGCGAGAGCCGCCCGCGCCGCCTTGAGCTGCTCCGCCGGCAGACCGGCATCCAGCGGCAGCGACATCGGCATCTGGAAGATCCAGATCGCCTCGATCGTGGCCTTGTCGATCGCCGCCTCGTCGGTCTGCTCGCCGGCGACGAGGAGGGCCGCCGTCTGGACGATGTCGTCG
>DATAUX010000123.1:0-15353 GCA_036268015.1 Solirubrobacteraceae bacterium | reverse complement strand
GACCTTCATCCTGCTGCACCAGCTGGCGGCGTTCAACTCGCCGGTCTGGTTCAACGTCGGCTTCGAGGAGAACCCGCAGTGCTCGGCGTGCTTCATCCTGTCGGTCGACGACACGATCGAGTCGATCCTCGAGTGGAACACCAAGGAGGGCATGATCTTCCGGGGTGGGTCGGGGTCGGGGATCAACCTGTCGAACATCCGCGGGTCGATGGAGCCGCTGGCCAAGGGCGGGACGGCGTCGGGCCCGGTCTCGTTCATGCGCGGGGCGGACGCGTGGGCGGGGACGATCAAGTCGGGCGGGAAGACGCGGCGGGCGGCGAAGATGGTCGTGCTGAACATCGACCACCCGGACATCCGGGAGTTCATCGCGTGCAAGGCCAAGGAGGAGGACAAGGCGGCCGCGCTGCGGGACGCGGGCTTCGACATGTCGATCGACGGGGACGGGTTCCACTCGATCCAGTACCAGAACGCGAACAACTCGGTCCGGGTGACCGACGAGTTCATGGAGGCGGTCGCGGCCGACGCGGAGTGGCACCTGACGAGCCGGGTCACGGGCCTCCCCGTGGGTGAGCCGCTGCGGGCGCGGGACCTGATGCGCGAGCTGGCCGAGGCGGCGCATCGGTGCGCGGATCCGGGCGTCCAGTTCGACACGATCATCAACAAGTGGCACACGTCGCCGAACAGCGGTCGGATCAACGCGTCGAATCCGTGCTCGGAGTACATGCACGTCGACGACTCGGCGTGCAACCTGGCCTCGTTGAACCTGATGAAGTTCCGGCTGGCCGACGGGAGCTTCGACGTCGGGGCGTTCGAGCACGTCGTCGACGTGATCCTCCTGGCGCAGGAGATCGTCGTCGGTCCGTCGAGCTACCCGACCGAGGAGATCGGCGTCAACGCGCGGGCCTTCCGCCAGCTGGGTCTCGGCTACGCGAACCTGGGCGCGTACCTGATGTCGAACGGGATGCCGTACGACTCCGACAACGGGCGGGCGGCGGCGGCGGCGATCACGGCGCTGATGACGGGCCGGGCGTACGCGCAGTCGGCGCGGGTGGCGGCCGGCCTGGGTCCGTACGAGCACTACGAGCTCAACCGGGAGGCCCACAACGACGTGATCCGGATGCACCGGGACGCGGCCTACGAGATCGCGGGGGCCGAGCAGGTCGACGAGAACCTGCTGGCGGCGGCGCGCCGGTCGTGGGACGAGGCGCTCGAGCTGGGTGAGCGGTTCGGCTACCGCAACGCGCAGGCGAGCGTGCTCGCGCCGACGGGGACGATCTCGTTCCTGATGGACTGCGACACGACGGGCGTCGAGCCGGACTTCTCGCTGGTCAAGTTCAAGGAGCTGGTCGGCGGCGGGCAGATGACGATCGTCAACCGGACGGTGCCGCTGGCGCTGGCGACGCTGGGCTACTCGGACGAGCAGATCGAGGCGATCGAGCGCCACATCGACGAGCACGCGACGATCGTCGGGGCGCCGGGCCTGGCGGCGGAGCACCTGCCGGTGTTCGATGTCGCGGTCGGCGAGCGGGCGATCTCGCACATGGGCCACATCAGGATGATGGGCGCGGTCCAGCCGTTCCTGAGCGGGGCGATCTCGAAGACGGTGAACCTGCCGCAGACGGCGTCGGTCGAGGACATCGCGGACGCGTTCACGCAGGCGTGGGAGCTCGGCGTCAAGGCGCTGGCGATCTACCGGGACGGGTCGAAGACGGCGCAGGCGCTGCGGACCGACGCGCAGGAGGGCCGGCCGGTCGAGGAGCCGGTCGACGTCGACGCGGCGATCGCCGAGGCGCTGGCGAAGGCCGGTCCGAAGCGTCGGCGGATGCCGCAGGAGCGGCAGTCGATCACCCACAAGTTCTCGATCGGCGGGCACGAGGGGTACATCACGGCGGGGATGTACGAGGACGGGACGATCGGCGAGATCTTCCTGACCGACATCGGCAAGGAGGGGTCGACGCTGCGGGGGATGATGAACTCGTTCGCGACGGCGATCTCGATCGCCCTGCAGTACGGCGTGCCGCTGGAGACGCTGGTCCAGAAGTTCAGCTTCATGCGCTTCGAGCCGGAGGGGATCACCCAGAACCCGGAGATCCCGTTCGCGAAGTCGATGCCCGACTACATCATGCGGTGGCTGGCGTCGAGGTGGCTGGACACCGACCAGCAGGAGGAGTTCGGCATCCTGACGCCGACCGTCAGGGCGCGGAAGGCGGCCGAGGAGGCGACGCAGTCGACGGTCTCCTCAGACACGGCCGGGCCGGCCGGGCTCGCGGACGCCGACGCAGTCGCGCCGGCCAACGGCGACGCGAGCAACGGCCACACAAACGGCCACGCCAACGGTCACGGGAACGGCCACGGGAACGGCGGCCACGGGAACGGCGGTCGGGCGCATTCGACGGCCGGCTCGCAGTCCGGCCGGGGACGGATCCAGCCGGCAACCGCGGCGCTGACCGACTCACCGCCGGTCGTCCCGGCTCGCCTCAAGGGCTTCGACCTGGGCCCGGCATGCGGCCAGTGCGGCGGCATGATGCAGCGCACAGGCTCGTGCTACACGTGCGGGAGCTGCGGGAACAACACCGGCTGCGGATAGGCATGAGGTCGCCCGGACTTCGGGTGTAGCTCGAAGGTCACCGGAGAACACGGTCAGCCGCACGATCTCGTGATACGGCTCGATCTAGGCGTCGACGCCCTTCTCTCGCAGCTGCGCCAACGCCGCGTCGGTCTTTCGGAGGCCGCCGAGACCCATCGCCTGAAGCACGGCGGCCGTCTTGGTGAACTGGATCTCGTCGTACTGGACGATCTGGATCCGATTGCCCCACGGGTCGCGAAAGTCGAGGCCGCTGCCCGCGAGGATCTCGACGCCCGCGTCCTCGAGTGACCGGCGGACGGCGTCCGCGTCGTCGACCACGAGGCCGAAGTGTCGGGCGTCGTCGGCCGGTTGCGTCCGTCCGGCCGACAGCGCGATGAACTGGTCGCCGGCATCGATGAACGCCATCCGCCTGCCGACCCGTCCCCGCAGGGTGAACGACAGCACCCTTCCGTAGAAATCGAGTGCCTCGTCGATGTCTCCGACCTCCAGCGCGATGTGGTTGATCCCGACGAGCCTTGCCTGTCCCATTCGCCTCTCCTCCGCCGTGTCTCACGCCCAGGCTACCCCGCTGACGCCCGGCCGATCACCCGCGGGCGGGACCGGGGCCGCCCACATCCGGCGACCGGCCGCCGCCCACATCGGGGACCGGTCACCACGATTGATTTTCGCCGGTGCCCGCGACCCGGCAGACTCCATGTATGACCCAACGTCCCGAGACACCCCTGAAGGACCTGGCCGGCACGCTCCGCACGATCCTGCGCAGCAACAAGGCCGCCGCTGACGCCCTCGTCCAGATCCAGGAGATCGAGGCACTCGCCGAGGATCGCCTCCGCCCGCTCCTGCCCGAGCTGCGCGTGATCAAGGACGACGCCCTCGCCGCCGCCCGCGACCTCGACACGGCGAAGCTCGGCGAGCTTCCCTTCCGCCTGCGCGACCTCGTCGCCCGCGGCGCCGCCGGCAACGGTCACGCCCAGGCCCCCACGCCGACGGCCGACGCCCAATCGGATGCGGCCACGCAGTCCGAGGCCGACGCCGCGGCCGATCTGCTCGCCGGACACACCACGTATCCGTCCGACCGGATCCTCCCGCTGGCCGCCCCGGCCGCCGATCCGGCCGCCGAGATCCCCCTCAACTCTCCCCGGCGGGTAGCCGAGGCCCTCTTCCACCTCCACGAGCTGCTCAGCGCCGGCGTGCTCGACCAGGCCGAGTACGACGCCAAGAAGCAGGAGCTGCTCGACCGGCTCTAGCCGATGGTCCGTCCGAGTACGCCACCAGGCCGTCGCCCCCGGCTCGGCCTCCTCGCGGCCGTCTGCCTCCTCGGCCTCCTGCTCGCCGCCGCGCCGGCCACCGCCCAGAGCGCCGCCCCGCTCGGCTACGACATCTCATATCCGCTGTGTGGGATGCCCTACCCCGGCGGTCAGGCCTTCGGGATCGTCGGCGTCAACGCCGGCCTCGCCAACAACCCCAACCCCTGCCTGCCGGCCGAGCTCGCCTGGGCGGCCGCCTCGCCCGGTCTGAGCAGCCCGGCCCAGCCGGCCGCCTCGCTCTACGTCAACGCGGCCGACCCCGGCAACGGCGTCCCCGACTGGCCGTCGCCGGCCAACGGCACGGCGACCGCATCCACGCCGTTCGGGACCTGCGACGGCAGCTGGAGCCAGGCCTGCGGCTACCTCTACGGCGTCGAGCGCGCCGTCTACGACTACCAGCTGGTCGCCGCCGCCGCGACCGCCGTCGCACCGGCGACCGCCGCCTGGTGGCTCGACATCGAGACGACCTCGAGCTGGGCGACGCCCACCCGGCAGGCGTCATGGGCCGCGCTCAACGTCGCCACGATCGAGGGCTTCGTCGGCGGCCTCCAGGCGTCCGGCGCGACCGGCCGGGTCGGCTTCTACTCGACCCAGCTCCAGTGGCTCGCGATCACCGGCCTGACCCCGCAGGCGAGTCCCCAGCAGTTCCCGGCCAGCTCGCCCGACTGGGTCGCCGGCGTCGGGACGGTCGGCCAGGCCGCGCTCAACTGCGCCAAGTCGTTCTCGGGAGCGCCCGTCACGCTCGCCCAGTTCTCGGCCGGCGGCCTCGACGCCGACTACGCCTGCCCGGCCGGTGCGACCACGGCTCCGGCCGCCGCCGCCGGCCTGCGGGTCACCTCCCACAAGCTGACCCGCACCCAGCTCACGCTGACCGGTTCGATCGCCCCGACCTACCGCGGGCATGTCGAGGTCGAGCTCGACGAGACCTATCGCGGCAGAGCCGCCACCGTTCGCAAGGCGGCGAGCACCGCGCGCGGCGGCTGGACCGCGACGCTCCGCCTGCCGAGCCGCTTCCGCGGCCACGTCTCGGCCGCGACGGTATCAGCGATGAGCGGCGCCCAGGACGGACTCAAGGCCGGCCGGGCCCGCCTCGTGATCCACCTGCCCCGCTGAGTCCGGCCGGCTCGTCCGCCGGCGGGCCGATCGCCTCCCGTGCGGCCTCCGCATCCAGCCCCGAGCCCCGCAGCAGGTCGAACGCCGTCGCCCGCACCTGCCCGACGAGGACGCTCGTCGACAGATCGTGGCGGCTGCGCAGGACGCCGGTCGCCCGGCGGGCCGCCGCCGTCCCCAGCCGTCGCGTCTCGACCGCCCGCGCCGGGTCGGCCAGGTGTACGCCGAGGCTCCGCGTCGTCGCCGCCAGACCCCGGATCGCGCCGATCAGCTCGGGGTCGGGGTCGCTGCCCCGGCGGACCGCCGTCACCCCGGCCCGGGCGACGGCGCGGGCGTTGCGCACGAGCAGGTCGACCGCGCCCGACGCGTCCGCGTACGCCCGCAGCTGGCCGCGCGCCCGCCGGTGCGGCGGCGAGAGCCAGGCCGTCTCACGGGCGACCGCCAGCGCGTCGTAGAACTCCGTGATCTGCCGGTCGAGCGACCGCAGGCGCCCCAGCGACCGCTCGGCCAGGCCGAGGTCGCCGGCCTCCAGGGCGTCGGCCACCTCCCCGAACGCTCGCTCGACGGCCGCGAGGATCGGCTGCCCGGCGCCAGCGACCACCGTCAGCGGGTTGCGCGGAAACAGGACCTGGCCGATCGCGAGGGCAACCGCTCCACCGATCAACGCGTCGACGAACCGCTCCGGCACGGCTCCCTGGCCAGCCGCCTTTGGCAGCGTCAGCACGAGGATCGCCGACACGGCCGCCTGGTTGACGAGGATCGTCCCCCCGCCGAGCAGGACCGCGGCCGCCATCGCCAGGCCGACGACCACCCCGATCTGGATCGCGCCGGTCCCGAGCAGCCGGCTGAGGACGTCCGCGATCCCGATCCCCACCGCGACGCCGACGACCAGCTCGACCGCCCGCCGGCGCGGCTGGCCGCGCGCGACGCCGAGCGAGATCACCGCCGACGCCGGCGCGAAGTACGGGGCCGGGTGACCGAACGCCACACGCGCGACGAACCACGCGACCGCCGCCGCGACCGCCGTCTGCGCGATCGGCGCCCACGCCCCGTACAGGCGCTCGAACCGCCGGGCCGCCGACGCCCGCACGGCATCCGGGAGCGTCTCCGGCCGGCCCGTCCCCGGCGCTTCGTCGGGCTTCATCCGTCGCTCGGCAGCAGCGTCTTCAGCAGGCCGTCGAGCGTGCTCGCGGCCGGACCGACAACGATGTGGATGATCCGCCCGGCCCGGTTCCACGCGATCAGGTTCAGCGTCTGCAGGCGGTCGAGCACGAACTGGAAGGCCTGCGCCTCGGCCGGCGTCGAGTAGTCGCGGGCGACGTCGAACGCGTATCCGCTCGCGTCGAGCGGGTCGGACTCCGCCAGTCCGTGGCTCGCGGCCGCCGCCGCCCGGATGTCAGCCGAGTCGGTCGTCGCCGACGTCACCTCGAGCGCCCCGCTCGAACCCGCGATCGCCCTGACCGCCGCCGCCATGTAGAGCGCCGTCGCCAGCGCCTCCGGCCGCAGATGGAGCGGGCCGCCGGCCCGCAGGCCGACCGCCGTCGCCCGCGCGCCGCTCGGCAGGCCGATCACCGCACCGCTCGCCCGGCCGGCCGCCAGCGCCGCCCTGGTCGCGAACTCCGGCGTCCCCGCACCACGGAGCACCAGCTCGGCCGACGGCGCCCCCGTCTCGAGCTTGGCGAGCTGCCCGAGCCTGGCCGGGTCGCTACGGTACAGGGCGAGCACCTGCCCGGCCGCCTGGATCCGCCACAGGTAGGTCGACGAATCGTCGCCGAGCCCGGCCAGCCACGTGTATGCCGAAGCGTGGTCGAGTGGCGTCGAGTCGAAGAACAGCTTCGCGTAGCTGAGGTCGTCGTCGCTGACCAGCCGGGCGATCGGCTGTCCCTCCGAGCTGCTCCCGACGTACCGGCGGATCGCCGTCTCGAGGTTGCCGATGCCCATGTGGTAGGACTCGATCGCCAGGTCCTCGCGTCCGAAGACGGCCTTCGCGATCTTCAGGTACCGCTCGGTCGCCGCCAGCGCCGACGCCGGGTCGAACCGCTGATCGATCCGCGCCCGGTCCGCCTCGAGGCTCCTCGCCCGGGCCGTCTGGCCCCGGCCCGTCGCGTTCGCGATCTCGATCCCCAACCGCCGGCTCGTCGTCAGGTCGACGCGCATCCCGAGCAGCGACGTCGCCGTCCCGGCGACGATCTGCGTCAACCCGGCCGCCGCCGACGGGTCCGCCCCGGCGATCACCTCAGGTCGTCCGGCGCTCTCGAGCATCGCGATCGCCTCGAGCGTCGACGCGTCGGCCGGCCCACCGGCCGCCGCCTTCCCCGCCAGACCGGCGAAGCTCTCGGTCCGCTGGGCCGAGGCCACCACGCCGCCGGGGCTCTTCGCGTAGATCACGTTGCTCATTCCGGCCGCGCCGGCCGCCTCGAACGCGCTCTCACGAGCCTGGTCGTAGGCCAGCGGGTCGAACGTCCCGCCGGCCCCGCCGCCGCCGGCCAGCAGCCGCCGCGGCCCTCCGCCGCCGCCCCGGGCGAGCACGGCTGCGACGATCAGCACCAGCACGAGCCCGACACCCAGGCCCGCCCGGCGGCGGCGGATCGCCTCCCGGGAGGCCGTCGACGGTCGCCGCCGGCGGCCCCCCGGCCGGGGCCTCGATCTGCGTTCCGTGGGCACGGCCCCCGAGGGTATCGCCGCGGCCTTCAGGAAATCATCAGGATGATCGCTTACCCTGGCCTTGCAGGTATCGCCAACCAGCAGGGAAGGCCGCAGATGATCGAGGCATTTGGTCTGACCAAACGCTACGGCGACAAGCTCGCGGTCGACGACCTGACGTTCACGGTCCCCGCCGGCCAGGTGACCGGCTTCCTCGGCCCGAACGGCGCCGGAAAGTCGACGACGATGCGCATGGTCCTCGGCCTCGACGCCCCGACCAAGGGCTCGGTGACGGTCAACGGCCGGCCGTACACCGAATATCGACGACCGCTCTTCGAGGTCGGCGCGCTGCTCGAGGCGAAGGCGATCCACGACGGTCGCAGCGCCTACAACCATCTGCTCTGCCTGGCCCAGAGCAACGGCCTCCGGCGGGCCCGGGTCGACGAGGTGCTCGACACGGTCGGCCTCCGCGCGGTCGCCCGCAAACGCTCGGGCGGCTTCTCGCTCGGGATGGGGCAGCGCCTGGGGATCGCCGCCGCCCTGCTCGGCGACCCGAAGGTTCTGATGTTCGACGAGCCGGTCAACGGTCTCGATCCCGAGGGCGTCCAGTGGATCCGCAACCTGCTCAAGTCGCTGGCCGCCGAGGGCCGCACGGTGTTCGTCTCGAGCCACCTGATGAGCGAGATGTCGATCACCGCCGACCGCCTCGTGATCATCGGCCGGGGCCGGCTGATCGCCGAGACGACGGTCGACGAGTTCCTCAAGGGCGGGACCGGAAACTTCGTCCGGGTCCGCTCGCCCCAGGCCGACCAGCTGGTCGGGCTGCTCAAGGCGCAGGGCATCGCGACGGTCCGCGAGCCCGACGGCGCGCTCAACGTGACCGGCGCGACGCTCGACGCCGTCGGCGACCTCGCCGCGGCCAACGCGCTCACCCTGCACGAGCTCTCGGCCCACAAGGCGTCGCTCGAGGACACCTTCATGGAGCTCACCCGAGACTCCGTGGACTACCGAACCGGCGACGGCGCGCCCGCGCTCGTCCCGGCCGAGAGGTGACCCCGAACATGGAAGCCACCACCGCACCCGACCCGGCCTACTCGCCGCTGGCCGGTTTCGGCAACGTCGTCCGGTCCGAGTTCACCAAGCTCCGGTCGGTCCGCTCGACCTACTGGACGCTGTTCGTCGCCGTCTTCCTGACGATCGGCCTCGGAGCCCTCAGCGCCGTCGTCGTCCCCGCCCACCTCGAGCGCCACGACCGGGCGACGTTCGACCCGACCGGGCTCAGCCTCAGTGGGGTCAACCTCGCCCAGATCGCGATCGGCGTGCTCGGCGTCCTGGTGATCACCAGCGAGTACGGCACCGGGATGATCCGCGCGACGCTCAGCGCCGTGCCCCAGCGCCGGCTCGTGCTCGCCGCGAAGGGCGTCGTCTTCGCCGGGGTCGCCCTCGTCGTCGGCCTGGTCTCCAGCTTCATCGCCTACTTCGTCGGTCAGGCGATCCTCTCCGGCCAGCACCCGGCCTCCTTCGCCGGACGCCAGCTCCAGTCCTCGCTCTCGGATCCCGGCGTCTTCCGTGCGGTCGCCGGCGCCGGCCTCTACCTCGCCGCGCTCGGGCTGCTCGGCCTCGGCCTGGGCGCGATCATCCGGGTCAGCGCCGGGGCGATCTCCGCGCTGTTCGGCGTGCTCTTCGTCCTGCCGATCTTCTCGGCCGCCGCCCTGCCCCAGTCGTGGCGCGACACGATCGACCCGTACTTCCCGCTGAGCGCCGGCAGCGAGATCTTCAACGTGCACCCCGACCCGGGCGACCTCGCCCCATGGGCGGGGTTCGGCGTCTTCTGCCTCTACGCGGCGGTCGCCCTCGCGATCGCCTGCGTCGTGATCAGCCGGCGCGACGCCTGACGCCGGGGGCGCGGACGCCGGGCGGCGCGGACGCCGCGGTTTGCGCGATGCTTAGCGCATGCCCGAGCGCCTTGCGGTGATCGACCTCGGGTCGAATACGTTCCGCCTCGTCGTCTTCACCGCGGACCACGGCTGGTGGAAGCGCTCCGACGAGATCTTCGAGCCGGTCCGGATCGGCGAGGGCCTCGCGGCGACCGGCTCGCTCGGGCCTGAGCCGATCCGCCGGGCCCTCGCGACCGTTCACGTGTTCGGTCAGTTCTGCCGCGCCAACGGTCTGTCGGGCGACGCGATCCGGGCCGTCGCGACGAGCGCGATCCGCGACGCCGGGAACGCGGCCGACTTCCTCGACCCGGCGCAGTCCGACGGGACGCTCGCGATCCGCGTCCTGACCCGCGAGGAGGAGGCCCACTACGGGTACCTGGCCGCCGTCAACTCGACCACGCTCGCCGACGGCTGCGTCCTCGACCTCGGCGGCGGCTCGATGCAGCTCGTCCGCGTCGACGGCCGTCTCGCCCGCGAGTCGGACTCGTTCGCGCTCGGCGCCGTCCGCATGACCGAGCGCTTCCTCCCCGACGACCGGCCGGCCAAGCGGCGCGAGCTCGACGCCCTCCGCGCGTACGTGGCCGGCGCGCTCGACAGGGTCGACTGGCTGACCGGGACCGGCCGCCGCCTGGTCGGGATCGGCGGGACGGTCAGAAACCTCGCGACCGCCGCCCAGCGGGCCGCCGACCTGCCGTCGATCGGGATCCAGGGAATGGTCGTCAGCCGGGCGGCCCTCGAGGATCTCGTCGAGCGGCTCGCCGCCCTCCCGCCGGGCGGCCGGGCCGGGGTCCCGGGGATCAAGGCGGCCCGCGGAGACCTGATCCTCGCGGGGGCCGTCGTCGTCGCGACGGTGCTCGACGTCGGCGGCTTCGACGCGCTCGAGGCGACCGAGGCCGGTCTCCGGGAGGGCGTCTTCTTCGAGCACCACATCCCCGGCGAGCACTCCCTCTTCGACGACGTCCGCCGGTCGAGCGTGGTCAACCTCGCCAACCAGTACGACGTCGACATTCCCCACACCCGCCACGTCGCCGACCTCGCGCTCGGTCTGTTCGACGAGCTGGCCGCAGCCGACCTCCACCCGGGCGACCCGATCGAGCGGGAGCTGCTCTGGGCGGCGAGCGTGCTCCACGACGTCGGGATGTCGGTCGACTACGACGACCACCACAAGCACTCCCGCTACCTGATCCTCAACGCCGGCCTGCCGGGCTACGGACCGAACGAGGTCGCCCTGATCGCCCAGGCGGCTCGCTACCACCGCAAGGGCATGCCCGATCCCGACTGGCTCGGCCCGGTCCTCGAGCCCGGCGACGAGGACCGCCTCTGCCGGCTGGCCGTGCTCCTGCGCCTCGCCGAGGATCTCGAGCGCTCGCGCGACCAGTCGGTCCGCGAGGCCCACGTCCGCGTCACCGGCGACGGGGTCGAGCTCCGCCTCGTGGCCGACGAGGGCGACCTGGTCGTCCCGCGCTGGGCCGCCCAACGCGAGACGGCCGTCTTCGAGCGGGCCTTCGGCAGCAGCCTGGTGATCGCCGGTCCGCCCGAGCACTGAGTCGCCCGCTGCCGGTTGCTCGTGGTCCGGGTTCCTCCGCCGGTCGGGATAATGGACACGTGAGCGGATCGACGACGCTTGGTCCAGTCCACCAGGCATACCTCCTCCAGGCCCGCCAGATGCAGGCCCTGTCGTTCATGGTGCACATCCCGCTCGTCGCCTTCGGGATCGCCTTTCCCGTGATGGTGCTGTTCGCCGAGTGGCTCCACATGCGCACGGGAGACCCGCTCTACCGGGTGCTCGCGAAGCGCTGGTCGAAGGTGATGGTCGCCCTGTTCGCCGTCGGCGTGATCACCGGGACGATCCTCAGCTTCGAGATGGGTCTGCTCTGGCCGAACTTCACGGCGACCTTCGGCAGCGTCTTCGGGCTCGGCTTCGCGATCGAGGGCTTCTCGTTCTTCGTCGAGGCGATCTTCATCGGGATCTACGTCTACGGCTGGGACCGGCTCTCCCCGCGCGCCCACTTCGCGTCCGGGATCCCGGTCGTGATCGCCGGCTTCACCGGCTCGCTGATGGTCGTCGCCGTCAACGCCTGGATGAATCATCCGTCGGGCTTCCGGCTCGTCGGCGGCCACGCGGTCGACGTCCACCCGCTGAGCGCCCTGTTCGCCAACACGTATCTGTGGCACGAGCTCGTCCACATGTACATCGCCGCCTACATCGTCACCGGGTTTCTCGTCGCCGGCGCCTACGCCGTCGGCCGCATGCGCGGACGGTGGGGTCGCTATGAGCGCACGGCCCTGCTGATCCCGCTGAGCATCGCCGCGCTCGCCTCGCCCGTCCAGATCCTGGTCGGCGACTGGGCCGCCCGGGACGTCGCCACGACCCAGCCGATCAAGCTCGCCGCCCTCGAGGGCCTCGGCCAGACGCAGTCGGGCGCGCCGGTGCACATCCTCGGCTGGTACACCGACGACCAGGTCAAGTACGGGATCCCGATCCCCAAGGCCCTCTCGCTGCTCGCCTTCCACGACCCGAACGCGACCGTCAAGGGACTCGACTCGGTCCCGGCGAGCCGCCGGCCGCCGGTCAACGTCGTCCGCGTCGCCTTCCAGACGATGGTCGGGATCGGCACGGCGATCGCCCTGCTCGGCGTCTGGTTCCTCGTCGTCCGCGTCAGGCGAAGACGCCTTCCCGAGTCCGCCTGGTTCTACAGGGCCGTCGCGCTCGCCGGCCCGCTCTCGGTCGTCGCGATGATCGCCGGCTGGGTCACGACCGAGGTCGGCCGCCAGCCGTGGGTCGTCTACGGCGTGATGCTGACGTCCCAGGCGGTGACCGGCGCCCACGGGATCCCGGTCGCCTACGGCACGCTCGCCCTGATCTACGCCGGCGTCGCGATCGGTGTCGCCTGGGTCCTGCGCCGGCTGGCCCGGGCTCCCCTGGACCTCCCCCCGGCCGATCGGACCGTCGCGGCGAGCGCCGGCGACTGACGATGCACTTCTACGACCTTCCGCTCGTCTTCGCCGGGATCGGCCTGGTCCTCTACACCGTGCTCGCCGGCGCCGACTTCGGCGCCGGCTTCTGGCAGCTGTTCCCCGGCCGGGGCAAGCCGGGCGAGCGGATCCGCGAGCACGCCCACCACGCGATGGCGCCGGTCTGGGAGGCCAACCACGTCTGGCTGATCTTCGTGATCACGGTGATCTGGACCGCCTATCCGATCGTCTTCGCGTCGGTCGCGTCGACCCTGACCGTTCCCTTCCTGATCGCCGCGCTCGGGATCGTCCTGCGCGGGACGGCCTACGCCACCAGGTCGGGCAGCGCCAGCTCGCGCGAGACCGCGGCGATCGACACCGTGCTCGCCGCCTCGTCGATCCTCGCGCCGTTCGCCCTCGGGACGATGGTCGGCGCGATCGCGTCGCGTCGCGTCCCCGTCGGCAACGCGGCCGGGGCGCTCTGGGCCAGCTGGACGTCACCGACCTCGATCCTGATCGGCGTGCTCGCGGTCGCGACCTCGGCCTACCTGGCCGCCGTCTATCTGGCGGCCGACGCCCGCCGGCTCGAGCAGGCCGATCTGGCCGCCGCGTTCCGCCGGCGGGCGCTCGCCGCCGGCGTCTGCGCCGGCGCGGTCGCCGTGGCCGGGATCGCCGTCGTCCACGGCGATGCCCACCCGCTCTACGAGCGGCTCCTCCACACCGACGCGATCGCCGGTCTCATGCTGTCCGTGCTCGCCGGCGGTGCGACGCTCGTCCTCGTCGGCCGGTCGCGCTTCGAGGCCGCTCGCGTGACCGCGGCCCTGGCCGTCGCCGCGATGATCGCCGGCTGGGCGATCGCCCAGAACCCGATCCTGCTGCCCGGATTGACGATCGCGGCGGCGGCCGCGCCCCACGACACGCTGGTCTGCGTGGTCGTCGCGATCGTCGCCGGCGGCGTGATCCTGTTCCCGTCGCTCGGACTGCTCTTCCGCCTCGTCCTGATCGGTCAGCTCGACCACGCGAGCCCCCAGACCCTCGCACCCCGCACGCCGCGCGCCGTGCTCTCGGCCTCACGAGCCGGCCTGCTTGCCAGGCTGGCCGGCGCGAGCTTCCTGATCGGCCTCGGCTGCCTGACGATCGCCGACGCCCGCTGGGCTCACCTGATCGGCGTCTTCGGGCTGCTCGGGTTCGGGATCGCCGGGTTCTTCGCGCTCGTCGCCGACGAGCTCGGCCCGGCCGGCTAGAGGTTCTCGGAGAGGAACTCCACCGAGCGCTGCCAGGCCCGGCCGGCGGCGTCCGGGTCGTAGGTGCCGAGCCGGTTCGTGTCGTTGAAGAAGGCGTGACCGGCCCCCTCGTAGAAGACGAACTCGGCCTTCACGCCGGCGTCGCGCAGCTCGCCGAGCAGGCCCTCGGACGCCTCGACCGGGATGAAGTCGTCGGCCGTCCCGAAGTGGCCGAGCACGGGCGCCGAGATCTTGCTGAAGTCCGGTTTGCCATGGGGCATCACGTAGTAGAAGCTGACGACCGCCCGGACCTTCGGGTTGATCGTCGCCGTCCAGACGGCCAGCCCGCCACCCAGGCAGAAGCCGATCGCGCCGACGCCGTCGCCGGTCGTCGAGTCGAGCGCGGCGAGGTAGTCGACGGCACCGCTCATCTCCAGCTCGGCCTGGTCCATCGACAGCGCCATCATCTTCTGCTGGGCCTCGTCCGGCGCCTGCGCCGTCTCGCCGTGGTAGAGGTCGGGCGCGAGGGCGACGAAGCCGTCGGCGGCGAGCCTGTCGCAGACGCTGCGGATGTGATCGTCGAGTCCCCACCACTCCTGGAGCACGACGACGGCCGGGCCGGCGCCGGACGCGGGCACCGCCAGGTAGCCGGCGGCGGTCGATCCGTTCGCCTGGAACTCAACTTGCGGCATGGCGTCTCCAGTTCTCGAGCAGTGGTCGGGCCGGGTCCCGGGAAGCGGTCCCCGCGTGCGTCGTCGAAAGCTACCGGCAGCCGGTGCCGGATCGCCGCCGTGGCCGCCGCCGGCCGGGGCCTACCCAGATGAACGTCGCCGTAGTCGGACACGTCGAATGGGTCGAGTTCGCCCGCGTCCCGCACGCCCCCCGGACCGGCGAGGTCGTCCACGCGACCGAGGTCTGGGACGAGGCCGCCGGCGGGGGTGCGGTGACCGCCGTCGCCCTGGCGCGCCTGGCTGGCCGGGCGTCGCTGTACACGGCGCTCGGCGACGACGAGATCGGCGGCCGGTCGCGGTCGCGGCTCGAGCGGCTCGGCGTCGTCGTCCACGCCGCCGTCCGCGAAGAGCCGACCCGGCGGGCGCTGACCTTCGTCGACGACGCCGGCGAGCGGACGATCACGACGCTCGGCGACCGGTTGGCCGCCCGCGGCGACGACGCGCTCCCGTGGGCGGAGCTCGCCGGGTACGACTGCGTGTACTTCACGGCCGGCGACGCCGCGGCGCTCGGCGCGGCCCGCGCCGCGCGGGTCCTCGTGGTCAGCCCCCGGGCGCGTGCCGTCCCGCCGCCGGGCGTCCGGCTCGACGCGCTCGTGTTCAGCGCGAGCGACCCGATCGAGACGCGGGCGGCCGAGGATCTCGAGGACTTCGCCGACCTGATCGTCGCGACGGAGGGCGCCGGCGGCGGGGGCTGGACCACGGCGACCGAGGCCGGCCGCTGGCAGGCCTCAGCCGTGCCCGGCCCGATCGTCGACTCCTACGGCTGCGGCGACGCGTTCGTCGGCGGGCTGACCTACGGGCTCGGCGCCGGATCGCGCCTGACCGACGCGCTGGCCCTCGGCGCCCGGTGCGGAGCGGTC
>DATAUX010000122.1:0-3048 GCA_036268015.1 Solirubrobacteraceae bacterium | reverse complement strand
TGACGAGTACTGGCGAAGAACCGATGAGTACTGGCGAAGAACTGATCAGTACCCGACCAGTACTGGACCGTCCAGTACTGCGGGTTTCGCGTGCCGAGACACGACCGCGTCCGGCCCGTCCGAGCCACCCGCCGTCCCCCCGACCTCGGGTGCCACATTGGCACACCAACCGTCGGGCACCCCGCGGCCCGCCCGACTCCGCCCCTACGCCGGCCCGCGGCCCGCCCGACTCCGCCCCGCGCCCGCCCCCGGACTCCGGCCCGCGGCCCGCCCGACTCCGGCCCCCACCCCGGCCCGCCCGACCGGGTTACGTCCGGGCGTCGAGCCAGGCGATCATCTCGTCGATCACCTGAGTCCGGTCCGGTTCCGTCTCGTTGAACAGCTCGTGGTACAGGCCCGGGTAGACCTTCAAGGTCTTGTCGTCGGACCCCGCCCGCTCGTAGACCATCTCGGCGCCGGCCGGCGCGACGATCCGGTCGCCGCCGGCCGACATGATCAGCAGCGGCAGCTCGAGTCCCGGCGCGTCCTTCGGGAATCGGCGGGTCGTCTTCGCGATGACCCCGATCGTCCTCGCCGGCAGCCGGCCGTGGAGGACCAGCGGGTCGGACTCGTACGCCCTGACCTGCGCGGCATCCCGGCTCACCAGGGACGGGTCGACCGCCGACAGGCCCAGCCTGGGCGCCACCCTCGACAGGACGCCGACGACGACGCCGGCCGGCGGCTTGACCTGCGGGAGCGACGCCAGCGGGCTCGACAGGATCAGGCCGGCGAGGTTCTCCTGCCAGCGGAGCGCATACGCCGTCGCGATCATCCCGCCCATGCTGTGACCCAACAGGAACGGCGGCCGGCCGCCCTGCTTCTGGGTCGCCCCGGCGACCACCCGGTGGAGGTCGACCAGCGCCGTGTCGAGCGACCTGATCACGGCTCGCCGTCCGCCCGACCGTCCGTGCCCCTGGTGGTCGAGCGCGTAGACCGCGTACCCCGCGTCGACCAGTGCTCCGGCGACCGCCTCGTACCGGCCGCTGTGCTCGCCGGCCCCGTGGGCGATCACCACCGACGCCCGCGCCCGGCCGGCCATCTCCGGAAGCCACGCCCGCCAGTAGATCTCCGGCGCCCCGGCCCTTGGCTTGTCCACGTCCCCTTCGGCCATCCCGGCGCACCCTATCCTGATCTGCCATGACGCTCGTCGACGACGCTCTTGTCCGCCGCGCCCTCGCCGAGGACCTCGGGACCGGCGACGTCACGTCTGACGCGACTGTCCCTGCCCGGACCCGCGCCCGGGCGACGATCACCCAGAAGGAGCCGGGCGTCGTCTTCGGCTATGACGTCGCCGAAGCCGTCTTCAGACTGCTCGACCCCGACGTCACCGTCCGCCGCCTGTCGACCGAAGACGGCTGGCGCCAGCCCGGCCCGGTCATGGAGGTCGTCGGCTCCGCCCGGGCCGTCCTCGCCGGCGAGCGAACCGCCCTGAACTTCCTCCAGCGCCTGTCCGGCGTCGCCACGCTCGCCGCCCGCTGCGTCGCCGCCGTCGACGGGACCGGCGCCCGCGTCCTCGACACCCGCAAGACGACGCCCGGCCTCCGCGCCCTCGAGAAGGCGGCCGTCGCCGCCGGCGGCGCGACCAACCACCGGGCCGGTCTGTACGACGCGATCCTGATCAAGGAGAACCACATCGCCCTCGCCGGCGGCGTCGGCCCCGCCGTCCACGCCGCCCGCGCCCACGCGCCCGGTCTCCCGCTCGAGGTCGAGTGCCGCAACACCGGCGAGATCGACGACGCCCTCGCCGCCGGGGCCGATCGCATCCTGCTCGACAACATGACCCCCGACGACCTCCGCCTCGCCGTCGCCCGCGTCGCCGGTCGCGCCAGCCTCGAGGCCAGCGGCGGCGTCACCCTCCAGACGCTCAGGGACCACGCCAGCACCGGCGTACAATTCGTATCGATGGGCGCCATAACCCACTCCGCCCCGGCCCTCGACCTCTCCCTGACCCTCACCCTGATTCCCGACCGTCCGGACACCCCGTGAACCTCCTGCCGATGGCCGCCGATCCCGTCGTCGCGCCCCTCGACCCGGCCGAGATCGAAGCCCTGACGGCCGAGATCCGCCAGCTCGCAGTCGTCCGCGACGCCGTGATCCTCGCCCACAACTACCAGGTCCCCGAGGTCCAGGACGTCGCCCACTTCGTCGGCGACTCGCTCGGCCTCTCCCAGCACGCGGCCGCCGCGCCCGAGCAGACGATCGTCTTCTGCGGCGTCCACTTCATGGCCGAGACGGCCGCCATCCTCTGCCCCCGGAAGACCGTCCTGATCCCCGACCCCGACGCCGGCTGCTCGCTCGCCGACTCGATCGACCCCGCCCAGCTCGCCGCCTGGAAGGCCGACCACTCGGACGCGGTCGTCGTGATGTACGTCAACACGTCGGCCGACGTCAAGGCCCTGACCGACTACTGCTGCACATCGTCGAACGCCGTCGCCGTCGTCCGCCACATCCTCGCGACCCACGGTCCCCACACGGAGATCCTCTTCGGTCCGGACATGTTCCTCGGCGCCTACGTCGAGCACGAGATCGGCCGGCGGATGCACGTCTGGGACGGCGAGTGCCACGTCCACGCCGGGATCCGCCCGACCGACATCGCCGCGACCCGGGCCGCCCACCCCGGCGCCGACTTCCTGATCCACCCCGAATGCGGCTGCTCGACCTCGGTCATGGAGTACGTCGCCGCCGGCGACGTCCCCGCCGACGGCGTCCACATGCTCTCGACCGGCGGCATGCTGACCTACGCCCAGAACTCGCCTCCCGGGTCGACCGCGATCGTCGCGACCGAGATCGGCATGCTCCACCCCCTCCGCCTCGCCGCCCCCGACACCGACTTCGTCGCCGCCAACGAGAAGGCCAGCTGCCGGTACATGAAGATGATCACCCTCGCCAAGCTCCGCGACGCCCTCCGCGACGGCGTCCACCAGGTCCGCGTCCCCCCGGCCACCGCCGACGCCGCCCGCCTCGCGATCGAGCGGATGGTCGCGATCCGTCCGTAGTCCAACTCAGCCC
>DATAUX010000121.1:0-9592 GCA_036268015.1 Solirubrobacteraceae bacterium | reverse complement strand
GGTCGGCTGGGCCGAGGTGGTCCACACCGCCAACCGGATCTACGCCGTACCCCAGCGCACGGCCGCGACGTCGTCGGGGCCGCAGGCGATCTACACGGCCAGCCTCGCCGGCCTGCTCCGCCCGAGCCGTAAGCCCTGACGAAGTCGGGACGGGCGTCCCGTCGGCTTGCCGATCGATCGCTGGGACCGTACACTCGTACGGACATGGCAACGGGTACATCGAACCGGTTCGAGTTTCGTCTGCGCCCGGAAGCCAAGCAGCAGATCGAGCGGGCGGCAGATCTGGTTCACGAGTCTGCCAGCGACTTCGTACGCACGGCGGCGGAGGAACGAGCTGGTGAGGTCCTCCGCGAGCACGAGTACGTCACGGTCGTGCCGGCGGAGTACTTCGATCGGCTCCTCGCGGCGCTTGACGAGGAGCCGCATCCAAGCCCGGCCCTGGCGCGGGCCGCGGATCGCAGCCGACGCGTGGTGCGCGGATAGCGCTACCGAGGTTCGTCGCCGAGCAGCTGAGCGAGACGCATCGCCTCGACGAGTTCCGCAGCGGCAGACCGGAGCTTGACGGCTGGCTCACGGAGCAGGCGCTGTCGGCTGCCGCGCGACGGACAGCGCGGACTTTCGTCTGGCATGGCGGCAATCGGACGGTTTGTGCGTACTCCTCACTGACCGCCCACCTTCTGCAACGCGCCGAGCTGCCACGGACGCTCGGCCGCGGCGGACCGCGCCAGATCCCGGCCGTGCTGCTCGCGCGCCTCGCGCTCGACCGATCACTCCACGGGCAGGGTCTAGGTGGAGCGCTCGTCGCCGAGGCGCTCGGGCGAGTGGTCGCGGCGACGGAGATCGTCGCCGCGCGGTTCGTCCTGGTCGACGCCGTCGACGAGCGTGCGGCGGGCTTCTACGAGCATCACGGCTTTCGTCGAATCCCGGGCTCGCTTCGACTGATCCAGAAGGTCGCGGACATCGCGGCGGCAGGTGCCCGATCGCCCGGGTAGCGTGGCGGCCACCGCCCGGCCGGCTCAGACGTCGGTCGGCCGCCAGGAGGATGCCGACGGGTGGCGGATCCGCCACCACCGCCAGGCACGGACGGAGCTGAACGGGAGGGCGAGGCCGAGCAGGACGGCCCAGACGACGGCTCCGCTGCCGGGCGAGGACAGGGCGGCGTAGACGAGCAGGCCGAACAGGACGGCGTTGATCGCGAGCGCCTTGGGCGCCTCGACGCGTTTGAGGAGGACCCACCAGAAGGGGCGGAACTGGCGGGTCCGCGACCAGTCCCACCGGGACGGCTGGTAGCGGCGGGCGCGGGACTCGTCGGCGACGAGCGCCCGGGCCGACGGGCTGAGCCGGCGGCGGGCGTGGCTGCGACCGATCCGGCGGACGTTCTTGCGCACGGTGTCGTTGCGCGGATCGAGCCGGGACGCCTGCTCGAAGATCGGCACGGCCTCCGCGCTGCGGCCCTGCCGCTGGAGGGCGACGGCGAGGTTGTTCAGCGCGGCGGCGTTGCCCGGGTCGAGTCGCAGCGCCTCCCGGCCGCTGGCCTCGGCCGCCGGCCACTGCTCCGAGCGCAGCAACGCGCGGGCGAGCGTCGCGTGGGCGCCCGACTCCTCGGGAGCCAGCTTGACACCCCGCCGGCCGGCCTGGAGCGCGCCGGCCGTGTCGCCGCACGCGAGCAGGGCCTCGGTCAGGCCGATGTATCCGCGGAAGCCGTCGGGGACGAGCTCGACCGACCGCATCGCGGCCGTCCGGGCGTCCTGCTGGGAACCGGGGATCGCCAGCAGGGCGCGGGCGAGCACGCGATAGGCCCGGTCGTACTCGGCGTCGATCGCCAGGGCCCGTTCGACCGTCGCCCGGGCCTGGGTCGGCCGGTCGAGCTCGAGCTCGGCGACCGCCAACTCGGTCAGGGCGCGCGCGTTCTGCGGGTCGGAGGCGACCGCCCGGGCGAGCGCGCTGGCCGCCTCGGCCGGCCGGCCGAGGCCCATCAGGGCGACGCCGTCGGCCAGGGCTCGGGCGGATGGGTCGAGCTCGGTCACAGGAGCCTGTGCTTGCGGATGTACGCCAGCAGGTCGTCGTACTGACCGCCGTCGTTCGCGTAGATCGCGTAGCCGTGGGCGACCGAGAACCACGGTCGCGTCGAGCCGGCGACCTCGCGGGCGGCGCCGTCGAAGTCGGCCGTGTCGATCGGCCGGACCCGGCCGGTGTCGATCGACTCCTGGAGCGCCCGCTCCGAGGCGACCTCGCAGAGGTGGACGAGGTCCGCGCCGGAGAAGCCGTCGGTCCGGCCGGCCAGCCTGCGGACGTCGACCCCCGACACCGGCCGGCCGTCGAGCGCGCCGGTGAGGATCGCCGCGCGGGCGTCGGCGTCCGGCGGCAGGACGAGCACCGTCCGGTCGAGGCGCCCGGGCCGGCGCAGAGCCGTGTCGACGTCCCACGGATGGTTGGTCGCCGCGAGCACGAAGACGCCGTCGTTCGCCGCCTCGACGCCGTCGAGCTCGGCCAGCAGCTGGTTGATCACGTTGCGACCGGCCGATTCGCGCAGCTGGCTGCGCTTGCGGCCGAGGGCGTCCACCTCGTCGAGGAAGAGGACGCACGGCGCGGCCCGCCGGGCCTCCTCGAAGGCCTCGTGGAGTCGCCGCTCGCTCTCGCCGAGCCACATGTCGAGGACGTCGGACAGGCCGATCGAGAAGAACGACGCGCCGAGCTCGCCGGCCAGCGCCCGGGCGATGAACGTCTTCCCGCAGCCGGGCGGCCCGTAGAGCAGCAGACCGCCGCGCAGCGACTTGCCGTAGTAGTCGCGCAGCTCGGGGTTGCGCAGGGGTGCGAGGAACGCGGAGTCCAGCCGCCGCTTGACCTCGACCATGCCGCCGACGTCCTTCAGCGTGATCTGCGGCGACTGCGGCCCCTCGTCGGTCACGCCCGACCCGGTCGCCCCGTCGCCCTCGGACATGCGCTCGCGGCCGTCGGCCGTCTGCGCCGTCCGCGACGTCGAATCCGGCGCGCCGGTCGGGAACGGCGTCGCCGGCATCCCGAGCAGCCGCTCGTACGCCTTGACGCGGTCGGTGTCGCCGAGCGCGCGAGCGGCGTCGCGGGCGACGATCATCGCCTCCTGATGGTCGGGGATCGCAGCGAGCACGAGGCCGGCGTGCCGCGCCGCCTCGGTCGCGTCGCCTTCGAGGAGGAGCAGCCCCGCCAGGTGCAGGCGCACCTCGTGGGCATCGGGCTGGCTGGCCACGGCCGCCAGGAGGGCGTCGATCACCGTGGTGTTCACGCCCATCCCGGATCCACCGCCACGCCCGACCATCGGATGCCGACCGCGATCACCCGACCATCGTAGTTCCCGACGGCCGCCGACCACCCCCGCTTCAGGCCGCGATCCCCGCAACCAGCGGCGGGACGCGCAGGTGCCAGTCGGTCGCCTGCTGGAGCGCGTCACAGATGCGGACGAGCAGAGCTTCGTCGAACGGACGGCCGCCGAGCTGGAGCGAGAGCGGCATCCGCTCGTCGGTGAAGCCCATCGGCACGACCATCGCCGGGTTGCCGACCGCATCCCAGTAGGGCGTGTGGACGCCGCGCGGGACCTCCATCGTCCCGCCCGCGCCGAGCTCGTCGTAGGTCGGTCCGGCCCGCGAGGCGCCCGGCGCGACGATCACGTCGACCTCCGAGAGGACGCCGGCCAGCCCCCGCTGGGCAACGCGCCGCACCCGCTGGGCCTGGACGTAGTCCGCGCCGGAGAAGACCGCTCCGACCCGGAGCATCGAGCGGGTCGCGGCAGAGTAGTCCTGCGGGCGCTCGCGCATGTCCTGGCGGTGGTAGGCGAGCGCGGCCGTGCACGTGATCAGCATCGCCGTGACCGTCTCGGCGTAGTGCGGGATCGTCACGTCGACGATGCTCGCACCCAACGATCGCAGCACGTCCACCGCAGCCTCGAAGGCCGGCGCGACCGCGGGATCGTCGTCCGGGCCGAGATGGTTGGCCCGCTGGACGCCGATCCGCACGCCGGCCAGCGAGGCGCCCTTCCCGGCTTCGGGGGAGCGCGCTGAGGAAGTCCGGCACGGCCCGGTCGACGGCGTATGGATCGCGCGGATCGGGCCCGGCGAAGGCGCCGAGCATCGCGCCGCAGTCACGCGCCGACCGGGCGAGCGGGCCGATGTGGTCGAGCGAGTATCCGAGCGGCACGCAGCCCGCGGTCGGCACGCGGCCGTAGGTCGGCATCAGGCCGCTGACCCCGCAGAAGATCGCCGGAATCCGGATCGACCCGCCCGTGTCGGTACCGATGCCGGCGAGGAACAGGCCGGGTCGAGGACCAGCGACTGGGCCGTCGTCGGCCCTCCGACATCGCGAGGATGTCCTTGACGCCGATCGGCACCCCCTGGAGCGGACCGCGGTCGACTCCGGCGGCGAAGTCGGCGTCCGCCCGCGCGGCGCTCGCCCGTGCGTACTCGTCGAATCGGGCCAGGTAGCGGCCGTCCCAGCCGTAGGCCGACCGCGTCCGTGGCGCCGTCGCATCCTCCCGGGCAGCCGGACTCGGCGATCCGCAGCGTCGCCGTCAGGGGACGCCGCCGCGACAGATAGTCGGCTCCGGAACGACTGATTCGCAGCGTCAGGTCGGCCGCCGTGCGGCCCGGGGGCAGTGTGACCGCGCCGAGCCGGATCCGGTCGGGGGCGGTCAACGTCGCGACGAAGCGGCGCGGCCGGTAGAAGCCGTCGAGCGGCAGCACGACCGCATCGTGCCGCGGGTCTCGGGCGTCGAGCGTCAGGCGCATCGGACGGGCGTCGTCGAGCGTGCGCAGTCCGAGCACCCGCGTGCATCGACTGCCGATCGTCCAGTCCGCGCGGCTCGGCGTATCCCCGCCGCCGAGGTCGACGGCGTCGGCCGGACCCGAGCAGCGCAAGCCGACGGGGCCTGCGGAGGCGACCGGGACCGGGTCGTCGAGTCGCCCGCACGCCCCGAGCAGCGATCGTCCGGTCCCGGCGACCAGCTCGGCCGGGCCGATGCTCCCGAGCACGTCGTCTCCGCCGCCGCCGTCGATCACATTGCGCCCACGGCCACCGCACAGCGCGTTCGCCGCCGCATCGCCGACCAGCCGGCCGCCGCCGTCGCTGCCGACGACGCTCTCGACTCGCCGCAGCCCGACGATCAGGCCGCCGGGTCCGTGCGCCGTGTGGTGGGCCAGGTCGACGTCCACGCTCCGGCGCACGCCGGCGAAGTCCACGGTGCCGCCGGCCGTCCCACCGTCGACCGAGTCGGTGCCGCCGGCCGGGAAGAAGGTGGCCGCATCGGTGCCGGCCGAGCCGCCGACGATCCGGTCTGGTCCCCGCCCGCCGCGGATCACGAGCTGGGGTAGCGCAGGCTGGCCGAGCCCCGACGCGTCGATCGTGTTCCCGAGCTGGCCGCCGTCGACCTCGACGACCCTGAGGTCGCCTTCGGATCCGGTGGTCGCCGCGCACCGCAGCCGGTGGACGGCGATCACAAGGCAGCCCGCTCCGGCGACGGGCACCGTCCCCTCGTCGTCGATCGTGACCGCGGTCGCCGTCTGCGAGAGGTGGACGTCCAGTCGGTCACCGGCGGCCGCCTGGTAGACGAGCGTGTCCGAGCAGTCGTCGTACTTGTCACAGACGCCGTCGACCCGGCCCTCGGAGGCGGCCGCCGGCTGGCATCCGAGCGTCCAGGTCAGGCCGATGCAGACGGCGAGGAGTCGTAGCGGGCAGATGCTCTGGTAACGATCCCACGCCCGAGAGGTCGCGGTCGATCTGCGAGCGGCCGGTGGATTGGTAGCGTGCCGGCGATGACCCCGGGATGGGAGCCGGCCTCCTACGAGACGTGGAGTGAGACGTGCGACACGCTCCACGCGCACACGCAGGTCCTCGGCAAGCTCGCCGTCGTCCTCGCGCCGGCGGAGCCCCAGCTCCAGCATGCCGCCCTGCGACTGACCGCCCGCGGCTGGGAGACGGCTCCGCTGCCGGCGCCCGACGGGTCGGGCGCCCTCGTCGCCGGGCTCGACCTTCGCACCCACGAGGCGTTCGCCGAGCACAGCGGCGGGCGGGCGGCCCGCGTCCGGCTCGGCCCCGACCGGCCGGTCGGCGAGGTCACCCGCGAGCTGCTCGCGGCGATCGCACGGCTGGCCGGACCGGTCGCGATCGACCCGACCCCGCAGGAGGTCCCGTGGACGGTCGCACTCGACGAGGACGACGAGCACGCGACCTACGACGTCGAGCAGGTCGCCGCGTACTTCGCGGCCGCGTCCCGGGCCGCCCTCGTGCTCGCGGCGTTCCGGGCTCCGTACCGCGGACGGTCGACCCCGGTGAACGCGTGGTGGGGCTCGTTCGACCTCGCGGCGAACCTCTTCTCGGGCCAGCCGGCCGACCCGCCGTCGGCGGACTTCATCATGCGCAACGCGATGGACGTCCAGGAGGTCGCCGTCGGCTGGTGGCCGGGCGATCCCCGGTACGGGAGGGCCGCCTTCTACGCGTACGCCCACCCGGCTCCGGACGGCTTCTCCGGAGCTCAGCTCGCTCCGGCGCAGTCACGGTGGGAGGCCGGGCTCGGCGAGTACATCCTCGACTGGGACGACGTCTGCGCGAGCCCCGACCCTCACGCCCTGGCCCTCGAGTTCGCCCGGTCGGCCTTCCGCCACGCGTGCGTCGTCTGCGACTGGGACCCGATCCTGTCGGCCAGCGCCGCCGGCATCCCGCCGCCGGTCGCCTGATTGGCGTCCGGCCGGGCGCCGGAGGTCCTCCGATGAGTTCGCCGGCGGCCGGCCGTCTGAACTGAGAACTGCGGGCCACCACGAAAGGCACACACGATGCGCAAGGTCGTCATATCCGAGTTCGTGTCACTCGACGGCGTGATGGAGGACCCCGGCGGGGCCGAGGGCTACGTCCACGGTGGCTGGACCTTCAGGTACCCGGACGACGAGGGGATGAAGTTCAAGCTCGACGAGGTCTTCGCGGCCGACGCGATGCTCCTCGGCCGGGTCACCTACGAGGGGTTCGCGGCGGCCTGGCCGACGATGACCGACGAGGTCGGCTTCGCCGACAAGATGAACGGCATGCCCAAGTACGTGGTCTCGACGACGCTCGAGACGGCGGGCTGGAACAACTCGAGCGTGATCAGCGGGAACGTCGGCGACGAGGTTCGCGCTCTCAAGGACCAGCCGGGCCAGGATATCCTCGTCGCCGGCAGCCGGACGCTGGCGCAGACGCTGCTCGAGGAGGGTCTCGTCGACGAGTACCGGCTGATGGTCTTTCCCGTCGTGCTCGGCACGGGCAAGCGCCTCTTCGGCGAGACCAGCCAGCCGTCGGCGTTCACGCTCGTCGAGTCCAAGCCGCTCGCGTCGGGCACCGTGATCCTGACCTATCAGCTGGCCGCGGCCGCGGCCGTCGAGTAGGCCGGGTGTCAGTCGTCGTCTGTGTCGATGCCGAGGAGATCCTCGTCGGCGATGCTCAGGGTCGCCTCCGGGTCGTCGTCGTCGAGCAGGTCGTCCGGGTCGACGGCCTCGGCATCGTCCCACGCCTCTGAAGCTTCCATCGGCCAAAGGATAGGAACTCGTGTGCGAGTGTCAAGACCGGCAGCTCGTCGGCAACCTCACGTCAACAACTGGTCGCCGGTCGCCCGCGGCGCGACCGGCTACGTGCTCGCGGGCCCGTAGACCGCGTAGCCGACGTCGGTGTCGAGCGCTCGCTCGCCCGCCAGGCAGCGTGCCGCCGTGAACGACCGGAAGCCGGGGAACGCGAACGTCGTCACGACGACCCAGCCGGTCCGCGCCCAGGCGCGGACGGCGGCGCACGGCGCGTCGGCCGCGATCAGCTCCAGGGGGTGCTGGTAGCGGTCGCCGGCCAGCGTCGCGACCGTCAGGTCGGCCATCGCGATCGGGGCCGACCCGTCGAGGTAGCCGGGCTGCGCGTCAAACCAGGCGACCGGCCCGACGAACGGGGCATCCGCGGCGGCGACCGACCGCCCGAGGAAGCCGGCCGAGCCCCAGGCGAGGGCGAGCGCGAGGCCGAGACCGCCAACCAGGCCGGCGCCGGCCACGGCGGCCCGCGCCGGGCGCCGTGCCGGCGGGCGCTCGCTTCCGGGGTGCTCTCGATGGCCGACCGGGCCGGCGGCCAGCGCGACGGCGACTCCGGCCGCCGCGCCGAGCACGATCCAGACGGCCGGCGGCAGCTCGATCGACGTCGGCGCGTACTTGCTCGCCCCGGCGACGTTGACGACCAGGCCGACCCCGAGCAGGCCGACGGCGACGGTCCGTTGATGCCGTCCGGCACGCCCGAGCAACCCGATCGCCAGTCCGGCGGCGACGAGCACCGGCAGGACGTAGCGGTTGGTCGACGCCGTCAGCTCCCAGAGCGCGGGGTTCGCCGGCGCGCCGGTGATCGGCGCGTTGGCCCACGCCAGCAGCCCCAGGCCGACCGCCCCGGCCGCGAGCATCACCGGGCGCCTTCGGCTGACGAGTCCGGCGAGCAGGCCGCCGGCGAGCAGGACCCACGCACCCGAGAGCTGCCAGGTGTACGAGTCCCGATAGACCTTCACCGGACCGTGGAGCGTGGCCAGCGGGCGGGAGAGGAACGACGGCCGCAGGGGCACGAGGAAGCTCGGCACGGGGTCGCCGCCGTGGAGACTGAGGAATGGCCACAGGGGGGATCCGTGGTCGACGAAGTCGCGCACGTACCAGAGCCCGCCGATCACGCCGGCGCCGACCACGGCCGGCGCGAGCGTCGCGGCCAGCCCGCGCAGCCGGGACCGGTGAATCCAGGCGCCGGCCGCGAGCGCGAGCACGACGAGTGGTACGGCGGTCGTCTTCGTCCCGACCGCGAGCCCGCCGGCCAGCAGGGCCGGGGACAGCAGGCCGGGCCGGGCGGCCGAGCAGGCGACGAGCGCGGCGCAGACCGCCAGCCAGCAGACGCCCGGCAGGTCGGTTCCAGCCGTCGGAATCTGCTGGAGCAGGACGGGAACCGTCGCGACCGCGGCCAGGCAGAGCCCGGTCACGCGGGCCGGGACGTCGAGCGCCCGCAGACCGACCCAGCCGGCCGCGATCATCAGCAGGTAGAGCGTCGGGCTCCACAGCGTCGGCGCCGCGAAGCCCCGCGAGATCCCGGCCAGCCAGGCGAGGGCGACCTCGTTGGTCAGCGGATAGCTGCCGAACGGGAGGTCGTAGCTCAGCGCGACGGTCGACCCCGGCCGGCCGTTGTGGACCCAGGCGGCGACGTCGTTGAGGTGGTAGAGGGCCGCGTCGATCCCGATCGTCGGGTTGGCGACGAGCCACGCGCAGATCGCGACCCACAGGCCGGCCGCCCCGCCGGCCGCGATGCGCTCGGCGCGGGTTCGCCGCGCCCACCAGGCGGTTGCGGTCGCGGTGAGGGTCGGCGGGCGGGTCGAGTCGACGGACACCCGGACGGCACCCCAGGTGAGGATCGCCGCGGCGCTCAGCAGCCAGGGCGAGGATCCGCGCGAGACGAGGCCGAGGCCGAGGGCCTCGAGCACGGCGAACGATGTCGCGATCGGTGCGGCCGCGACGATCCGCTGGAGGCCGTCGGCCCCGAGGCGGCCGGCGAGGCGCAGGCCGGCGCCGCCGAGCGCGGCGAGGGCGACGACGAGCAG
>DATAUX010000120.1:0-5971 GCA_036268015.1 Solirubrobacteraceae bacterium | reverse complement strand
AGCGGGCGAACCGCCTCAAGACCGAGGCCCTGGCCCGCCGGTCGGGCCGGAAGATCTCGCTCGAGGATGTCTTCCGGCTGGCGCAGGAGGGCGCGGTCAAGGACCTCAACCTCGTGCTGAAGGCCGACGTGTCCGGGTCGCTGGAGGCCGTCGAGGACGAGATCGCCAAGCTTCCGCAGGACGAGGTCTCGGTCAACATCATCCACCGTGGTGTCGGCGGGATCAACGAGTCGGACGTCATGCTGGCGGCCGCGTCGACGGCGATCATCCTCGCGTTCAACGTCCGTCCGGTCGGCGACGCCCGCCAGCTCGCCGAGCGGGAGGGCATCCAGATCCGCGGGTACTCGGTGATCTACAAGGCGATCGAGGAGCTGCGGGCGGCGATGGAGGGGATGCTCGATCCCGAGGAGGTCGAGGACACGCTCGGCCAGGTCGAGATCCGCCAGACGTTCCGGGCTTCGAAGATCGGCGTGATCGCCGGGTCGTTCGTGACCGAGGGCAAGATCACGCGGGGGTCGCGGGTCCGGGTCGTTCGGGACGGGACGATCGTCGCCGACACGACGGTCGCGAGCCTGCGCCGGTTCAACGAGGACGTGCGCGAGGTGTCGAGCGGCTTCGAGTGCGGGATCGTGCTCAACAACTTCCAGGACGTCAAGGAGGGCGATGTCCTGGAGGTCTACGCGACACGTCAGGTCGAGCGAGAGCTCGCCTGACCGGCGGCCGGTGGGGTTGGATGGGCAGCGAACGTATGCGTCGCGTCGACCGGGCGATCCGCCAGGTCCTCGCCGACGAGCTCGCCGGGTCGCTGAAGGACCCGCGGGTCGGGTTCGTCACGGTGACCGAGATCCGGACGACCGGCGATCTCCGGTCGGCACGGGTCTACGTCAGCGTGCTCGGTGATGCCGGCGAGCGTGAGGCGACGCTCGACGGGCTGCGGCACGCCCACGGTCACCTCCAGGCACGGATCGCCGGCCAGCTCGGGCTGAAGCGGACGCCGACGCTCGAGTTCGTCTACGACGAGACCGGCGATCGGGCCCGGCGGGTCGACGAGTTGATCGAGGCCGCGGACATGCCGGACCTGGTCGACGAGGGCGTCCGATGACCGACCGCGACGCCGGCGGGGCGACGCAGGCTCCTGCGGAGACCGCCCTGGCCGGGGTGGACACCGGGTCGGCGGGGACGGGAGCCGGTTCGGCGGGCGCGGGCGCCGCGGCGGCGGGGACGGGCGCCGGGTCGGCGGGGACGGGCGCCGGGTCGGCGGGGACGGGGGCGGGCGGGTCGCGGGAGCTGATCGCCGGAGAGATCCATCGGGCGGAGCGGTTCCTGGTCGTCACCCACGAGCACCCGGACGGGGACGCGCTGGGGTCGCTGGTCGCGATGCAGGGCGTCCTGCGGGCGCTGGGCAAGGACTCGATCATGTACATCGCCGAGCACGAGTTCCCGCTGCCGCGGGAGTACCGGTTCTTCGAGCTGGACGGGCTGGTCACGTCGATCCCGGACGATCTCGAGCAGCGGACGGTCGTCTTTCTCGACTGCGGGAACATCGAGCGCAACCCGGCGCATCTGCTGCGGGACGTCGAGCCGCTGCTGAACATCGACCACCATCACGACAACACTCGATTCGGGACGGTCGATCACGTCGTTCCGGACGCTTCGTGCACGGCCGAGATCATCTGGGACCTGATGCGTCTGCTGGAGATTCCGCTGAGCCGGAAGATCGCGGACGCGCTGTACGTCGGCCTGGTCACCGACACGGGGCGCTTCTCGTATGAGAACACGCGGGCGACCGCGCACCTGATGGCCGCCGAGCTGATCGAGGCGGGGGTCGACGTGGCGGCGATCTACCAGCGGATCTACGAGGGAGTTCCGTACGCGAAGCTCGAGCTGCTGCGGCGGGCGCTGCAGCGGGTCGCCCGGTACGACGACGGGCATCTGGCGATCGCCTTCCTGACGGCTCACGACTTCAGCGAGGCGGATGCGGAGGAGAGCTACTCGGAGGGGATCATCGACCAGCTGCGGGCGGTCGAGGGGACGAAGGTCGCCGCGCTGGTGCGCGAGCTGTTGGCCGAGGACCGGCGTGGTCAGAAGAAGGTGTCGCTGCGGGCGACGGGCGACGACGTCGACGTGTCGGCGATCGCCCGGGCCCACGGAGGCGGCGGGCATCGGCGGGCGGCCGGGTTCACGACGGAGCTCTCGATTCCAGATCTGGTCGCCGGCCTCCGGGCCCAGCTCGCCGGCCAGCTCTAGCCAGGGCTTTGGGGACCCTTTGTCGACCTTGTTCACGGCCGCCGGGCGTGGTGGCGGCGGGGGCGCCGGATGCGGCGGGGGCCGGCGCGACCGGGGCGCCGGGGGCGGCGGCGGGCGCGGTCGGGGCGGCGTGGTCGCCGGGCGCGACCGGGGCGCCGGGCCTGGCGGGGCCGGATGAGCCCGGTCGACGGGCTGATCCTGGCGGACAAGCCGGCGGGGATCACGTCTCACGACATGGTCGCGCGAGCCCGGCACGCGCTTGGTCGGCGGCGGGTCGGCCACGCGGGGACGCTCGACCCGTTCGCGACCGGCCTGCTGATCCTCCTCGTCGGACGGGCGACCCGGGTCCAGCGGTACCTGATGGCGCTGCCGAAGACCTACGAGGTGGAGGTTCGCTTCGGGGCGACGTCGACGACCGGGGATACCGAGGGTGTAGTCACGGAGACCGGAGTCCTTCCGGACTTCCCGCTGGTCCTGCCGACCGGCGAACTGCAGCAGCGTCCGCCGGCGCATTCGGCGGTCAAGGTCGACGGCGAGCGGTCGTATGCGCGGGCGCGACGGGGCGAGGCGGTCGTGCTCGACGAGCGGCCGATCCACGTGCACGAGTTCACGACGGTCTGGCAGGGCGGCGACCGCGCCGGCCTGCGGATCGTCTGCGGGTCGGGGACGTACGTCCGGTCCCTGGTCGCCGACCTCGGCGACGCGTACTGCGTCGAGCTGCGGCGGACGGCGATCGGCCCGTTCGGGGTGACCGGCGGGTGGCCGGGGGTCGGGCACGTCGATGTGACCGACCTGTACGCCGGGCTTCGCCTGATCATGCCGGTCGTCTCGCTGGCCGGCGACGAGGCCAGGGCGGCGACCCATGGGCGGGCGGTCGGGGTGCCGGACGGCGGGTTGCGGGATCCGGGGCCGGCGGGGGCCGCGGGGGCCGGGGGCGGGGCCGACGTGCCGGGTACGCCTCGGGTGTGGGATCACGCGCTCCTGGTCGACGGGGAGGGTCCGGTCGCGGTCGCCGAGACACGTGAGGGGGGCCTCCTCAAGCCGGTTGTCGGGTTTCGAGCCTGAGCTGGCGGCCCGGCTGCGGCGGCGCGGGCCGCCGCCGCGATGATTCGTCCCTCGTTTGCGGACCGGCCGAGTACTTCGCCAGAACTCCCCAGCACCCGGCGGGTCGACCGTCCGGCAGAGCCCGGGCGTACCGTAGCCTTAGGCGCAGTGAAGCTGATCCACCTGCCGGAGGCCCGGCCCGTACCGCGCCGCGTGGCGATCGGCACCTTCGACGGAGTCCACGTCGGTCACCGCAAGGTGATCGGCGACTCGGACGCGGTCCTGACGTTCGAGCCGCATCCGGCGACGATCGTCGCCCCAGGCCGGGTCCCGAAGCTGCTGACCCCGCTGGCGGTCAAGGCCGAGCTGGTCGGCGGCCTGGGGGTCGGCGAGATGATCGTGATCGACTTCGACGAGCAGTTCGCGGCGCGGACGGCGCGGAGCTTCGTCGACGAGATCCTCGTCGGCCAGCTCGGGGTCACGCACGTCGCGATCGGCGAGAACTTCCGCTTCGGGCATCGGGCTCAGGGCGACGCCGAGCTCCTGGTCGGCGACCGGCGGTTCGAGACGCGGGTCGAGCCGCTGCTCGAAGTCGACGAGGAGGTCGTCTCGTCGAGTCACATCCGCGGCCTCATCCTGGCCGGTGAGGTCGCTGCGGCGGCGCGCTTCCTCGGTGCGCCGTTCGAGTATCGGGGCGAAGTCGTCTCCGGCGACCGGCGTGGCCGGGAGCTCGGCTTTCCGACGGCCAACCTCGTGCCCGACCCGGCGCTCGTCTGCCCGGGGCACGGCGTGTACGCGTGTCTGGCCGACGGCCGGCCGGCGGCCGTCAGCATCGGCGTGCGCCCGACCTTCGAGACCGGGCGGGGCGAGCTGATCGAGGCATACGTGCTCGACTTCTCCGGCGACCTCTACGGACAGGTCATGCGGCTCCGGTTTCTCGAGCGACTCCGCGGCGAGCGCCGGTTCGATTCGGTCGACGCCCTGGTCGAGCAGATCCACGACGATGTCGCGCGGACCCGGGAGATCTGCGATCGGGCAGCGGTCGGGCCGCGCGGGCTGATACCGTAACCGGCGTGCCAACACCGACAAAGGACCGCAAGCGAGAGCTCGCGATCGAATATGGAGCTTCGGAGACCGACACGGGCAACACGCGAGTACAGGTCGCGCTGCTGACCGAACGGATCAACCACCTGACCGATCACCTCCGGACCCACGGCCACGACCACCACTCGCGTCGCGGCCTGCTGATGCTCGTCGGTCGTCGCCGGCGTTTCCTCAACTACCTCCAGCGCAGCGACCTCGACGGTTACCGCTCGCTGATCAAGGCGCTCGGCCTCCGCAAGTGAGCGTGCTCGGGCCGGGGACTCCGGTCCCCGAGTTCCACCTCGAGCGTGAGGATGGGGCGGCTTTCAACCAGGAGGATCTCGTCGGTCGCACGACGGTACTGATCTTCTATCCGTTCGCGTTCAGCCCGGTCTGCAGCGAGCAGCTGACGCTCTACGAGGAGGTCCTCGACGACTTCGCCGAGCGGGGAGCCGACCTGGTCGCGATCTCGTGCGACGCGCGGTACTCGCAGACGGCCTTCCGGGAGAAGCTCGGCGTCAGCATCCCTCAGCTGTCGGACTTCGAGCCGAAGGGCGCGGTCTCGGCCGCCTTCGGCGTGCTTCACGCCGGCGGCTTTCCCGAGCGGGCGCTTGTGATCGTCGGTCCGGACGGTGTCGTCAAGTGGAGCTACCAGGCGGACGTGCCGAGCGACCTGCCAGGCGCCAACCTGATCTTCGACGGGCTGTCCGGCTAGCGGTCGGACTTCCGCCGCCGGGTTCGGCAAGCGGGTCGAAGGGTGCTACGGTGGTCAGCGTGGGGGTGCGCGCACGAGCGACGGTCGCGACGGTCGCCGTGCTCTTGAGCGGCGGAGTGCCGGCCGCACAGGCGAAGGCCAAGGCGAAGACACCGACGGTGTCCTTCTACCGGGTCCACGCGGAGACCGGCAGCGTCAGCGTGACGTTCACGTCCGACCCGGCGACGTGCGCCGTGGTGGGCCGGTGCGGGATCAACGGCAGCGAGGTGTACACGCTGGGCGGGTCGGGCTCGGGGAGTTTCGGCGAGATCGCGCGGGAGGGCAAGCTGATCGAGGGAGATTTGCTGCTGACCGACGGGTCGGTCTCGACGGCGGTCAGCGTGCCCGGCGGTGGTCCGCAGTGCACCGATCAGCTGCCCGGCGTACCGCTCCCGCTCCTGCTGCCGGCGACCCGGTCGTCTTCGATCGCCGTGGACTTCGCCCTCGCGGGCCCGGCGTCCGGAGACTCGGCTTCCGTCGCCGACGACATCTTCGACACCCACTGTCCGGCGCCGCGGATCACCGATCTCGAGCCGCCCAACGCCCTGCCGCTGACCGGCGTCGACCCGCTGTCGGCCGGCAGCGTCAAGGTCTCACAGCTGCTGCGCAGGAAGGCGACGCTGAACCTCGCCGCGACCCATCCGATCATGGCGAGCGGGTTTACCGGCACGGCGACTGTCGCGATCCAGGTCAAGCTGATCCGTCTGAGCCTGTCAGCCGGCCAGCTGAAGGCGCTGACCGGCGGGCGCGCGGCCCACTGACCCGCAGGTCGGCCTGCTGCTTCGAGGCCCGCCGATCGGCCGGCCTCAGGCCGGCGTCGGGCTATTCGTACTCGAGGCTGAG
>DATAUX010000119.1:0-24818 GCA_036268015.1 Solirubrobacteraceae bacterium | reverse complement strand
GTGGTCAGCGCCAGCCTCAGCGTGCGGGTGCCGGCGGCCGCGAACGTGAGCCGGCCGGTCGCGACCAGCAGGGTCTTCGCCCGCGCGGCGATCTCGGCGCCGGGCGGAACCACGTACCAGTCGACGCGTGCGACGCCGGCGCTCAACGCCTTGAACCTGAGCGTGTAGCCGCCGGCCCGCAGCAGCGCGGCGAGCCCGGGCGTCCGGCTCGCCGGGGCGATCTGGGCGAGCAGCTGGGTCCTGATCTGGTCGACGGTCGGCGGCGCCGGGGCGATCGGGCCGACCTGTGCGGAGAGTGCGGCCACGGTGCCGGCGACGTTGGCCGCCGTCACACGGACGAACAGCCTGGCCCGCAGGTCGGCGGCCCTCAGCACGTAGGACGAGGCGGTCGCGCCGGCGATCACCGAGCAGGCCGGGTGGCATCGCTGCCACTGGTAGGAGTAGGAGATCGGCGCGGTCCCGGACCACGTGCCGGGCGAGCTCGCGAGCGTCGCGCCGACCGTGGCGGCGGTCGGGCCGATCGTCGGCGGCGACTGATCGGCGGGCGGGCTGGCGGGCGGCGGGGGGACCGCCTGGACGGCGCCGGTCGGTGCCGAGCTCGCCGGGCTGCTCGAACCGCCGGCGTTCGACGCCGTCTCGTCGACGACGATCGCGTGGCCGACGTCTGCGGCCGCGAGCGCGTACATCTGCCCGGTCGCGCCGGGGATCGGCGCACAGGCGGCGCCCGTGCCGTCGCAGTCCTGCCACTGATACGCGAACGATGTCGGGCCGCTCGTCCACGACCCGTGGTCCTCGGTCAGCGTCTGTCCGGCGACCGCCGTCCCCGAGACGGCCGGGCGCGAGGTGACCTGCGGGGGCAGGGGCAGCACGACCGTCGACTGGACGGACGTGGCCGGATCGCTGGCGCCGGTCGCGTTCAGCGCGGTCACGACGACCCGGATCGTGTGCCCGACGTCGGCTGCGCCGACAACGTACGCCTGGGCGCCGGCGCCTGGGATCGGCGAGCAGTTGGCGCCGGCGACGTCACAGTCGTCCCAGGCGTAGGTGAACGATGTCGGGCTGTTGGTCCATGTCCCCTGTTCGGTCAACGTCTGGCCCTGCGCCGGGTTGCCGAGGATCGTCGGCCCGGTCGAGATCGTCGGGCACTGGCCGGCCGCGGAGCAGGCGGCCGCGAGATCGCCGGCGGAGGCGTCGAGACCGAACGGGGCCGGCCACTGCGGCGAGGCCGCACGCGCAAAGCTCGGGGTGAGTGCAGACATGGTTGAGAGGACCGCGGCGACCGACACTACGACGCGAGACAGCACAGCACGATCGACAACGTCCCGTCGTCGGATAACGAAGCTTCCTTTCCCACAAGACCGGTGACAACCACCGGTGCGCCACCACAGGAATCGCGTCGCGAGCCTACCACGGACGTCGCGGCCCGCGGCCAACGCCCGGGTCGGCAGATGAGGCCGAGAACGCCCGGCCGGGCCGACCCCCGCCCGTTACAACCGCGTCGGAGCGGCCGCGTAGACTGGCTGACCGTGAGCGACCGATCAGAAGACACGGCGACCGATCCGGCCGAGCCGTTGCGCGTCGGCGGTCCGTATTTCGAGGACTTCACGGTCGGCCAGATCTTCGCCGACGCGCCGGCGATGACGCTGACCTCGGGTCACGCCGCGCTCCACCAGGCGCTCGTCGGAGACCGCATGCGCCTGCCGCTCGACGCCGTCCTGTCGAGCTCGGTCACCGGCCGACGCGAGACGCTGGCCCACCCGAGCCTGGTCTGCGATGTCGCGATCGGCCAGTCGACGGCGGCGACCCAGCGCGTCCGCGGCAACCTCTTCTACCGCGGACTGGTCCTGCTGCGGCCGGTGTACATCGGCGACACGCTGCGCACGACGACGGAGATAGTCGGCCTGCGCCAGAACCGGCCGCGGCCGGACGGGTCGGCCACGGGCCTCGTCGCCCTGCGGATGCGGACCGAGAACCAGGCCGGCGAGCGGGTCCTCGACTTCTGGCGGTGTCCGATGATCCCGCTGCGCAGCGCCGACTCGCAGACCGGTCACACCGACCGCTTCGAGGACATCCCGACCGAGCTCGACATGACCCGCGTCGCCGGCGCGGTCGCGACCGACTGGCATTTCGATCTGCTCCGCGACCAGGTCCCGGGCGTTCACTTCGCCGACGTCGACGCCGGCCGGGTCTACGAGATCGAGGGACGCGACACGGTGACCGCGGCGCCCGAGCTCGTCAGGCTCAGTCTGAACATGGCCGAGACGCACGTCGATGCCGGGTCCAACGCCCACGGCAGGCGCCTCGTCTACGGGGGTCACACGATCTCGGTCGCGGCCGCGCAGCTGACGAGGGCGCTGCCGAACGTCGTGACGATCGTCGCCTGGCGCGAGTGCAACCACACGGGGCCGGTCTTCGAGGGCGACATCCTCAGCACGGTGCTGACCGTGGAGGCCAAGCACGAACTGCGTGACGCCGACGCCGGGCTGCTCGATCTTCGGGCCGTCGTCGAGGCCGACCGGGGCGGGTCCGAAGGCCGCCAGAGCGTGCTCGACTGGCGCCTCGTCGCGGTGATGGCGTGAGCAGGGGTCCGGTCGCGTGCGATCGGACGGCCGCGGGTCGACCGGGGAGTCGCGGATGAGCGGAATTCTCGACGGGATGCGCGTCGTCGAGGGGTCAGCGTTCGTCGCGGCCCCGCTCGGCGGGATGACGCTCGCCCAGATGGGCGCCGACGTGATCCGCTTCGACCCGCTCAAGGGCGGCCTCGACTACACACGGTGGCCGATCACCGACGACGGGACGAGCCTGTTCTGGGCCGGGCTCAACAAGGGCAAGCGGTCGTTCGCCGCCGACCTGCGGGCCGCCGCGGGTCGCGAGCTCCTGACCGAGCTGATCTGCGCGCCGGGCGAGGACGCCGGCCTGTTCCTGACCAACTTCCCGGCCAGCGGCTGGCTCGACTACGCGAAGCTGGCCGAACGGCGGCCGGACCTGATCATGGTCGTGATCACCGGCAACGCCGACGGGTCGTCAGCGGTCGACTACACGGTCAACCCGTCGACCGGGTTCCCGATGGCGACCGGCCCGCGGAACCTGGCGGTCCCGTTCAACCACCTCCTGCCGGCGTGGGATGCGGTCACGGGGACGCTCGCGGCGACCGCCCTGCTGGCGGCCGAGCGCCACCGGCGGAGGACCGGCAAGGGCCAGCTGATCAAGATCGCCCTGTCGGACGTCGCGTTCGCGATGGTCGGCAATCTCGGCAAGATCGCGGAGGTCCAGATCAACCACAACGACCGCCAGAAGGACGGCAACTTCCTCTACGGCGCGTTCGGGCGGGACTTCCCGACGAAGGACGGCCGGCGGGTGATGATCGTCGGGCTGACCTTCCGCCAGTGGAAGGGCCTCGTCGACGCGACCGGCCTCCAGCCGGCGGTCGAGGCGATCGAGAAGATGCTCGACGTCGACCTGTCGAAGGAGGGCGACCGGTTCGTCGCGCGCGAGATCCTCGGATCCGCGCTCGAGCCGTGGGTCCGTGACCGGACGCTGGCCGAGATCGGCGAGATCTTCGACGCGCACGGCGTCTCGTGGGGCCCGTACCAGACGTTCACCCAGCTCGTCGAGGAGGACCCGCGGTGCTCGCCGGCCAACCCGATGTTCGAGCTGGTCCCCCAGCCGGGCATCGGCTCGTACCTGATGCCGGGTTCGCCGATCGCGTTCGGCGGGGTCGGCCGGTCGCCGGTCAGGCCGGCGCCGGTCCTCGGCCAGCACACGGACGAGGTCCTCGCCGGCGTGCTCGGCCGCACCCCTGAGCAGATCGGCCAACTGCACGCGGACGGCGTCGTCGCCGTCGCCGGACCGCCGCCGGCGAGCTGACGGCGCTCGCCGTGACCAAGTACGTCTACGAGTTCGCCGAGGGATCGCGCGAGATGCGGGACCTGCTCGGCGGGAAGGGCGCCAACGTCGCGGAGATGACGCGGATCCTCGGGACCGACCGGGTGCCGGCGGGGTTCACGATCACGACCGAGGCGTGCGTCGCATACATGGCCGGCGGCCGGACGAACCCGGACGGCCTGGGCGATCAGGTGGCCGCCGCGCTCGGACGGCTGGAGCGGCGTATCGGCAAGCGGCTCGGCGACGCCGCCGACCCGCTGCTCGTCTCGGTCCGGTCGGGTGCGCGGGAGTCGATGCCGGGAATGCTCGACACGGTCCTCAACCTCGGATTGAACGACCGGTCGGTCGACGGGCTGGCCCGGGCGACGGCCAACGATCGGTTCGCGTGGGACTCGTACCGGCGCTTCGTCCAGATGTTCGCGAACGTCGTTCGGGGTGTTCCGGGCAGTCTGATCGAGGCCGAGATCGCCGCCCTCAAGCGCCGCCGGGGGGTCGAGTTCGACACGGAGCTCGACACCGACGACCTGCGCGGCCTGACGGCCCGCTTCAAGGAGCTCTTCCACGAGCAGACGGGCGACGTCTTTCCGCAGGATCCGCGTCGCCAGCTCGACGGGGCGATCACCGCCGTGTTCGACTCGTGGTTGGGCGACCGGGCCGTCGCCTACCGGAGGATCAACGGGATCCCCGACGACTGGGGCACGGGGGTCAGCGTCCAGCAGATGGTCTTCGGCAACAAGGGCGAGTCATCCGGCTCGGGCGTGGCGTTCAGCCGGGACGAGCTGACCGGGGCACCCGAGCCGTCGGGCGACTTCCTGACCAACGCCCAGGGCGAGGACGTCGTCTCGGGGGTGCGCAACACACGCGACATCGCCGAGCTGGCGACGGTGATGCCGGACGCGCACACCCAGCTGATCGAGATCCTCCGGCTGCTCGAGGGCCACTACGGCGACATGCAGGACACGGAGTTCACGGTCGAGGAGGGGCACCTGTACATGCTCCAGACGCGCAACGCGAAGCGTCCGGCACAGGCGGCCGTCCGGTTCGCGGTGGACGCGGTGGAGGAGGGTCTGCTCGACCGGGCTCGGGCGATCGCGACGATCGACGCGGCCCGCCTCGACGCCCTGCTCCATCCGACCTTCGACCCGACCTTCAGGATCGACGTGCTCGCCCGCGGGATCGGCGCGTCGCCGGGGGCCGCGAGAGGTGAGATCGTCTTCACGGCCGGCGAAGCCGTCGCGGCGGCCGAGACCGGACGGAGCGTGATCCTCGTCCGACCGTTCACCGAGGCCGAGGACGTCACCGGGTTCCACGCGGCCCGCGGGATCCTGACCAGCGAGGGCGGCAAGGCGTCCCACGCGGCGCTCGTCGCTCGCGGGATGGGCCGGCCGTGCGTGTGCGGGGCGTCTGCGATCGAGGTCGACCTCGGCCGGGGCGAGCTTCGGGTCGGCGGCCGGACGATCGCCGCGGGCGAGCAGATCGCGATCGACGGGTCGACGGGCGAGGTCACGCTCGACGACGTGCCGCTGATCGAGCCGGTCCTCAACGAGTACTTCCTGACGGTCCTCGACTGGTCGAACGAGATGCGCCGGCTCGGCGTCCGGGCGAACGCCGACGGACCGGCGGACGCGCGGCGGGCACGCGAGTTCGGGGCCGAGGGGATCGGCCTGTGCCGGACCGAGCACATGTTCATGGCGGCCGATCGCCAGCCGCGGATGCGGGCGATGATCCTCGCGCCGGACGAGAGTGCCCGGCGGACGGTGCTCGCGGATCTCGAACCGCTCCAGCAGGAGGACTTCGAGGGTCTGTTCGAGGCGATGGCCGGGCTTCCGGTGACGATCCGCCTGCTCGATCCGCCGCTCCACGAGTTCCTCCCGCACCGGTTCGAGCTCCAGCACGAGCTCGACTGCGCGGACGCGGGCGAGACCGACCGGATCGCCGAGCTCGAGGCGACGCTCGAGCGGGTGATCTACCTCGAGGAGGTCAACCCGATGCTCGGGACACGCGGCTGCCGGCTGGGTGTCCTGTTCCCCGAGATCTACGAGATGCAGGCCGAGGCGATCATGCTGGCAGCGATCGCCGTCCGCGACCGGGTCGGCACGGCACCCCATCTTGAGATCATGATCCCGCTCGTCAACTACGAACAGGAGCTCGAGCTGATGCGTTCACTGATCGTCCGGGTCGGCGACCGGCACGGGATGCGCGAGCACGACGACTACGCGGTCGGGACGATGATCGAGCTGCCCCGGGCGTGCATGACGGCCGGCCTGATCGCCGAGCACGCCGACTTCTTCTCGTTCGGCACGAACGACCTGACCCAGATGGCGCTCGGCTTCTCGCGCGACGACGTCGAGAGCAAGTTCCTGGCGACGTACCTCGAGCGGGGGATCGTCGACCGGTCGCCGTTCGAGACGCTCGACACGCCGGGCGTCGGCGAGCTGATCAAGCTGGCGGCCGGGCACGGGCGGAGGGCGAAACCGGCGCTGAAGCTGGGCGTCTGCGGCGAGCACGGCGGCGATCCGGACTCGATCGACTTCTTCGAGCGGGCGGGGATCGACTACGTGTCGTGCTCGCCGTTCCGCGTCCCGATCGCGATCGTCGCCGCGGCGCAGGCGGCCGTGCGAGCCGGCTCATGTCGATGAGCCGGGGGTTCGCCGACGATCAGGAGCTGCTGGCATGGGCGCTCGACGGCGTGATCCGCGAAGCGGAGGGCGAGTCGGCGCTCGAGCTCCACCAGGGGGCGGTCGACTTCGCCCTGAAGGCTCGGTCCGGGGACACGGCGGCCGCGGACACGCTGGCCAGCCTCGTCGCCGGCATGTCGCTCGAGGAGCTCCAGGGCCTGATCCGGTCGCTGACCTGCTGGTTCGCGCTGGGCAACCTGGCCGAGGACAACGAGCGGATCCGCCGGCAGCGGGCGCACGAGGTCCGCGACGCACCCGCCCCGCGGCGGGGTTCGCCGCGGGAGGCCGTCGCCCGCCTGGCGATGCGGGGGACCGGGGCGGCCGACCTCGAGCAGCACCTCGCGCGGGCGGAGGTTCGCCTCGTGATGACGGCCCACCCGACCGAGGCCCGCCGGCGGACGACGGTCGAGAAGCTGGCGCGGGTCTTCGCCGTGCTCCGCCGGCTCGACGAGCGCCACGCCCTGCCGGGCGATCTCGAAACGGCCCGGGCCCAGCTGGCGGCCGCCGTCCAGGAGCTGTGGACGTCGGACGAGATCCGGGCCGTCTCGCCGACGGTGCTCGACGAGGTCCGGACGGGGCTGGTCTACTTCACGTCGACGCTGGTCAACGTCGTGCCGAAGTTCTACCGGGAGCTCGAGGCCGGCGTGGCGGATTCGTTCCCGGACAAGTCGGTCTCCGTCCCGCCGCTGCTGACGTTCGGATCGTGGATCGGCGGCGACCGGGACGGGAACCCGAACGTCACGCCTGCGGTGACGGCCGAGGCGCTCGAGATCATGCGGGTCGCCTGCCTGCGGTTCCTCCAGGACCGGCTGACCGGCCTCGCGTCACAGATCTCCGTGTCGAGCCGGGTCGCCGGCGAGGCGTACCTGCTCGGTCCACTCCTGCGAGACGGGCGCAAGCGGTTCGGGAAGCTCAGCCGCCAGCTCGAGGCCCGGCATCCTGAGGAGCCGTACCGGCGGGCATTCGCCCTGATCTCCGAGCGGCTGCGGGCGACGCGCAAGCGGGATCCGGCCGGCTACCGATCGCCGAAGGACCTGCTCGACGACCTGCGCCTGGCCGAGCGGTCGCTCAACGAGCGGGGCGGCGGGTACATCGCGGCGTCCGATCTGCACGACGTGATTCGCCAGGTCGAGGTCTTCGGGTTCCACTTCTCGCGCCTGGACATCCGGGCGCACGCGGCCCGCCACCGGTCGGCGCTGGCCGAGATCTTCAGCGCGCTGGGCGTCCAGGACGACTACGAATCGCTCGACGACGAATCCCGGTCGGCCCTCCTGGCACGCGAGATCGCCGACCGGCGGCCGCTGATCCCGGCTGACATCGCCGGGTTCTCGGCGACGACGCGCGAGGTCATCGAGACGTTCCGCCTGCTCCACGAGGTGCTCAACGGGCTGCACGCGGGCGCGATCCAGAGCTACATCATCTCGGGTGCGGGCGACCCGTCCGATCTGCTGGAAGTCCTCCTCCTGATGAAGGAGAGCCGCCTGTCGCGGGCGGGCGGCGAGGACGCGATGCTCCGCATCGTGCCGCTGTTCGAGGCGGGCGAGACGCTGGCCAACGCGACCGAGACGATGCGCACGCTGCTCGGGACGCCGGTCTACCGGGCGGCGCTGCGGGCGGTCGGCAACGAGCAGGAGGTCATGCTCGGGTACTCCGACTCGAACAAGGACGTCGGGTACGTGGCGTCCGGCTGGGGCATCTACCAGGCGCAGATCAGCCTGGCCGAGCTGATGAGCGAGCACGGCGTCAGCTGGATCTTCTTCCACGGCCGGGGCGGCGCCGTCGGCCGGGGCGGCGGGCCGAGCAACGTCGCGATCCACGCCCAGCCGCCGGGCACGGTCCACGGGCGCCTGAAGGTGACCGAGCAGGGCGAGGTCCTCTCAGCCAAGTACTCGGTCCCGGAGATCGCGTACCGCGAGCTCGAGCTGACGGCGAGCGCCGTCCTGGCGAGCGTGCTCGACCGGGTGCAGCCGCTCGGGGCGGACAAGCTGAAGCAGTTCGCGGAGGTGATGGTCCTGATGACCGAGCAGTCGTCGAAGGCGTATCGCGAGCTCGTCTACGGGGATCCGGACTTCAGCGCGTTCTTCCATGCGGTCACGCCGGTCGCCGAGATCTCCCGGATGCAGCTCGGGTCACGGCCGGCGTCGCGGACCGGTTCGACCCGGATCGAGGACTTCCGGGCGATTCCGTGGGTCTTCGCGTGGACTCAGGCGAGGGTCGTCCTGCCGGCGTGGTACGGGCTCGGGACTGCCCTCCAGGCCGCCCGCGAGCACGCTGGGGTCGAGCTCCTCCAGGAGATGGACCGGGACTGGCCGTTCTTCTCGGGTCTGCTGTCGAACGCGGAGATGGCCTGCGCGAAGACGGACCTCGAGATCGCCCGACGGTACGCCCTGCTCTGGGAGGAGGAGGAGCCCCGCGAACGGATCTGGGGGCGGATCGAGGCGGAGTTCGAGCTGACGCATCGGGAGCTGCTGGCCGTCACCGGCGGGCCGCGCCTGCTCGCCCGGTCGCCGCTCCTCCAGGGGTCGATCGACCGGCGCAAGCCGTATGTCGACCCGCTGTCGTTCATCCAGATCGAGCTGCTCCGCCGGGCGCGGGCCGGCGAGCGTGGCGAGGCCCTCGTCCGGACCAGCTTCCTCGCGATCAACGGGATCGCCGGCGGCCTGCGCAACACCGGCTGAAAGCGGTTGGGTCGGGCGCAGGCCGCGGCGTCAGACGCCGGCCGGTGCGACCCAGCGGCGCTCGATGTCGGCGGTGTGGACGGCGTCGAGCACGGCCTGCACGCGGAGGCCGTGGGCGAGCGACGGGTCGGGCGGAGCGCCGTCGCGGATCGACGCGTGGAAGCCGTGGGCGATCGACGTGAACGCGTCGGTCGAGTTCGCCTCGAGCGGGCCCTCCCACTGGAGCTCGTCGCCGGCCGCCCCCCACCACAGCCGCCGCTCGGCGTCGAGCCGGACCGTCCCCCGGTCGCCGTGGAGCTCGACCAGGTCACCCCGGGCGTGCCGGGCGGTCGATGTCAGCGTGACGACGCCGAGTCCGCCGCCCGTGAACCGGAGCAGGATCGTATAGGCGTCATCTGCGGTGACTTTATGGAGCTCGCCCTCTGCGCCCGGGCGCTCGGGGACGCCGACCGCGGTCGCCGCGGCCACGGCCTCGACGTCGGGAAACAGGTCGAGCAGGAGGTCGAGGTCGTGGACGCCGTAGCCCTGCAGCCGGCCGCCGCCGAGGCGGGCGTCGTTGACCCAGGTGAACGGACGCGATCCGGCCTCGGCGTGGTCGGTGTGGACGAGTGAGATCGACGCCATCCGCAGCTCGCCGAGCACGGCCCGCGTGCATTCGCGCAGCCGGCGGCGGGTCTGCTGCTCGCGCCGGCCGAAGTTGACGGTCGCGACGACCCCGGCCGCATCGACCGCCCGGGCGATCCGGCGGCCCTCGTCCAGGCTCATCGCGACCGGCTTCTCGCACATCACGTGGAGGCCGCGCTCGGCCGCGGCGATCGCGAACTCGGCGTGGAGGGCGACCGGCGTCGCGACGTGGACGGCCTCGAGGCCGGGAACGCGGAGCAGCTCGTCGAGGTCGGTCGTCCCCAGCTCGAGTCGTCCGCCGACGGCCAGCTCGCGGGCCCGGTCGGGGCTGCGCGACCAGACGGCGACCGGGTCGAACTCGTCCATCTTCGCGTAGACCGGCAGGGCCACCTTGGCGCCGTAGCCGCCGCCGGCTACGGCGATCTTGATCGGTTCGGTCATCCGGGATCGACGCTGGTCGGCCGGTCTAGCGGGAGTTGCCGAAGATCCGCAGGAGGGAGATGAACAGGTTGATGAAGTCGAGGTAGAGGCGCAGGGCCCCGAAGATCGCCAGCTTCTCGTCGTTCTCGGCGGTGATCTGACCGCTCGCGCGCAGCCGCTTGAGCGATTGCATGTCGTAGGCGGTGAGGCCGGAGAAGATGATCACGCCGGCCCAGCCGATGATCAGGTTGAACGTGCTGCCGCCGACGAACATGAAGACGATCGACGCGACGACGATCCCGATCAGGGCGCCGAACAGGATCCCGCGGAGACCGCTGAGGTCGCGGTCGGTCGCGTACCCGTAGACCGCCATCCCGCCGAATACGCCGGCCGCGCCGGCGAAGGCGCCGACGACCGAGGCCGACGTGTACGCGTCGAGCAGGATCGAGAAGACGACGCCGGTCAGGCCGGCGTAGAGGAAGAAGAGGAGGGCGGCGACCTGGGCCGAGACACGGTTGATCGCCCCCGAGAGGACGACGACCAGGCCGAGTTGGGCGACGATCGCGGCGATGAACAGGCCGCGGTGATCGGCGAAGAAGTTCAGGGTCGACCCGCTCGAGTGGAACCAGACGGCGATCGCCGTGGTGAGCGCCAGGGCCGCGAACATCCAGGCGAAGACCTGGCGCAGGAAATCGCGCTCGGCGCGGGCGCCGAAGGCCGCGGCGGGAGAGGTGGAAGTCTGGAAGGGGGGCACGCTGACGTTCGCTTTCGGTTGTGGGATCAGTCGGTCACATTGTCGCACCAAGACCCTGCCAGGTCCACAGGACGCGAAAGCACCGACGGACGGCGAAGCCGGGAAGAACCTAGAGCTTTTCGTCGAGGACCGCGTCCAGCGGGAGCTGTCCGGGCGCCGGACGGTCGAAGCCGGCGTCGGGCGTGTGCGCCCAGTGGTCGACGACCTCGCGGGCGGCCGCGTGCCGGTAGGTCACGCCCCGCTCGATCGGGGCGATCGCGTACCCGCCGGCAGCGTCACGGCCACGGACCCTGGCGTGGAAGAGACGGCCGTTGCGGGAGACGAGGACGACGTCGCCTGGATGGATCAGTCGCATGCGGGTTCAGGCGGGGGCCGGGGCGGCCGGGACCCGGCCGACGTGGACGGCTTCGACGAGCGCCCGGTGGTCGCGGTCGTTCTGGTCGGCGTAGAGGGACGCGAAGTCGGCGATCGCGTGGTCGAAGGTCTCGGCCTTGCCGAGGTAGCCGGCGATCTCCAGCCGATCGCCCGACCGGGCATGGGCCCGGGCGAGCGTCCACCCGCACAGGCGACCGTAGGCGGCCAGGCCGGCCGGGAGGAGGACGTTTACGTCGACGCGGCCCTTGCCGTCGGCGAGCTGACGCACGTAGTAGTCGTGGTCGTCTGCCGGGGCCCCGCCGGCCGCCGGATCCCAACCGAGGAAGATGTCGCTCGCCGCCTGCATCAGGCGCTGGCCCTCGACCACCCGGCGGCCGTGGTCGGCGTAGGCCGACGTGCCGGCGTACGGCTCGAGCACCGACGCGACGGCCTCCTTGCACTGGAGCAGGAGCGGGTCGTGGGCGTCGCGGCCGACGAGGAGGACGACCCACGCGCGCATGCCGACGCTGCCGACACCGACGACCTTGCGGGCCATGCTGACGAATCGGTAGGTCTCGAACAGACGTCGTCGATCGTCGGTCAGGCTGGCCCCGTACGCGCTGAGCAGCCCGCGCAGGCTCGCCTCGGCCTCGTCGCGGTCGGCGGGCGAGAGGAGCTCGTCGACCGGCACGAGAAGCGGCGGCTGGCTGACGAACCGGACGGCCCCGTCGACCGTCTCGGTCAGCTTGGCCAGGGCGTGCGGGCCGGTGTTCCGGCGGGCCCGGTCCAGGCCATGCTCGAGCTGGTCGAGGCGGGCGACGTCGATCCCGTCGCGACGGACGCTGGCGACGATGCCGGCGACATCGGCCCGGGAATACCAGACGGCGAGGTTGTCCTCGACGGCGAACGAGTTGATCGCCTCCCGGTATGACCGGACGGTCCCGGTGACCGCCGCCGTGATCTGCCGGGGCTTGAACCCCCGGTCGCGGCCGGCGACGCAGACGCTCGCGGCGAGTCGCTTGACGTCCCACTCCCAGGGGCCGGGCAGGGTCTCGTCGAAGTCGTTGACGTCGAAGACGAGGTCCCGCTCGGGCGAGTCGAAGGTCCCGAAGTTGGCGATGTGGGCGTCGCCGCAGAGCTGGACGATCGATCCGCTGGTCGGCGTCGGCCCGAGGTCACCGGCCATGATCGCGGCCGCCCCCCGGTAGAAGGCGAACGGCGAGACGATCATCCGGGCGTAGCGGATCGGCAGGAGGTCGGCGACCCGCGTCCGGGCCTGGTCCTCCAGCACGCCGACGGGGTCCGGCCGACCGGGCGGCGGGCGCCATTCGGCGTGACTCGACCGGGGTACGCGTCCGCGTGCGGATCGGCCCTTCGCCCGTCGCTGCTTGGCCGTCAGAGTCATACGACCGTGATCGTCTTTCGTCGCATACAATCGCCGTTCGCCGTAGCGTACAATCGCCGGCCGTCGCACAAGCACTCTGGACATCACATGCGTTCCCTCACGACTCCCCCATCCTCCCGTCCCAGCGACGCACATCGGAAAGTGCGGTAGACGGCCATGCCCCGTCCGATCATCCTCGGCATCGTCGGCGACTCCGCCGCCGGTAAGACCACACTCAGCAAGGGGCTCGTCAGCCTGCTCGGCGAGGAGTCGGTGACCCACGTCTGCACCGACGACTACCACAAGTACGACCGCAAGGAGCGGGCCGAGCGGAGGATCACGCCGCTCGATCCGGAGTGCAACTACATCGACATCATGGCCCAGCACCTGCGGCTGCTGCGCCAGGGCGATCCGATCCTCAAGCCGGTCTACAAGCACGGCGACGGAACTTTCGGCGCGCCGGTGTACACGATGCCCGAGCGGTTCACGGTGATCGAGGGGCTGCTCGGCTACCACACGGCCGAGCTGCGGTCGGCCTACGACGTCCGTGTCTACCTCGACCCGCCGGAATCCCTCCGGCGCAAGTGGAAGGTCTCGCGCGACTCGGCCCGCCGCGGGTACACGGAGGCCGAGGTGCTCGCCGACCTCGAGCGACGCGAGGAGGACTCGGCGTCGTTCATCCGCCCGCAGAAGCGGTACGCCGACATGGTCGTCTCGTTCCACGAGGGTGAGACCGGCGACCAGGACAACCTCGACGGCCAGCTGACGCTTCGTGACGGTCTCCCCCACCCGGACCTCGGCGCGTTCGTCGAGCACAGCGACGGCGCGATCTCGATGGAGGAGCGCGAGAACGAGTGCGTCCTGCGGATCCCCGGCGGCCTCGACCGCGAGCGGACGCGCCTGATCGAGGAGATGATCTGGGACCGGATGCACTTCGCCAGCCACCTCAGGACCGACCATCTCGGCGAGTTCAAGGTCGGCAACGAGCCGCACCGGTCGGAGTCGCTGGCCCTCGTCCAGATCCTGATCCTCTACCACCTGGCGACGGCTCGTGCGATGGTCGCGCTCGGTGGCGAGGGCAGCCGGACCGACGACAGCCAGCCGGCGACGAAGGCCAGCGCCTGAGTCAGCGGCTGGCCGCTCGCCTCGGATAGGCGGGCTGCGGCGGGACGCGCGCCCCGGGCAGGGTGCGTTCGAGCAGGACGCGCGGCGGGCTGCGGGCGGGACGCGCGCGGCGGGCTGCGGGCGGGACGCGCGCCGCGGCCGGGCGAGGCGTTCGGTCGGCGCGAGCCGGGTACTGGACGGTCCAGTACTGGCGGAAAACCGATGAGTACTGGCGGAGAACCGATCAGTACTGGCCGAGTACTGACCGGTACTGCCCGAGTACTGGACGGTCCAGTACTGACCGGTACTGCCCGAGTACTGGACGGTCCAGTACTGGCCGGGCAAATTGCCGAAGAAGACGACCGTTGCTTCCCGGCCCCGTCCGCCGTCCCCGGCCCCGCCGTCCCCGGCCCCGCCGTCCCGGTCCCTCCGTCCCGCCGGCCCCGGGCATCCCGCCGGTCCCTCCGTCCCGCCGTCCCCGGGCGTCCCGGCGGCCCCGGGCGGGCGTCCCGGCGGCCCCCGCCCGTCCCGCCGTTCCCGGCCCCCCTCCCTCCGTCCCGGCCCCACCCGTCCCGGCCCCGCCGGCCTCGCCCGTCCCGCCGGCCCCGGCCCCGCCGGCCCGGCCCCGGTTTGACCGCCTGGCCGGCCGGGTAGCTCCCACCCGATCCAGGCTACGGAAGAGACCAACTGATGTGGGCCGACGTTCTCGCCCTCGATCTACCGATGACCGCCGCGGCTCCCGGGCTTGCCCGGCGTGCCGTCGAGCGGCTCGACCTGGAGGACGCCGCCCGCGACAGCGCCCGCCTGCTGGCGTCCGAGCTCGTCACCAACGCCCTGCTCCACTCCGGGGTCGGCCCGACCGGATCGATCCGGGTCAGCGGCCGGATCGCCGGCGACACGCTCCGCCTCAGCGTGACCGACGACGGGACCGGATCGACCGACGTCGAGCCGCGTACCGACCCCGGCATCGACGGAGGCTTCGGCCTGCTCCTGGTCGACCAGCTGGCCGCCCGCTGGGGTGTCGAGCGAGGCGCCCGGACCACCGTCTGGTGCGAGCTGCCGGTTCGCAGGCGCCAGCCCGCCCTCGGCTGACCCGGCCACCCCCCGCCCGACCCCCTCCGGCCCGGCTCAGGTCCCTCCGGCCGCACCCGCCGACCACCGGCCCACTCAGGCGGCCTCCGGACCCGCCGCCCGTCCCCGGTCATGCCCCCGTGCCCGTCCCCCCCGCCGTCCATCCCCACCCGGCCCCCGCCGGCCCCGCGAGAACCGACGCCAGAGCCGGCCGGCGACCACGTAGAGCGCCAGCGGCAGGACGATCAGGATCCCGGCGGCGATCAACCCGAGCACGACGACGCCGGGCGTGCTCTCGCCGATCGTGGCCGACGCCGCCGCCCCCGGGAAGTCGGGCCCGCGGACGGCATGGCGGATCAGGCGGGCGAAGATGATGATCCGCTTGCTCGCGCTGAACGGCGGGTCGCACGCGCTGAGCACGAGCCGCTGGTAGCCGACCGACTTGATCACGCCGAGGTCGGTCGGCGCGACGACCCGGGTCGTCTGGACGGCGTACGTGAAGTTCCCGTACGGCATCTGGATGTGAATCGTCTGGCCCGGCCTCAGCTTGTCGACGTGGCGAAACGGCGCGAGATACGTCGTCCGGTGACCGGCGATCGCCGTCGTCCGGCCCGGCGTCCCCGAGAACGGCGTCTGCGAGTAGATCCCCGGGCCCTCCTTGAGCGCGTTCGTCGTCGCCCCGTCGACGAGCACGAAGCTGGCTCCGAGCGACGGGATCAGGATCCGGCCGACGGCCGCCCCGTGGGCCGCGGTCGCCTTGAGCTGGCGGGCGAGCACGGCCGTCCGCTGGCTGTTGTCGTGCAGGCCGGCCAGCGCCTGCGCCTGGGTCGTCGTCGGCCGGCTGGCCTCCTCGCGTGTGAGCTGGCCGGCCAGCTGCTGCTGCTGGATGCGCGCGTACAGTGCGGAGATCGGCTCCTGCCAGACGACCACCGCAGCCAGGTCGCAGACGAGGACCAGCCCGCCGAGCACCAGCAGGGTCGAGATCACCCCGACCAGGCGCCCGCCGCCCGACCGCCGCCGGCCTCCGGCCGCGGCCCCCGACCGTCGCCGGCCGACCCGGTCAGGCGCGACCGCGCCGGTCGACTCCACGCGGAATCGCCTCCCCGCTGGATCGAATCCGCACCACCCGCAGCATCCTAGGACCCGGCCGACAGACCTGCAAGCAGACGAATGCCCCGCTCAGCAGCCCCGGCTGGTAGCTTGGTGGCGTCATGGAGAGACGGAGCGTAGTAGCGGGCGGCCGTGGTCCTCGGCGCCGGGCCCGGCGAGTACTCGGAGGACTGGTCGGGTGCGTGTGCGCCCCGCTCCTGGTCGGTGTCCCGTCGGCCTTCGCCGTCACCGTCACCGCCGGCACCCTCAGCTCGGTCGAGGGCGCCCCGTTCACCGGGCAGGTCGCCACCTTCTCGGACGTCGCCCTGCTCGCCTGCCAGTCGATCGCCAGCTACAGCTCGACCGTCGCCTGGACCGACGACGGCACGACAACGGCCGCGACGATCGGCACGCCCGCCTTCAACGGCCTGTCATGCACGTATCCCGTGATCGCCCAGCACCGGTTCACGGCGATCGGCGCCCAGCACATGACGGTCTCCGTCGCCGGCCCCCTCGGCAGCGACTCGGCGACCGGCACCGCGAACGTCACCGCCGCCCCGCTCAACTCCCAGCCCGTCCCGGCCACCGCCGTCGAGGGCGCGTCCTTCACCGCGACCCTGGCCACCTTCACCGACGGCTTCGCCGGCCGGCCGGCCAGCCACTACACGGCAGCCGTCGACTGGGGCGACGGATCGACCAGCCTGGCGACGGTCGTCCCGACCGCCGCGACCGGCACCTTCGACATCGCCGCCAGCCACACGTACGCGGACGTCGGCAACTACGCGACGACGGTCAGGATCACCGACCCCGAGGGCAGCCACACGACCGCGGCGTCGACGACGTCCGTCGCCGACGCCCCGCTCAGCTCGACGCCCGTCGCCAAGACCGTGCTCGAGGCCCAGCAGTTCTCCGCCACCCTCGCCCGATTCGCCGACGCCGATCCCGGCCGGCCGGCCAGCCACTACACGGCGACCGTCGACTGGGGCGACGGCTCCGGCCCGTCGCCGGCGTCGGTCGTCGCCGACCCGGCCGGCGGCTTCGACGCGAACGCCGGCCACACGTACGCGGACGCCGGGACCTACACGACGACCGTGACGATCACCGACCCCGGCGGCAGCCAGAGCACCGCCGTCGGCCAGACGACCGTCGCCGACCGGCCACTCCACTCGGCCGGGATCGCGACCAACGCCGTCGCCGGCCAGGCGTTCACCGCCAACATGGCCGTCTTCACCGACGACGACGCCGGCCGGCCGGCCAGCCACTACGCGGCGACCGTCGACTGGGGCGACGGGTCGACGACGCCGGCCCCGTCGATCACCGCGGACACGGCCGGCGGCTACGAGGTCAGCGCGACACACACCTACGCTGCGGCCGGCAGCTTCCCGACGACCGTCACGATCACCGACCCCGGCGGCAGCCAGACGACCGCGTCGAGCACGGCGACCGTCGCCCCCGCCCCCGCCCCCCCGCCGGCCGACACGCCACCGCCGACGACGCCCGACAGCCCGGCGACACCCGCGCCGGCCGCAACGCCGACACCCACGCCGACGAAGACGACCGCCGCCTCGATCCTGCCGACGCCGAAGGTCAGCCTGACCAGCCCGCGGCTGTCCTCGGCCGGCACGACGATCTCGATCGGCGTGACCTGCCCGACCGGCGGCGCGTCATGCCAGGGCGTCGTCCGGCTGACGACGCTCCCGGCCGCCGGCTCGAAGGTCGCCGCCCTGCGCCGGGGGACGACGCTCGGCTCCGTGCTCTTCGTCCTCCACCCCGGCCAGTCGAAGACCTTCAGCGTCCACGTCGCCGCCCCCACGCTCCGCCTCCTGCGCCAGGCCGGCACCGCCCGCGTCCAGGGCGTCGCCGTCGGCTTCGGTCAGGCCGGAAGCGCGACGGCCACGGGAGCGGTCGCCCGAATCGCGGCCGCCGGGTCGGCTGCCAAGCCGAAGGCGAAGCCCAAGGCCAAGGCCAAGGCAAAGAAGTCCGCCAAGGCCAAGAAGAACTAGACGCGCTGCCTACTTGCTGAAGCGGAGCGTCGCGATCGTCTCCTGCGTCTCCTCGAGCAGCCGGAGCGGCGCGTTCTTCGCGGTCGACGCCTGCAGCGCGTACGCGTAGCGCCGGCCGCGGGCGCTGGCGAGCAGGATCCGGACGGAGACGCCGTGGGCCGTCCTCGCGTAGACGACCACGCTCTGGGCCGGTAGGCCGCCAAGGCTCGAGCCCGGCGCCTGCTTGACCCTGACGTGCTTGTAGGACTTGCGGATCACGCCGAGCGCCGTCGTCAGCGCGTCCTTTGCCGTCGACGCCGCGCCCGGCGCCACGACCGCGATGATCGCCTTGCCGTCGGTGCTGCCCAGCCGCAGGATCCCGTGGGCCCCGCCGACGATCCAGTCGCGGGCGACGTACCCGGTCACGCCGAGCGCCTTGTCGGTGAACCGCTGGCCCAGCGCCGGGAGCTTGGCCGGCGGTGGTGCGACCGGCGCGTTCGACGGGCTGCTCCCGGTCAACAGGATGACGATCGCGGCGATCACGACCCCCGACACGAACAGGCCGGCCGCGAACGGCAGCGTCGCGCGCCGGTGCTGCCTGCCGACCGGCTTACGCGCCGGCCTGACTTCGGCCGGCGTCACTTCACCGTCCGCGGCGAGGCCCGAACCGCCGGAGCGTCAGACCGCTGATCAGCATCGCCATCCCGCCGACGAGCAGCCAGAGGACGTTGAACCCGGTGAACGGGAGCGTCGCCGCCGCCTTCGGGGTCGCCGCCGTCGCCGTGTTGCCGGTTCCCGTCGTGCTGCCCGTCGTGTTCCCGGTCGTCTCGCCGCCCGTCGTGTTCCCGGTCGTGTTCCCGGTCGTATTGCCCGTCGTGCTGCTCGGAGTGCTGGTGGTCGTCCCGGTCGTCGTCCCCGTGGTCCCGGTCGTCGTCCCCGTCGTTCCGGTCGTCGTCCCCGTCGTCCCGGTCGTCGTCCCCGTCGTCCCGGTCGTCGTCCCGGTCGTGCCGGTCGTCGTCCCGGTCGTCGTGCCGGTGGTGGTCCCCGTCGTTCCGGTCGTCGAACCCGTCGTCGTCCCGGTCGTCGTCCCGATCGTGCCGGGCGCCGTCGAGCTGGCCTGGGACGCGCCGGCGGTGACCTTCGCGAGACCGCTGCCGGGCGTCAGCGAGAGGACGAAGGCGGTCAGCGCCTCCCGGGCGGTGTACGGAATCGTCGACTGTCCGCCGGCGCCGCTGTCGTCGGCGTTGCAGACGACCGGGAGGAGCAGCGGGATGCCGGTGTCGGTGTTCGGCAGGCCGCTCGTCGTGTTGCCGAAGGCTGCCGGGCCGCCGGACGAGCAGCCGGCCGGAGCGACGATCGGGACGGCGAGGTACGAGCCGCCGAGCGCGGTGACCTGCGACTGGCTGCTGCTGACCGGCGTCGGGTTGACGGCCGGGTTGTTGCAGGAAGTGCTGTTGGACTGGGAGTCGACGGCCTGGACGGTGAGCCCGACGACGCTGAGGTCGCCGACGTGGGAGTCGCCGTGGCTGGTCTCGCAGCCGGTTGCCGGGTTGACGGTGATGTTGCCGTCGGAGTAGGCGGCGTCGACGGTCGCGAGCGGGCCGACGCCGAGGCCGGCGGCCTCGAAGTGGTTGGTCGAGCTCGTGCTCGTCGTCGTCGAGTCCTCGGCGAGGATCTTCAGGCAGATCGTGTTGAGCGAGTCGGCGCAGAGCTGGTCGAGCGTGCTCTGCTGGGTGCCGAGCGTGCCCGAGACCGACTGGCCGGGGAGCGTGTCGACGCCGAGGATCTCCTGGCCGAAGAGCGAGAGGACGGTGATGTGGCCGTGGAACTGCTTGGTCGCCGTCTGGTACTCGCCGAGCGCGCGGCCGACGACGATCGTCCCGCCGTTGGTCCCGCCGACGACGCCGGGGATGATCCCGGCGCCGAGCGTGACCGCTGCGACGGTGCCCTCGGCGTGCGGGTTGGTCGGATCGTCGAGCGTCGGCTGGTAGCCGGCGGTCGGGTCGCCGGTGACGGCGGGGAGCGCAGACGTGACGGAGCCGACGACGCCGTTGACGACGTTGCTGACGGATCCGACGACGCCGCCGACGAGACCGCCGAGCCCTGAGCCGGCGGACGAGGCCGAGCGGCTGGGGAGGTTGAGGCCTCCGCTGCCGAGGAGAGCCGCTCCGGACGGCGGGGCGGCAACAAGGACCCCCGCGACCGCCAACAGAACTGCCGAGCCGCCAATCTGACGCCGCACCGATGCCCCTCCCTGTTCGATTCCTCCGCTATGTGCAGGCAGTCCTCCCACTTCGCAACCACCCGCGTGCTTAACCTACCATTTCAGCCAGGCGGGACCGGAATTTTTATGCCAGCCGGGGAATCGCCGTGCGCGGCGGCCGGCGACGGCCGGCGGGCGGGGCCTTGCATTCACCGGCCGGGCGTTCTATAAGCCCCGGGGTGCGGCAACCCGCCCAGGTCTCGCGGTGGACCGACGTGCAGTCGCGGGTCGAGTCGAGCGGGGTCGGACGGGTCCTGATCAGCGGGTTCGTGATCGTCACGCTGATCGCGATCGTCGGGATCAACCTGCCGGCGTCGACGTTGCGGTCTGACGTGCTCAAGCCGGGCCAGCCGTACCTCAACGCGCTGGGTCTCGACCAGGACTGGGCGCTGTTCGCGCCCGACCCGCGGCGGCAGGCGATCGGGCTGCGGGCGGTCGTCCGGTACGACGACGGGACGAGTGCGACGTGGACGATCCCGAACGACGATCCTGTGGTCGGAACCTACCGGGACTACCGGTGGCGGAAGTGGATGGAGAACGTGATCATGGATGCGAACCAGTCGCTGTGGCGGCCGGCGGCCCTGTGGGCCGCACGGGAGGAGGCGCGGCCGGACAAGCGGGAGTTCGACGTGACGCTGGTCCGCCGCGAGGCGAACCTGCTGGCGCCGGGGACGACGCCGATCCGGGGACCGTGGCAGGAGCAGGCGTTCTTCAACCTCAAGCTGACGGGGCCGGGCCAGTGAGGGCGGGCCTGCGCGGGTGGAACGACTTCTGGTTCCGGCCGGTGCCGACATCGAGCCTGGCGGTCCTGCGGATCTGCTTCGGCGTGGTCGTGCTCGCGTGGACGATCTCGCTGGCGCCGGATCTGTCGGCCTTCTTCAGCTCGGCCGGAATCGTCGGGGCCCAGCCGCCGGCGTCCGGCGTCTGGGGCGTGCTCGGGATCGCGCCGGGCGGGGGCGTCGTGCTCGGCCTGTACGCGGCGACCCTGGTCGGGTCGGTCGCGCTGGCGGTCGGCTGGTGGACGCGACTGGCGGCGTTCGTCGTCTTCGTCGGCCTGATCTCGTTCGAGCGACGCAACCCGTGGGTCTTCAACTCGGGTGACGGCCTGCTGCGGGTGATCGCCTTCTACGTGATGCTGGCCCCGGCGGGAGCGGCCTTGTCGGTGGATCGGTGGCGCCGGGACCCGGACCGGTTCTGGGAGTTCCCGAGCCGGGCGCCGTGGGCGATCAGGCTGCTCCAGATCCAGCTGAGCGTGATCTACCTCGGCGGCGTGTGGGACAAGGTGCAGGGGACGACGTGGAACGACGGAACGGCCGTGTCCTACGCCCTGCGGGTCAGCGACCTGGCGGCGCTGCCGGTGCCGGCCTTCCTCAGCCATTTGCCGGTGATCGTCAACATCCTGACGTTCGGGACGCTGGCCGCCGAGCTCGGGCTGGGCGTCCTCGTCTGGAACCGGCGGCTGCGACGGTGGGTCCTGCTCGGCGGCGTGGTCTTCCACGTGGCGATCGGCTGGGCGATCAGGGTCGGCTTCTTCAGCGTGGGAATGCTCGTCCTGTACCTGGCGTTCGTCGACCCGGACTGGGCGTCGGCGAAGGTCCTCGGGCTGCGCGATCGACTGGCCGGCCGCGGCGGGGCGAGCGTCGCGGCGGGGGCGGACTGATCGATGTCGGCGGGCGCGGGCGGACCGCGTAGCGGAGCGAGGCTGCGGCGGAACTGGGTGATTCTTGTGACGGGCCTCGGCGGGCTGGGCCTCGGGGGGCTGGGAGCGGCCGGGGTGCCACTCGCGCAGGGGACCGCGCTGAGCGCGCGGACGCTGCTGCTGGCGCCGCCGTTCGTCGTCCCGAACGGGCCGAGCGCCGACCCGAGCATCTCGGCCGACGGCGAGTTCGTGGCGTTCGCGTCGAGCGCGACGAACCTGACCGGGACGGCCGGGGCGAGCGGGAGCGCGGCGGAGGAGATCTATGTCGACGACGACGCGGCCCAGTCGGTGCGCCTGGTTTCGGCGACGGCGGCCGGCGGGCCGGCGAACGGGGCGTCGAGCGAGCCGTCGATCAGCGGGGACGGGAGGACGGTGGCGTTCGTCTCGACGGCGTCGAACCTCGTCGGCGGCGTGGCACACGGGATCCAGAACATCTATCTCGAGACGGCGGGCGGCGGGCCGCCGACGCTGGTCAGCGTCGGGGTCGGCGGGTCGGCGACGGACGGGAACTCGTATCAGCCGGAGATCTCGGCGAACGGGCGGTTCGTCGTGTTCACGTCGACGGCGGACGATCTGATCGCCGGCGACGACAACGACAAGCCGGACGTCTTCGAGCGGGACCTGGTCGCGGGTGTGACACGACGGGTCAGCGTCGCGAGTCATGGCGGCCAGGCGAACGGGCCGTCGTCGAACGCGTCGGTCAGCGGTGACGGCCGGTATGTGACGTTCGCGTCGACGTCGTCGAATCTGGTCGGCCGGCAGAAGACGGCGACCGAGGAGGTCTACGTCCACGACACGGCGAGCAACCTGACCAACGTGATCAGCGTGTCGAGCGGCGGGACCCGGCAGAACGCGGCGGTGTCGTCGCCGTTCACGCAGATCTCGTCGATCAGCGGGGACGGCCGGTATGTGGCGTTCGACTCGGACGCGACGAACCTGACGAAGGGCGGGCGCAACGGCCACACGAACGTCTACGTGCGCGACAGGACGCGGAAGCGGACGGAGCTGGTCAGCGTGAGCAGCACGGGAACGGCGGGTGACAACGACAGCTTCTCGCCGGAGATCTCGCCGGACGGGCATTTCGTCGTCTTCGACTCGCTGGCCGACGATCTGGCGCCGGACGCGGCGGCCGGCTCGAACGTGTACGTGCGGGAGCTGGGCTCGGCGGAGACGACGACGGTCGACGTGACGGCCGACTCGCGGACGCGGGACCCGGAGCTTTCGAGCTCGCTGCTCCAGCAGCCGGTCGTCTCGGCCAACGGCGCGTTCGGGGTCTTCGAGTCGGGTGCCGACAACCTCGTGTCGTCGCCGTCCAACGGCGTGGAGAACCTGTACCTGCGGGCGCTGGCCGCGCCGCAGACGGTGCTCGGCACGCCGCCGCCGGCGGTCTCGGGCCCACGGCCGACGGTCGACTTCAGGGCGGACGACCCGTTCGCGAGCTTCGGGCTGTGTGAGATCGACAAGCTGCGGGTGGTCTGCCCGCTCGGCCGGTACCGGCTGCCGCACCTCAAGCCGGGCGAGCACCGACTGAGCGTGGCGGCCGGGGGTGCGGGCATGCTGTTCGACCCGACGCCGATCGTCACGAAGTTCAGGGTCGGGTAGGGCGGGTGGCAGCCCGTCTCCCCGACTGGGGTCGCGGCCGCGCGGCCGTCGAGTGGCTGCGGGCGCGGGATACGGGGTTCGGGGCGCTGCGGCGGGCGGGGCGAGGGGCGATCGTGATGCCGGCGCTGTTCGCGGTCGGCGCGAGGGCGATCGGAGATCCGACGGTCGCGTCGTTCGCGGCGTTCGGGTCGTTCGCGATGCTCCTGCTGGTCGACTTCTCCGGGCCGATGCGCGACCGGTGCAGGGCGCAGGCTGCGCTGGGTGTGGTCAGCGGGGTCTTCGTCTGCCTGGGAACGCTGGCGTCACAGACGAGCTGGGTCGCGGCGGCGGCGATGGTGATCGTCGGGTTCGGCGTCCTCTTCGCGGGTGTCGTCAGCTCGGTCGTCGGCGGGGCGACGACGACCCTGCTGCTGTCGTTCATCCTGCCGGTCTCGCTGCCCGGACCGGTCTCGTCGATTCCGGATCGGCTGGCCGGATGGAGCATGGCGTCGGCGGCGTCGGTCGTGGCGATCGCCGTGCTGTGGCCGGCGCCGGCCCGCAACCCGCTGCGGGCCGCGGCGATCGCGACGTGCCGGGCGCTGGCGGGCCGGCTGCGCTCAGAGGTCGCGTATGTCCTCGGCGGCGAGTCGAGGCCGTCGGCGGCCGACCATGAGGCGTCCGTCGGGCAGGCGGCGGCCGCGGTGAAGAACCTGGACACGGTGTTCTTCGGGACGCCGTACCGGCCGACGGGGTTGAGCACGGCGGCGCGGACGGTCGTCCGGCTGGTCGACGAGCTGAAGTGGCTGGACGCGATCGTCGTCCACGCGGCGCCGCGGCCGCACGGGGCGCCGGTCAGCCGGCCGGCGTGCGCGGTCAAGCTCGCGGCGGCCGGCGTGCTCGACCACAGCGCGGATCTGCTGGACCTGCCGGGCACGAGCGCCGACGGGCTGCGGGAAGCGCTGGCCGGACTGCACGTCAAGCTCGACGAGCTCGAACGGGGCATGACCCTGTCGCTCCCCGGCGTCGGGCCGGCGGCGGACGCGGCGGGGCCGGAAGACGCCAAGGCGGCTGGAGACGCCAGCGCGCCGGCAGACGCGAACGCGGCCGGCGACGTGATGTCGGCGCTGGACCCGGGCTTCCGGGCGCAGGAGTTGAGCTTCGTCGTGTCTCAGATCGCCGGCAGCGCCGACCTAGCGGCGGCCGCCGAGCGGCGGAGCTGGGCCGCCCAGCTGGTCGGCCGGCGGCCGACCGG
>DATAUX010000118.1:0-2801 GCA_036268015.1 Solirubrobacteraceae bacterium | reverse complement strand
GGGACCGGGATGCCGGCCCCCCGGTGGGACGGCCCGCCGAACACGCCGGCCGTCGCCGGCTACGAGCTGGTCAAGCGGTTCGGCGCCGGCGTCGCCGGCGTCGAGGCCCTCCGTGGCGTGACGCTGTCCTTCGGCCGGGCGACCTTCAACGCGATCGTCGGCCCGTCCGGTTCCGGCAAGTCCACCCTGATGCACCTGCTCGCCGGGCTCGACCAGCCCAGCGGCGGGCAGATCGAGCTCGGCGGCGTCAACCTCGACGGGCTCAACGACGACCAGCTGACCGATCTCCGCCGCGAACGCGTCGGCTTCGTCTTCCAGTCGTTCAACCTCCTCCCGACGCTCAACGCCGAGGAGAACATCGCCCTCCCGATGACGCTCGCCGGCCAGGCGCCCGACCCGACATGGACGGCGACCCTCCTGACCATGTTCGGCATCACCGACCGCCGGACCCACCGGCCGGCCGAGCTGTCCGGCGGCCAGCAGCAGCGGGTCGCCCTCGCCCGGGCGCTCGTCACCCGGCCCAGCGTGATCTTCGCCGACGAGCCGACCGGCAACCTCGACTCCGTCGCCAGCGACGAGGTCCTCCGCCTGCTCCGGCGAGCCGTCGTCGACTACGGCCAGACCGTCGTCATGGTCACCCACGACCCGATCGCCGCCGCCCACGCCGACCGCGTCGTCGAGCTGGCCGACGGCCGAGTCGTCTCCGACCTCGAGACCCCCGACCCGCCGCCCGAGCTCGAGACCCTCCGCCGCCGATGATCCGCGTCACGCTCCGGGGGATCGCCGCCCGGCGGTTGCGCTCGGCGCTGACGGCCGCGGCCGTCCTCCTCGGCGTGACGATGATCTCCGGGACGCTCGTCCTCAACGACACGATCGACCGCGCCGTCTCCCGGGCTGTCGAGACCGCCGCCCAGGGGTCGGACGCCGTCGTCTCCGGTCGGGCGCCGACCGACTCGGCCGCCGCGAGCACGGCCGCGCCCAAGGTCTCCGCCAACCTGCTCGGCCGGATCCAGCGCCTCAAGGACGTCGAGCGCGCCCAGGGCGAGATCTCCGACGTCGCCGAGATCGTCCGCCACGACGGGACGACCGTCTCGCTCGGAGCCGGCGGAACCCGCGCCTTCTCCTACGCCGGACCCCCGTTCCAGGCGCTCAAGATCGTCGCCGGCCGGCCGCCGATCGCCGCCCACGAGGTCGTCATCGACCAGACGACGGCGAAGACCCTCAAGCTCCGCCTCGGCCAGCGGATCGCGATCGCGACCGAGCTGCCGAAGGAGATCTTCCGGGTCGTCGGGTTCATGAAGTTCGGCGGGGCCGGCCAGCTCGGAACGATCCTCCTCGCCTTCTCCCTCCCCTCGGCCCAGCACCTATTCCTCAAGTCCGGTCAGTTCGACTATGTCGACGTCGCCGCCCGGCCGGGTGTCAGCCCGGACACCCTCGTCGGCAAGATCGCCCCCCTCCTCTCGCCCCGGCTCGTCGTCCGGACGGCGGCCGCCCAGGCCCGCCAGGACACCAACCGGATCTTCGACCAGCTGTCCTTCCTGACCCACGCCCTGCTCGCCTTCGGCCTGATCGCCGTCTTCGTCGGCGCGTTCGTGATCTTCAACACCTTCTCGATCACGGTCAGCCAGCGGACCAGCGAGCTCGGCCTCCTGCGGACGCTCGGCGCGACCCGCCGCCAGCTGCTCGGGTCCGTCCTCGTCGAGGCGCTCGCGATCGGCCTGGTCGGGTCGGCCCTCGCGACGGCCCTGGGGTTCGCCAGCGCCGCGGCGATCCGCGCCCTGCTGACCGGGCTCGGCCTCCAGCTGCCGACCACCAGCCCGGTGCTCGAGACGCGGACGGTGATCGTCAGCATGGGCGTCGGGCTCGCCGTCACCGTGCTCGCCTCGCTCGTGCCCGCCCTCCGGGCGACCCGGGTCCCGCCGATCGCCGCCCTGCGCGAAGGAGTCCGTCCGGCCCCGTCCGCCCTCTCGACGTCGGTGCCCTGGCTGGCCCTCGTGCTCGGCCTGGTCGGACTCGTGCTGACCGTCAACGGACTCGTCGCCGGCCATGGCGTCGTCGAGACGGCGACCGGCGCCGTCCTCCTGACGCTCGCCGGGGCAATTCTCACGCCGAAGATGATCCCCCTGGCCGCCCGGGCGGCCGGTATGCCGTTCGAGCGGTCGACCGCCCTGGCCGGCCGCCTGGCAAGGGAGAACGCCGCCCGCAACCCCGGCCGGACGGCGGCGACCGCGGCGGCCCTGACCGTCGGCCTGGCCCTCGTCGTCTTCGTCACGATCTTCGCCGCCGAGACCCGGACCGCGATCAAGGAGGTCGTCGCCCACAGCTTCGCCGGCGACCTGGCGGTCACCAACCAGGACGGCTACTCGCCGATCCCGGTCGCCGTCGCCAACGCCGTCGCCGGCGTCCCCGGCGTCCAGGTCACGTCCGTCCTCAAGCGCTCGGACGCCCAGGTCGAGGACGCCGGGAAGCAGAGCGTCAACGGGATCGACACGCAGACGATCGGCAGCGTCTACACGTTCAACTGGGTCAGCGGTGACGACTCGCTGCTCGGCTTCCTCGGCCCGAACGGGGCGCTGGTCGAGAACTCACTCGCCAAGCGGGCCGACCTCCAGGTCGGCAGCCACTTCGAGACGACGACACCCGCCGGAAAGACGAGCGATCTGACCGTCCGGGGGATCTACGAGGACCGGGACCTCCTGCCCGGGTTCGCCGTCTCCCTGCCGACCTTCAACGACCTCTTCCACGAGCTGCGGGCCCAGCGGGTGCTCGTGAAGATCGACCTCGGCGCGAACATCGCGAGG
>DATAUX010000117.1:0-5082 GCA_036268015.1 Solirubrobacteraceae bacterium | reverse complement strand
TCGCCACTGTCGCGCCGGTCACGCCCGTCACCGTGACCGTGTTCGCCTGTCCCTGGCATACGGTGATCCCCGGGGCGGGACCGCCGACGTTGTAGACACCGCCGACGATGTATCCGTCGCCCTCGGGGAGGTTGCCCGGCGGGGAGGGCGCCGCGCAGTAGACGGGCGCGGCGCCGATCAGGAGCGACTTGGTCTGCGTGGCGGCGATCGTCCTTGCGTGCCTGACCAGGACCACGCGGATCATCAGGAAGCTGGCGGTCCGCGGCTTCCAGCGGATCGCGAAGCGACCGTGGACGATGCCGCCGCCGGCGAGCACGGTCCATCGGCCGCCGGCCCCACGGCGCTCGAGGTCCATCGTCGAGTCGCTCGGCGGGTGGGTGACGCGTCCGCGCAGGACGACGGTTCTCCCGACGGTCCCGCTGTCCGGGAGGGCGATCGTGATCCGGGCGGCCGACGACCCGGCGGCCGCGGCGAATGGGACGGCGGCCGAGATCACGGCGATCACGGCCACCAGTGCGGGCGCCCGGAGACGACGGCCTTTCATCTCAGTTGGTCAGCATGTGATTGAACCGGCGCAGCGCGAGCGGGACGCAGATCCCGATGATCAACAGGCACCATATTGCCATCGCGAGCTCGGGGTGGTCGAGCTGCCACGATCCGCTCGAGCCGACGCCCTCGGTGAGTTGCCGGACCGACGCGACGAGCGCGGCGATCGGGTCCCAGTGGGCGATCGCCCGGGGCACGGCGCCCATTCCGGAGATCGGCACGAACGTCCCGGCCATGAAGGCGAGCGGGAAGATCACGATGAAGCCGACGCCCTGCATCGCGTCGGGCGAGCGGACGAGCATTCCGAACAGCACGCCGGCCCAGGTGAACGCGAACACGCCGAGGATCATCAGTGCTGCCAGCTCGACCGCGTGGGGAGCCGTCAGGTGAGGGTGCCATCCGAGGATCAGGCCGAAGCCGACGACGATCACCATGCCGAGCAGGGCCTCGCAGAACTGGGCCATCACCTGTGCGGTGATGATCGACACGCGACTGATCGGCATCGACCGGAACCGGTCGACGACACCCTCGCTCATGTCGGTCGACGTCGCCACGCCGGCGCCGATGATCCCGAACGCGAGCGACTGGCCGATGATCCCGGGGAACAGGTAGTCCTTGTAGGTGATCCCGGGTACGTGGATCGCGGACCCGAAGACGTAGAGGAAGAGGAGGATGAAGACGATCGGCTGGATCGTCACATCCAGCAGGCGTTCGGGAATCCGTGGTATCGAGCGGAGGCTGCGGCCGGTCAGCAGTATGCTGTCACGTACGTAGCGCCAGGCCGCACTCGGCCGGTCGTCGAGCTCGACTGGCGGGCCGGCGGCGGCGACGGGGATCTGTGTTGTCTGGGGGTTCATGCGATCGCCTCCGCCGGAGCCGGCTCCGGGTCGTCTGTGTCATGGCTGACTGGGTGGCCGGTCAGCGCGAGGAATGCGTCGTCGAGCGTCGGCCGGCGCAGGGCGACCTCGTCGACCGGCAGGTCGCTCTCGCTGACCACGCCTGCCACCCGGGCGAGGTCCGCTGACTGATTCGGAGCGGGCACGGAGATCGTCCGCTGGTCTGGAAGGAGCATCGTCTCGAAGGACTCGGCCAGGACGGCGGCCAGCCGGTCGAAGCTGGCTGTGTCGGCGGCGACGATGTCGACCCGCTGCTGGCCGACCTGGGCCCGCAGCTGGGCCGGGCTGCCGGCGGCGATCTCCCGCCCCCGGTCGATCAGGACGACCCGGTCGGCGAGGGCGTCCGCCTCTTCGAGGTACTGGGTCGTCAGGAGGACGGTGACCCCGTCGGAGACGAGCTCGCGGATCGTCGACCAGACGACCTGCCGGCTGCGCGGGTCCAGGCCGGTCGTCGGCTCGTCGAGGACGACGAGCTGCGGCCGATCGAGCAGGCTCGCCGCCAGGTCGACCCGGCGGCGCTCTCCGCCCGAGAGGTTCTTGACGAGGCGGTCGCGGACGTCGACGATCGCGAACCGCTCGATCAGCTCGTCGGTGACCCGTTTCGCGGCCGGCAGCCTGCGTCCGCGGAGCCGGGCCATCAGGATCAGGTTCTCCCGAGCGGTGAGGTTCTTGTCGAGCGCGGCGAACTGCCCGGTCAGGGAGATCAGCCGCCGGACGCGATCGGCCTGGGTGACGACGTCGTACCCGGCGATCCTCGCCGTCCCCGAATCCGGACGCGAGAGCGTCGCCAGGATCCGCACGGTCGTCGTCTTGCCGGCACCGTTCGGCCCGAGCAGGGAGACGACGGTGCCCGCCTCGACGCGCAGGTCGAGCCCGTCGACCGCCGTGAAGTCGCCGAACCGCTTGGTCAGGCCGTATGCCTCGATCGCCGGGGCTGAACCGGAGGCGGTCGCCGGCGATGAGGTGGATCTGGTTGGTGCGAATGAATTAGCCATGCCACGAAGATACAGTCTCTGAATTTTTTCTGCAAGTGAACTTTGGCGCGGTAGTCTTCGGTCGTGGCCGACAGCCCCCGACTCGAGGTGGACCCGCCCGGCGGACAGGACGTCGTCGCGGCGTTCGGACCGGGCGCGCTCGACGACGAGTTCGGGGCCGGCGGCCGGATGTACCGGGTGCTCGTCCGCGAGCTGGGCGTCGAGGTCGCCGACGTCTTCATCCGGATGCGGCGGGCCCAGGACGAACAGGTGGTCGACGACCACTCGGAGCTCGGCCTGCGCGAGCGCAAGAAGCGGATCACGCGCCAGCGGATCTCCGACGTCGCGACGACGCTGTTCGTGGCCCGCGGCTTCGAGAACGTCACGGTCGCCAAGGTCGCCGAGGTCGTCGGCGTGTCGGAGAAGACTGTCTACAACTACTTCCCGACGAAGGAGTCGCTCGTCTTCGACTCGGCCGACGAGACGGTCGAAGGTCTGGCCCGGGCGCTCCGCGACAGCCCGCCGGGCGAGCCGCCGACGCGGGTCATGCTCCGCGCGTTGACGAAGGACCTCGACCGGTTCGCCGCAATCCCCGACCAGGCGGCCGTCTTTCTGCCGATGTTCGCCGACATGGTCGCGACGACGCCGAGTCTGCGTGCCGCGTGGGTCGACATGTACCACCGGCTGATCGAGGTCGCCGGCCGGGAGCTCGCCGCCCGGGCGGAGGTCGATCCCGAGGATCCCGAGGTGATGATCGCCGCCCGGGCGCTCGTCGGCCTGCACGAGGTCTCCTACGCGTCGCTCGTTCGCCACGCGCGGGCCGGCGTTCGGGGTTCGGCCCTACGCGATGTCGCCCTCGCGGATATCGAGCGGGCCGCCCGGCTGCTCGACACGGGGCTGTGGTCGCTGAACCTGCTGACCCAGGGCTTTCGCACGAAGGAGCAGGTCCGCGAGGCGGCGAAGGCGGCCGACGAGGTTCGCCGCCAGGTCTTCACCGCCCTGCGTCAGGCTCGCTCGACGTGGGCCGATCTGCGCCGGCAGGCGGCCGGCCAGGGGCGTGCGTCCGGGCAGACGAATCGCGAGCGTCACGCCGAGCACCAGGCCGAGCGGCGGGCCCAGCAGGCGGAGCGGCACGCAGGCAGGCGTCGGCCGCCGGAATCGGACGCCGGGCCCGAGCGCCCGCGCTAGGATCCCCGGCATGGCAGACGAAGACGACAACCTCTTCGGCCAGGCGCATGTCGACGCGTACCGGGCGAGCGGCGGCGAGCATGGCTACGACTGGCGGGGGACGCAGATCCTCCTGCTGACGACGACCGGCCGGAAATCCGGCGAGCCGCGGACGACGCCGCTGATCCACGTGACCGACGGCGAGCGCCGGTGGGTCGTGATCGCGTCGAAGGGCGGGGCGCCCGAGCATCCAGGATGGTTCGCGAACCTCGAGGCCGAGCCGGACGCGACGATCCAGGTCAAGGCCGACGAGATTCCCGTCCGCATGTCGGTCGTCGAAGGTCCCGACCGCGACCGTCTGTGGGGCCTGATGACCGAGGCCTGGCCGGCGTACGACGACTACGCCGCGAAGACCGACCGGCATATCCCGGTCGTCCTCTTCGAGCCCCGCTGAACTCGCGCCGGCCGCCGGCCGGAGCGCTCGGCGGGCATCGCGCCGGGTATCTTTGAAGCGCCCGGGGGACTGGTGTAACGGTAACACGGCGGTCTCCAAAACCGTCACTCGAGGTTCGATTCCTCGGTCCCCCGCTCACCGTCCGTCCGCGATTGCACCGCCTTGGTGGTCGACCAGCCCGACCAGGTTCCCCGCGGGATCGCGGATTGTCGCCAACCGGCGGACCGGGCCGTCAGCCGACGGCGGCTCGACCACGTCGCCGAGGCCGGCGCTGACGAGCTCGAGGGTCTCCTCGAGCCGGTCTACGTGGATCCACGCGAGCAGACCGGCGTCCGCGGCCGGGGGTCGGTCGGTCACCCACTGGCCGATCAGGCCGGGCGCCTCGAAGCCGGTCTCGGGCGGGTCGACGGTCCAGCCGAGGACGCGTCCATAGAACTCGGCGGACTCGATCGGGTCGAGCGCCGGGATCTGCATGTACACGACCTGCCCGTGGGCGAGGCCGTCGGGTCTCCGGGATTGCGGGTCCTGCGTCGGTGTCATCGGCCTGCTCCGTCGTCTTCTGGTCGGCTCGTCTCGCGGCCTGGGCCGGTCGCGGGTATTCTGCCGGCCGTGCCCCTGCCGTGTGATCGCAGTCCGACCGGGATCTCCAGCCCGTCGGGTGGGGCCGGGCCAGGGGGTCGAGGATGAGCCTGCGCAGCAAGGTCGGCACGATTGGCGCGCTGATCACGATTGGGCAGCTCGCCGTGATCGTCCGCGATCACTGGCTGTCGATTCCCGGTCGACACCGTGCACGCCTGCAGACGCTCGTGACCCGTTCGCGGGGACGCCTCGCGAACCTGTCGCGGTCCGAACAGGCCGAGCTCAGAGCGCTGGTCAGCGAGTTGCGGCTCTTCGAGCTGGCCCGGCGGGCCGGTCCGGTCGCGCTCGGCTCCAGCCGTCGCGGGCGCCGCCGCCTCTTCTGAGCTGCTGGTTGGCCGTGGTCGGCCGGCCGGCCGGCGCTCGGCGAGCCCGGTGGCCGGGGTGTGGCGCCCGGGGTTACCGGGAG
>DATAUX010000116.1:0-6138 GCA_036268015.1 Solirubrobacteraceae bacterium | reverse complement strand
AACTGGGACAGCTGCGACGACCCGAAGAACTCCTTGAGGGCGGCGACGACAGGCCGGATGTTGATGATCGTCTGCGGCGTGATCGTGTCCGCGTCCTCGGTCGTCAGACGCTCCCGGACGACCCGCTCCATCCGGTAGAGGCCGATCCGGAAGGCTTCCTGGATCAGCTCGCCGACCGTCCGCAGACGCCGGTTGCCGAAGTGCTCGTACTCGTCGAGGTGGTCGGCGACCGGCTCCCGGGCCATGCTCTGGGCCTCGGCCGCGTAGTCCTTGATCTCGACTTCCGGGTGCTCGGGCATGCCCAGCCGCTTCGGCATCGCGACGAGCTCCCGGACCAGGGAGATGATGTCGTCGTGGGTCAGCGTCCGCGTGTCCAGGTCGATGTCCAGGCCGAGGCGCGAGTTCAGCTTGTACCGGCCGACCCGGGTCAGGTCGTAGCGCTTCGGATCGAAGAACAGCTGGTTGAGCAGGGCCCGGGCGTTCTCGACGCTCGGCGGCTCGCCCGGACGCTGCTTCTTGAACAGCTCGACCAGCGCGCCCTCCTCAGAACGCGTCTGCTCGGTGTCCGTCTCGATCGTGTTGCGGATGTAGTGGGAGTCGTCGAACAGCTCGAGGATCTTCTCGTCGGTGGCGTAGCCCATCGCCCGCAGGAGGACCGTGACCGGCAGCTTGCGCTTGCGGTCGATCCGGACGAAGACCTTGCCCTTCTTGTCGATCTCAAGCTCCAGCCACGACCCGCGGGCCGGCATCAGGTTCGCGATGAAGACCTGCTTCTCGCGGTCCTTCGGTTCCATCAGGTACGCGCCCGGCGACCGGACGAGCTGGGTCACGACGACCCGCTCGGTCCCGTTGATGATGAACGTCCCACGCTCGGTCATCCACGGGAAGTCGCCGACGAAGACCGACTGCTCGCGGATCTCGCCGGTCTCCCGGTTGACGAAGGCCACCGTCACGGTCAGCGGGCGCGCGAAGGTCAGGTCCTTCTCGCGGCACTCCTCGATCGGGGCGACCGGCTCGTCGAAGACGAACTCGACGAACTGGACGGCCAGGTTGCCGGTGTAGTCCTCGATCGGCGAGATGTCGTCGATCGTCTCGCGGAGACCACCCTTCTCCGCATCAGTCAGCCACTCGAACGAGCGGCGCTGGATGTCGATCAGGTTGGGGACGTCGAGCGGCTTGTTCAGACGCGCGAAAGTCCGGCGCGTCCGGGGGACGATTGCAGCGGCCAAGGTTGCGACTCCTGAGGAGTAGAGGCGGGCAGACAGCCACGCGAAAGCGCGGACACAAGAAGATAGCACAGCGAAGCTGTGCCCCCTCAAGGGCTGCCAACGCTCACGGACCCCGCCCCCCGACGACGCGTATGTGGCGCGTCGCCAACCTGTTGGGAGAAGCTACGACTATCGGCCGGCAAGGCTGACTGTACCGGGTTCTTCGCGGTGTTTGGGGATTTCTCGATCCGCCGGCGCCCGAGTCGATCCCGGCCGGCGGGCTCGGCGCGCGGCCGACGAGCCGCCCGGACACGGCCGGCGTCCGCGTGGCGGGCGGCGGGCGGACGTCGTAGGGTCGGTCTCCGACGCCCGGGCCGGACCTGCTCCGTCGACTTCGACGACGACAACGGCGAAGAGCAGGCCCGGCGGTCGGGGTCGACGGCCGGACCAGGACCACGCACGCGCCCGTGAGACGACCGGCGTCCGAATGGCGTCCGGACGGGCTCGCGGTGGGGCCGGACGGACGAGCCGGCGACCAGAAACGGCTGCTAGGCTTGGGCCACGGGCGGCACCGGTCGCCCTGAGGTTCTCGTCTCTGGTTGCGCTCACGCGTGGTTCGGGTCAGTCGAATCTCCCCGAAACACCGACGCGCCCGGCCAACGGGCGCGGAATGGAGCAGCATGCCGCAGAAGACGTTCGCCGACCTCGGCGTATCGAAAGCCGTTGCCGACGCGCTGACCAAGCGCAACATCGCATCCCCCTTCGCAGTTCAGTCGCTCGTCATCCCGGACGTCCTCGACGGCCGTGACGTGCTCGTCAAGTCGCCGACCGGGTCCGGCAAGACGCTGGCCTTCGCGATCCCGATGGCCGAGCGCCTCGAGGCGACCGACCCCCGGCCGAGCGCCCTGATCCTCGCGCCGACCCGCGAGCTGGCCGCCCAGATCGTCGAGGAGGCCCGCGAGGTATGTCACTCCCGGGCCCTGTCGATCGCAGCCGTCTACGGCGGTGTCGGCATCCAGAAGCAGGAGCGCCTCGCCCAGCGGGCGCACATCCTCGTGGCCACGCCCGGCCGCCTGCTCGACCTGCTCGCCCGGCGGTCGTTCACCCTGGCCAAGGTCAAGATCCTCGTCCTCGACGAGGCCGACCGGATGCTGGACATGGGCTTCAAGCCGGACGTCACGCGGATCGTCGCCCAGACCAAGAGCACCCGTCAGACGCTGCTCTTCTCGGCCACGCTCGAGGGCGAGGTCGGCCGAGTCGCGGCGGCCTTCACGACGAACCCCGTCCGCCACGAGCACAACCCGCCGGCGCGCAAGGGCGCGACCGTCGAGCACCGCTTCCTCCGCGTCGCCCACGAGGCCAAGGTCGGCGCGCTGGTCGCACAGCTCGGCGAGGCCGAGCGCGGCCTGGCGCTCGTCTTCGTCCGCACCAAGCGCGGCGCCGACCGCCTGGTCAAGCGGCTCGGGACGCTCGACGTCGCCGCGGTCGCGATGCACGGCGACAAGTCCCAGGCCCAGCGCGAGAAGGCGCTTGCCCGGTTCGAGGCCGGACACGTCGACACGCTCGTCGCGACCGACGTCGCCGCCCGCGGAATCGATGTCGACGACATCACCCACGTGATCAACTTCGACGCCCCCGAGGATCGCGACGCCTACGTCCACCGGACCGGCCGGACCGCACGGGCCGGACGCGGCGGAACGGCCGTGACCTTCGTGCTCGACGACCAGGCCCGCGACATCGGCAAGATCGCGAGCGACCTCAGCCTCGACCGGCAGTTCGCCGAGTCCGGCCTGCGGTACACGGCCACACCGACCCGGCCGACCCCGGCCCGGTCCTACGGGAGCCGGGGCGGGTCGTCGAACGGCGGCGGCGGGCGGCGGCGCAGCCGGTAGCCCGGCGCGGCGCGGCCTGCCCCGGCGCGGCGCGGCCTGCCCCGGCGCGGGGCGCGGCGTGCCCCGGGCCCGGCCCGGCCCGGCCAGGCCCGCCCGGCGCGGTCAGGTCGTCCTCGCCGGGAGGGTCGGCCGAGGGCGAGCTGTCCTTGTTCTTCGGGAAACGGTAGGAAACACGACAAAATGTCGATGTTCCTACAAATTTCCGAAAACACACATCCTCACACCGAGCCGGGCCACCCCGAGACTCGGGCCCTGGCCCGAGCGCAGCGATAGGTTCTCGGACAGTGAGACCCCTCCGCCTGCTCAAGCGCGCCGTGCTCAGCGTCCTCGCGGGCGTCGTTCTCCTGATCGTCGTGGCCGTCGTGATCGGCGAGCTCAACAAGAAGTCGATCACCGTGCCCGGCTGCACGGCCGAGCACTGGGTCGGGACGTGGGCGGCGGACCCGAGCGATGCGCTCGACGGCGGCCTGGTCGACCAGACCGTCCGCCTCGTCCTGACGCCGCACCTCGGCGGCCATCAGCTGCGGATCCACCTGTCGAACCGGTTCAGCACGAAGCCGGTGACGATCGGCAGGGCGTCGATCGGCCTGGGGCAGACCGGGGCGAGCCTGGTCGCGGGCTCGAATCATGAGATCACGTTCGGCGGCCAGGGCAGCGTGACGCTGCCGGCCGGCGGGGACGCGGTCAGCGACCCGGTCAGCCTGGACTTCAAGTCGTTCGAGAAACTCGATGTCAGCCTGTACACGGCGGAGACGACCGGCCCGTCGACCGAGCACCTCGACGGGCAGCAGACGTCGTACGCGACGCCGCCGAAGACTGGGGACCACACGAACGACGATGCGGGCGGAGCTTTCAGCATCCCGACGACCGAGCGGTACTACCTCGATGGAATCGACGTCCAGGCGCTCGGGTCGGTGGGCGCGGTGGTGGCGCTCGGGGACTCGATCACCGACGGCGAGGGAGGCCCGCCGGACCGGGACGACCGCTACCCCGACGCGCTGGCCCGCCGGCTGCTGGGGGCGCCGGGCGCGACCGAGCTGACGACGCTCGACGCCGGGATCAGCGGGAACGAGATCCTGACGGACGCGCAGGCGTCAGGGGCCGGCCAGTCGGCGCTGACGCGCCTGAACACCGACGTCATCGACGAGGCGGGGGCGAGCGATGTGATCGTGCTCGAGGGGATCAACGACATCGGGGCGGGGAAGGCGAGCGCCGACCAGATCATCGCCGGGCTCGAGCAGATCGTGACGCGTGTGCACGCCGCGGGCATGCAGGTCCTGCTGGGGACGCTGACGCCGGTGGCGGGCATCAGGACGGCGGGGTATGCGACGAGCGAGGCCGAGGCGACGCGGCTGGCGGTCAACAGGTTCATCCGGGGGCCGAACGGGGCCGACGGATACGTCGACTTCGACCGGGCGATCCGGGACCCGACCGACCCGTCGCGTCTGAACCCGGCGTTCGACAGCGGGGACCACATCCACCCGAACACGGCCGGCCGGAAGGCGATGGCGGACGCGGTCGACCTGGGGTCGCTGCGGGCACCGCGGTGCAAGGCGAGCTGAACGCGAAACGGCCGCCGCGTCCCGAAGGGCGCGACGGCCGCTGTGACCCTGCCTTGCGGCTGGGCGACCGGCTGCGGGGCTACTTGACCTCGACGGTCGCCCCGGCCTCGAGGAGCTCCTGCTTGAGCTTCTCGGCCTCGTCCTTGTCGACGCCCTCCTTGACGGCCTTGGGGGCCTCGTCGACGAGCGCCTTGGCCTCCTTGAGACCGAGGCCGGTCGCGGCGCGGACGACCTTGATGACCTGAATCTTCTTGTCTCCGGCTCCGGTCAGGAGCACGGTGAAGGCAGTCTGCTCCTCGACCTCCTCGACCGGGGCGCCGCCACCGGCGGCGACGGCGACGGGGGCGGCGGCGGACACGCCGAACTCCTCCTCGAGCGCCTTGATGCGCTCGGCCAGCTCGAGCACGGAAATTCCCTTGAGCTCCTCGATCCAATCAGCGGTGCTAGTTGCCATCAGTTGTTCTCCTTGTCAATGCTGGAAGTTTCGGCTGCGGTTGCGTCCGGCTGGGGTGTGGGGTCTTCGTCGGGCGGGGATGTGGCGTCTGGGGTTGGCTGCGGGTGTTCATCCGGAGCAGTCTCGGCCGGCGGGGCGTCCTCCGGGGGAGCGTCGACGACGGACTCGGCCGTCGGACTCGCGGGGGATGGGCCGGCAGGGATCTCGCCGGACTCCTTCTTCTCGAGGATCGCGCCGAGCTGGATCGCGAGGCCGCCGACGAGGGCGTTGAGCGTGCGAACGAGGCCGGTGAGCGGTGAGGCGACGAGGCCGACGAGCTGTCCGTAGAGGACGTCTCGCGGCGGGAGCTTCGAGATCGAGGTGACCTGGTCCGAGCTGAGCGGGGCGCCGTCCATGACGCCGCCCTTGAAGGCGAGCTTCTCGGTGATGCGGGCGTAGTCGGCAACCGCCTTGGCGGCTGTGGCGGCGTCCCCGTTGACGAAGGTCAGGGCGGTCGGGCCGGCGAGGAGCGGCTTGAGGTGCTCGGCGCCGACCTGGTCGGCGGCCCGCTGGGTCAGGGAGTTCTTGACGACCTTGAACGACGCGTCGACCGCCCGCAGCTTGTCGCGGAGCTCGGCCGCCTCGGGGACGGTGATGCCGCGGAAGTCGACCGCGAAGATCGCCTGGGACTGCTGGATCTTGACGGCGATCTCGTCGATCACCGCGGCTTTCTGTTCTCTGTTCATACGGCTCCTGTCCCGGACTTCGGTTTGCGCCGGGGGTCTCTGGTTGCCTTTACGGGTGGCGTCACGCGGCGGCTGCGGGCGTGGGCGCCTCCTCGAGGATGTCACGGGTCCGGGTCGGGTCGATCTTGACCCCCGGGCCCTGGGTCGCGGCCAGGGTGATCGTGCGCAGGTAACGGCCCTTGGCGACGGCCGGCTTGGCGCGGACGAGCTCGTCGATGATCGCCGCGTAGTTCTCGAGCAGCGCCCGGTCGTCGAAGCTGGTCTTGCCGATCACCATGTGGACGATCGCCGACCGGT
>DATAUX010000115.1:0-1800 GCA_036268015.1 Solirubrobacteraceae bacterium | reverse complement strand
GCCGGGTCCGCGGACCGCCGAGCTCGGCCGGCTGGCCCGCGAGCTCGAGCAGGTCGGGCCGACACGGACCGAACGGACGCGGAACAGCGGCAATCCCGGCGCGGCCGGTGAGGTCGATCTGCGGGCGCAAGCGATGTTCACCGACCCCGGTGATCCCACCCGACGAGAGGCGGCGACCCCGATGACCAGCATTGGAATACGAGAGCTTGCGGCGAACGTGAGCGCCGTCGTCGCCGACGTCGCGAACAGCGGGTGCCCGGCGGTCGTCACGAAGCACGGCGAACCGGTCGCCGTCCTGATCCCGATCGCCGATCTCGAGGCTCTGCTCCTGGCGCGGGCGCTGCGCGACTCGGAGGCCGTCCCCGTTGCGGCGGGTCGGGCCGGGCGGGTCGCCGCCGACGACGCCAGCCGGACGCCGGCGTTCTCGTAGGCTCGGCCGTCGTCGAACGGGTTCCGGGGCGAGGCGCCGGGCGAGACCGGCCGGCCCGCGTTGTCGTGTGTTTTGAGGAATTTGTACGAAACACGACAGTTTGTCGTGTTCTGTACCGAAACGCCAAGACAACCGACACCGTGCAGCCGGTCAGGCTCGCCGACCCGCACGTCCGGGTCCGCTTCGTCGGCCGCCCTCCTGCCCGGCGCGGCAGCCGGACCCCGGCAGCCGGCTACTGGACTGAGACGAGGTCCACGACGAAGACGAGCGTCTCGTCGGGACCGATCACGCCGCCGGCGCCGCGCTTGCCGTAGCCGAGATGCGGCGGGATCGTGATCCGCCGACGTCCGCCGACGTTCATCCCGGCGACACCCTGATCCCAGCCGGCGATGACCTGGCTCATGCCGAGCTTGAACTTGAAGGTCGCGCCGCGGTTCCACGACGCGTCGAACTCCTTGCCGTTCGCCCAGGAGACGCCGACGTAGTGGACCTCGACGGTCTGGCCCTTCTGGGCGACCTCGCCGTCACCGACGGTGATGTCCTCGAGCTGGAGCTCGACGGACGGCGTCGTGTCGGACGGGATCTCGATTGTCGGGCGCTCGGGCATGGCCGGCAGGATACCGGGTCGGCCGCGACCCCCGCCTCGGCCGTACCGGGTCGGCCGGCGCCCGCCGCCTCAGCCGCCGGCGAGGACGACGTCGTACCCGGCGACCCGAAGCTCGTCGACGACGACCGTCCGGTGGTCTCCCTGGAGCTCGATCACACCGTCCTTTGCCGAGCCGCCGACGCCGCACCGCTTCTTCAGGCGGCCGGCGACCGCCCGGAGGCCGTCATCGTCGAGCGGGAGACCGGAGACCGTGGTCACGGCCTTGCCGCGCCGGCCGACGGTCTCCCGGCGGACCTTGACGCGGCCGCCGTCGGCCGGACGGCTTCGGGCCAGGGGTTCGGCGCTCCGCCGGAGGTCACCGTCGTCGGAGGACCAGACGAGGTTCGGGTCACGGGGCTTGGGCATGTATCGCGACCCGCCGGGGTCAGCCGCGCTCGGCGGCGAAGCCCGCGTCGAGGAGGGCGGCCGACTGGCCGGCGAGGTTCGGCGAGTGGAGCAGGACCGACCCGATCCTCGTCCTTCCGCGGCGGGCGGTCGCGACGAGGCAGAGTCCGGCGGCGTCGGTCTCCCCCGTCTTCATGCCGGTGATCCCGGGGAAGCCGGACCGCAGGAGGGGATTGTTGTTGTAGAGGTAGAGCTTGTGGCCCTTGATCGGGAAGGGGATCACCGCGCTCGCGCTGCCGACGATCCGGGCCAGCCGCGGCTGGGCGAGGATGATCCGGGCGAGCTTGGCCAGGTCGGCCGGGCACGAGACGTTCGCGTT
>DATAUX010000114.1:0-15945 GCA_036268015.1 Solirubrobacteraceae bacterium | reverse complement strand
CCCGGGAGTCCCGGCGGCGGTCCGTCGAGGCGGAACTCGGTCGACAGCGAGACGACCCCGCCGGGACGCAGCACGCGGTGGATCTCGTCCATCGCCCGCGACACGTCGTCGAGGTCGCCGAAGTGCTCGATGCTCGACGATGAGAAGACGCCGTCGAAGGCGCCGTCGGGATGTTGGAGGTCGAGCGCGTCCATGTGCTGCACGACCAGCCGCCGGCGGTCGAAGCCGCCGGCCCAGAACCGTTGCGGGTCCGTCAGCATCCCGGTCGTCGCCGTATGCCCCCAGTCGCCGGGCGTCAGGTACAGGTCGGTGGCGAACACGCGACCGACGTGCCTGGTCAGCACGAACACGGTGGCCTCGATCCCGGCACCGACGCCGAGCACGTCGGCATCGGGGCGCAGGACATCGTGGTCGCGGAGCGCCCGGACCGCCATCGCGACCTCCCAGGACTTGCGGTCGGGATGGGCGGGCGTCCACCCGTAGTCGAGGTTCGCGACCGGCTGCCAGATCTCGCGCAGGAGGGGGGCGAGCGCGGGGTGGGCGAAGTGCTCGACGGATGGCACGGTGTTGTGCGAGAGCGGGGGCGGCTCGTCGCCGGTCGGCGGGTCCTCGGCGAAGCCGTGCTGGCGGATGACCTCGTCGCGCCAGGCGCGGCCGATCGCGGTGCGCGGCGCGTCCCAGTGGGTGACGACCGGGCGATCGAGGTAGGCGAAGCGGACGCCGGCATCCCAGAGCCGTCGGGCCAGATTGACGTCGCTGACCTCGTCGGCCAGATGGCAGTTCGCGTCGTAGGGGAAGCGGGTGAGCTTCGCGTGGAGGATCGCCGCCTGCCAGGCGAGCCGCCCGTCCGATGGCCGGTGGTTCTCGCCGAACTGATGGTTGACCCGTCGTCCGGTCTGGGCATCGATCATCCGCCACCTGCCGTGGACGACCTCCGCGCGAGTCAGCCTGGCATGCGCGAGCAGTGCCTCGATGTGATCGTCGTCCCACTCGTCATCGTCGTCGAGGGGGGCGATCCACGCGCCGCGGGCGAGCTCCGAGGCGCGGTTCATCGGGACGACGGCGGTCGCCTGCCAGTTGGCGGTCTCGTCCGCGGGGTATGGGCCGCGGACCGGCAGGTTCTCGAAGCGGATCCGGCGATCGCCGAGCGCGTCGACGCGCTCGGCGGTGTCGTCGGTGCAGGCGTCGCCGACGACGATCGCCTCCCAGTTGGCGTAGGTCTGTCGACGGACGGACGCGAGGGCGCGGTCGACGAGCAGCGACGCCCGGTTGTAGGTCGCGATCCGGACCGAGACGAGTGGCTCGCCGTCCCAGGCATCGTCGTAGCCGGGTTCCCGGCGCAGTTGCTCGACCTGCGTCGTCCAGTCGGCCTGCCGCTCGTAGATCCGCGCGAGCAGTGCCTGCACCGCACGCAGACGACCCTCGAGCCCGGCGTACCGCTCGTCCTCCGTCGCCCGGGCGGCGCGCGGGCCGTCGAGCTGGGATCCGATCGCGTCGTCGGGCCGGGCGAGCTCGGCGCGCAGCCGGTCGATCTGGCCGGGCATCGAGCGCTGGGCCGCGGCGATCTCGCGCAGCGCGGCGGCGATCGAGCTCGCCTGCCGGCGGAGGCGAGCGATCCCGGCCACGGGTCAGAGCTCTTCGGCGATGCGCGGGGCTTCCCGGTTGAAGACCCACAGCCCGAGCAGGAACGTCGCGACCGTGATGCCGAACGGGACGAGCAGCCGGACCTCGCCGCCGAGCGCCGTCGACGTGCTGACCCAGGCCGGATCGACGACCAGGTGGCGGGCCTCCTGAAGGACGGCGGCGAGCGGGTTGCAGACGAGCACGCTGGCGACCCGCGGGTGGGTCGTCCGGATCGTCTCGTAGGGGATCAGGACGAGCGACGCGTAGAACGTGATCTGCATCACGACCTCCCAGATCGGCTGGACGTCGCGGTAGCGGATGTAGAGCGCGGAGAGCAGCATCGCGATGCCGGACGTGAAGACGATCAGGATCAGGAGCAGCGGCAGGAGGCCGAGCCAGCTCAGGCTGGGTTCGACGCCGGAGACGAGCGCGAAGATGAACACGACGACGAGATTCAGGGCGAGGTTGAAGCTGGCCAGCATGACCACGGCGACGGGGATCACCATGCGGGGGAAGTGGATCTTGCGGACCATGTTCTCGCGGTCCATGACCGAGGTGACCGACCCGCCGGTCGCCTCGCCGTAGAAGGTGAAGAGGACGATCCCGAGCAGCAGGGCGACGGGATAGTGGTTGCCGGCGCTGACGTGGACGATCTTGGTGAAGACGAGGTAGAGGACGCCGAAGAGCATCAGTGGGCGCATCAGCTGCCACAGATATCCGAGCGCCGAGCCGAAGAAGCGCAGCTTGAAGTCGGTCCGGGCGATCGCGGCGGCGAGCGTGAAGGAGCGACGGAAACCGCCGGAGAACGCGGACGGACCCTTGATCGCCTCGCCGTAGTCGATCGTCGTGGCCACTGGCTAGGCGCTGCTGGCGACTGGACGGCTGTCGCTGTTCTGCTCGATCGTCCACTCGTACGCCACGTCGACGAGCCCGCCGGTCGCGCGGGCGCTTCCGACGACGAACGACAGCTGCTTCTCCCAGCGGTCGATCAGGTCGTGCCCGCCGCCGCGGTGGGCGAGGTTGGCGAGCGGCTGGTAGCGCCCGGGTCCGAGGACGTTGTCGAACGTGACGCTGAACTTGGCGCGCTCGCCGGGATGGTAGGTGCCGGTGTGCTCGTGGTCGATGATCGTCGTGACGATGCACACGTTGATCCCGATCTCGTTCTGGAAGGCGACGGTCAGCGACGGATCCTCGACCTTCTCGAAGAACTCGACGACACCGCGGAAGGTGGTCCGGGTCCCCTGGAGGAAGTAGGTCTGGCGCTCGCCGGTCTCGTCCTCGAGCCAGGCCTCGACGACCCTGGCCTTCCCGTCTCCGGCCCGCGTCCCCTCCTTGCGGGCGGCCGTCGCCTGGGCATCGAAGTTCAGCTCGAGGTACCGATCGCCGATCTCGGCCGAGTCTCCGATCGCGAGCATCTCGCCGTGATGGAGCAGCATCGCCCGGTGGCAGAACCGGTTGACCGAGCTCATGTCGTGCGTCACGAAGAGAATCGTCTTGCCCTCGTCGCGCAGGCGGTTGAAGACGTCGAAGCACTTCTGCTGAAACGCGGCGTCGCCGACGGCGAGCACCTCGTCGATCAGGAGGATGTCGGCGTCGACCTGGATCGCGACCGAGAACGCCAGACGGACGTGCATCCCGGATGAGTAGTTCTTGAGCTTGAGGTCCTGGAAGTCCTCGAGCTCGGCGAACTCGATGACCCGGCGGTAGCGGGCCTTGGCCTCGGTCGCGGTCAGGCCCATCATGATGCCGTTGAGGACGACGTTGTCGTAGGCCGCGAGGTCGGGATTGAAGCCGACGCCCAGCTCGATGAACGTCGCCATCCGGCCGTTGCGGAACATCCGGCCGTCGTTCACGCCGTAGATCCCGGCGATGCATTTCAGCAGCGTGCTCTTGCCGCTCCCGTTCCGTCCGACGATCCCGAAGAACTCGCCCTGGGCGACTTCGAAGCTGACGTCGCGAAGCGCCTCGAAGTCGCGATGGCCGCGCCGGCTGAGCGGATGGAGAACTCGCTCCTTGAGCGTATGGGCGGCTTCGTCCGGGGTGCGAAAGTACTTCGAGACGTGCTGGACGGTGACGGCGGGCGCGCGCTTGGGGTCGGCCGTCATGCGAGCAGAGGATACCGGGACGGGTCTTGTGCCCCCGTCGCTCCGCGTGGCCGCGGGGCGGCCGAACGGCGGCTAGCCACGCGTCCCGATGCCGGCATCTCTGGTGTCGAGGGCGACGCCCGTGAAGAATCCCTCGAGCTCGTCGATCCGCCGGTCCCAGGCGTAGTCCTGTGCGGTTCGCTGGCCGGCCGCGCCGAGCCGGGCCCGGAGGGCGGGGTCGGCGAACAGCCTGGAGATCGCGGCGCTGACGCCGGCGACGGTCGTCTCCGGTACGAGGCAGTTCTCGCCGTCGACGCAGAAGTCGCGATTGCCGTGGGCGTCGGTGCAGACGACGGCGGCTCCGGTCGCCATCGCCTCGAGCGGCGGCAGGCAGAAGCCCTCGTGGGTCGACGTCTGGACGAAGACGGTCGCCTGGTTGAAGAGGGCGTTGACCTCCTCGTCGCTTGGCCGCTCGACGTAGCGCGCCCCGTACTGGGGGCCGAGCTCGGGCCTGATCCCGAACAGGCAGAGCTCCGGCCGGGGCTCGGAGACGGCCCTCCAGGCGTCGACCGTGAGCGGCAGGTTCTTGAGCGGATGGGTTCGGCCGAGGGCCAGCAGCATGTCGGCGCGGCGCTCGCCGTTGCCGAGCGGGCGGAAGTTGTCGAGGTCGACTCCGGGCGGGACGAGCTTGGCTTCGAGGCCGAGCTCGCGGAGCCGGTCGGCGTTCCAGCCGGAGATCGTCATGTAGCGAAACTCCTGGCGGTAGCCGGCGAGCACGGCGTGGCAGGTGTACTCGTCGTCGGGGTAGTAGGACGTCTCGATGTCCTGGACGAAGAACACTGGAATGCCGCGCAGGACGCTCGCCGCCCAGACGGGTGACGCGGTGTTCCACCACGTTGCGACCTTGATCGCGTCCTGCTCGGCCAGCGCGGCGGTCAGCTCGTCGTAGTCCGCGAAGCTGCGAACCGGCGCGCGGAGCGGAAACCAGGCCGGCGTCGGGCCGAGCGTGAACAGCTGGACGTCATGGCCGCGGGCCTGGAGGCGGTTGAGGTGCTCGAAGATGTCGCGGTGGCCGCCGCCGATTCCGGTGTCCTCGGTGACGTAGATCACGCGCAGATGTCCGTCGGGCGTGCGGACTGTCGAACCCCGGCCGTCGAAGAAGTCCCCCCAGCGCTCCCAGAACGCGGTCTGCGACGCGAGCTCGCGGTCGCCGACCTCGGTACCGCGCGTGACGGACTCGAGGTGGTCGAGCGTCGCCGGCGGGAAATAGAGGACGCGGAATCCGGCCTCCCAGGCGCGCAGGCACCAGTCGACATCCTCGTAGGCCATCGGGTAGCGCTCGTCGAGCGGGCCGATCGCGTCGATCACGGCGCGCTTGACGTACATGCAGGCCCCGGTCACGGCGAGCACGGGCGCGGTGATGTTCGCCGGCCCGTAGTCGGCCGGCTTGAAGCGGAAGCGGTGGTCGAACCAGACGGGAAGCCCGAGGTTGCGGTGCACGCCGGCGTGCTGGATGCGGCCGTCCGGGTAGAGCAGCTTGGGCCCGACGATGCCGATGTCGTCGGCCGCGTATGCCGCGTACTGGAGGCAGCCGAGCCAGCCGTCGCGGGCGAGCGTGTCGGCGTTGAGCAGGACGATGTCGGCTGCCGGGTCGGTCGCCTCGAGGCCGCGGTTGGCGTTGGCGGCAAAGCCGGCGTTGCGGTCGCCGAGGATCAGCGTGTCGATGCCCTGGACCGTCTTCAGCGCGTCGACATCCGGTCGGCTGCTGGCGTCGTCGGTCACGACGATCCTGACGAGCTCGGCCGATGTCGTGCGCCGGATGCTGCGGACGGCGTCCGCGACGTGGCACGGATCCCCGTAGGTCGGGATCACGACGGTCACCGGCCTGCCGTGCTCGCGGTACCAGGCGGCCGCCCGTCGCTGCTCGGTCTCGATCAGCGATCCCAGCCTGAGCCGGTGGCGGAGCGGGGTGAAGCGAATCGGGAACGTGAGGATCCGCCATGCGACCTGGCGGGGCCCGTGGTACTGGTATGTCAGGGCGATCCGCCGGCGGAGGTTCGCAAACGGGCCGTGCGGCATCGCGGCGATCCCCGGCTCGAGGGCCGCGGCCCGGATCGCCGGGGGCGTGTCGTGCGATCCGGAACGTCTCATGCGATCGATCATTCTCACGATCGATCGACGCGAGGGTCGCGGGCGACCGCGGCGGGCCGTGCCGGGAGGACGGGGCGTGCGAGTTCGGGCGGCCGACCGGGCATGTCGCTGGCGAGCACTTGCACACCGCGAAACGGTACCCGCTCCCAGGCGGGTCGATTCAGGTCGCCGTCCGGCATCTGTGAAGAATCCTCGAATCGGTTGTCCGGCAGGCGAGCCGGCCGTCGGACGAGGCGGGCTCTGGTGCTACAACGGGTCACCCGACGCCGAGTTGCGCCCGGTCGACGCGAGGGATGTCGTCGGCGACCGCTCAGGTCCGGTACTCGAACTGCAGATCGGCGGCGACGTCGCTCAGCAGGGGCCCGCGGGCGTCACGTTGGGAGACGATCCGGTCGGGCGGCGGGATCGGCCAGTCGATCCCGATCTCGGGGTCGTCGTAGGCGATGCCGCGGTCGGTTGCGGGGTCGTAGTAGCCGGTCTGCTTGTAGCAGACGTCGGCGACGTCGCTGGTCACGCAGAAACCATGCGCGAAGCCGACCGGAACGAGCAGTTGGGCGTGGGTGGAGTCGTCGAGCGTGAACGCCTCCCAGCTGCCGAAGTCGGGTGATCCGCGCCGGATGTCGACGATCACATCGACGATCGTGCCGCGGGCGCATCGGACGAGCTTGGCGATCCCGCCGGTCAGCGCGAAGTGCATGCCGCGGACGACGCCCCGGGCGGAGCGGGAGTGGTTGTCCTGGACGAAGGTCACGCCGTCGCCGAGGCCGAGCGCGGCGAGATCGCCTGATCTGAAGGTCTCGACGAAGAAGCCTCGGGAGTCGCCGTGGACCGCCGGCTCGATCAGCAGGGGTCCGTCGAGTCGTGTGGGTCGGATGCGCACGGTCGGAAGCTTAGGCGTCGCCGGGATCGCCGGGGTCTTTTGGCCTAAGCTCAGCCCCTGCGATGCGGGGTAGAGAGACGGGTCACGAGCCCGAGCGCCGTCACGGCCTCCGACCAGAGTCGGCGCCTTGCCGGCGGCAGCTTGATTAGCCGGGCGGCCGGGATCGAGACGATCGGGGGCCGCCGGATCCCCGAGTTCGAAGGGGTCTCCGACGTCTGGCCGCGGGGCGCCCGGTTGGAGGCGATCCGCTCGGCGACGGTCGCCTACCGGAGACGCTTCCTCGGCCAGGGCGAGGTCACGGCCGCGGCGAGCCAGGCCCTGTCGGCCGTCAGCTATCCGACGCGGTACGCGTTCAACGGGGCGGCCCTGGCCCCGACGGTTCCGTACGTCCTGCTGGTCAACCGGATGCTGATCGTCCAGTACCAGGACTTCGCCGGCGTCGTGCGGACCCTGCTCTGGGAGCCGTCGATTCCGGAGGGGTCCAACGAGGCGCCGTTCTACGCTCAGCTCGAGGACCGCGTCTCACGACTTCCGGCCGGCCGGTTCCTGGCCCACCACGTGCTGACGAAGGCCTACGGCACGCTCGAGGACGCGCTCGCGCGGATCGGCCTGCGCCACGCCGACGTCGACTACCTGGCCTTCGACCAGCTCCAGGCCCAGGATCCGCGACGGCTGATCGGGACGACCGAGCCGTGGGCCGAGGCGCTGACGCCGCGGCCGGCGCTGTTTGCGAACGCCAAGCTGATCGTCCAGCGCCGGGAACTGGGGACGTTCGAGTCGCCGCATCCGATGCAGTGGGCGTGGTACGTCGACGGTGGCATGGACGACATCGTCGAGGAGTCGATCGTCGCGATCGACGGGGACGTGGAGCTCGGGATCGGCGTGTCGCTGATCTCGACGCCGGGCCACACGGCCGGCAACCAGTCGCTCGCGATCAACACGCCGGACGGGGTCTGGGTGTCGTCGCAGAACGGCGTCAGCATCGACAACTGGCAGCCCCAGCGGTCGAAGATCCCGGGCGTCCGGGCCCACGCCGAGCTCTTCAACCGGGAGGTCGTCCTGAACGCGAACGTGGTCGAGCACGGGCTCGACCAGTACGACTCGATGATCAAGGAGAAGACGCTGGCGTCTCCCCTGCGGGAGGATCCTTCGTGGCTGCAGATCCTCCCGTCGGCGGAGCTCGCCGTCGCCCGGCGACACTGGCCGGTCCTGCCGACCCACGTGTACGAGGGGATCGAATACGGCCGGATCTTCCGCCGGCTGAACTGAACCGACCGGACCGACGGCGCCACCGGCTTCGAGCAGGCGACGCCGTCCGCTCCCCCGGCGGACTCCTACGAGTTGAGCTGCTTCTTCAGCGCGGCGGCTGCGGAGAACTTGGCGGCGTTGCTCGCCGCGATCTGGATCGTCTCGCCGTTCGCGGGGTTGCGACCGCTCCGTGCAGCACGGTGGCTGACGCTGAACTTGCCGAATCCTGCGACCGCGACCTCGCCGCCTTCGGCCAGTTGGTCAGCGATCGCCTGAAATGCGGCGTCGACTGCGTCTCTGGCTTGGCCGACGCCGATTCCGGCGCTCTCAGCGACCTTGCCTGCGAGCTCGTTCTTCGTCATGACGCTCCTCTCGAAAGTTCAGATGTTCGGTTCAAACCTAACGGGTTCGACGGACACGCGGGGGCTCCGAAGCCCGGAAACCGGCCGAGTTTCGGCGCCCGGGCGGTCAGAGCGGGTGCAGGACGGCGGCGTTTGCGGCATCCTTGGGGCGTGCTGGATCGTGCCCGGGAGCGCTGGCCCATCAGCGCCGAGACATACGAGAAGATCGCCCTGACGGCGCTCGTCTCGCTCGTCCTCGTCGTCCTGACCGGCGCGGCCGTCCGTCTGACCGGGTCGGGCCTGGGTTGCCCGTCGTGGCCGCGGTGCACGCGGACGTCGCTGCACCCGCAGTTGAACAGCTACGCGCTGATCGAGTTCAGCAACCGCGTGCTGATCTTCTTCGTCTCGGCTGCCGCCCTCGCCGCCGTCGTCGGTGCCTTCCTGCGGCGGCCGATCGAGCGGCGCCGGGACCTCCAGCTGCTGTCGATTCTCCTGCCGATCGGCGTGATCGGCCAGGCCGTGGTCGGCGGCGAGTCGGTCCTCCACAAGCTCTCGCCGGGCTGGGTGATGTCGCACTACTGGCTGTCGATGCTGATCCTCGTCGCGGCCTTCGAGCTGTGGTGGCGCTCGCGCCTCGAGGCGGACGAGATCGGCGCTCCGGGGGCCGATCGGCCGACGGTGATCGCCGTGCGGCTGATCACGGTGATCGCGGTTGCCGTGATCCTGCTGGGCAGCGCGTCGACCGCGGCCGGCCCGCACGCCGGCGCGTCGGGAACCGGCCAGCTCGTCCAGCGCCTGGACTTCTGGGGCGGGGACACCGTACGCCGCCTGATTCATCTGCACGGATACCTCGTGACCGTGATGGGCCTCGCGAGCCTGGCCACGTGGTGGGCGGCCCGGCGACGGGGCACCGCCGACCTCGAACGGACGCTCCGCCTGATCTGCCTGCTGCTACTCGCCCAGGGCGTGATCGGAATCACCCAGTACGAGCTGGCCCTGCCGTCGGAGATCGTCTGGGTTCACGTCGCCCTGGCGACGCTGACCTGGGTCGGCTACGTCCACGCTTGGGTCTCGGCGGGATCGGTGCCGGCCCGCGTCCGCCGGGCGACACTCACGCGTCGGGCGATCGCCGAATAGCAGGCAGCGGCGCTCCGGCCGGCGCTACGATTGCGAGATGAGCCCGGGTACCTCTCCGGCACAGCGGCCAGCCCCGGTGCACCGGCTGTCGGTCGAGGATGTCTACAAGATGGTCGCGTCCGGCGTGCTCGACGAAGGCGATCGGATCGAGCTTGTCCAGGGGGTGCTGCTTGACATGGTTCCGATCGGGGCCGAACACGATGGTGCGGTGGAGTGGCTCACGCGCCGTTTCGCCGGCGTTCACGACCCCGCGTGGCGGGTGCGTATCCAGAGCGTGCTGCTGATCGAAGGCGGATATCTGCTTCCAGATCTGATCGTCGTCCAGCCGCTGCCGAGATCGCGACAGCCGACGAGCGCGCTGCTCGTCATCGAGGTGGCGCAGACCTCGCAGGACCGCGACCGGGAGAAGGCTCGTGACTATGCGGCTGCCGACGTGCCCGAGTACTGGATCGTCGACCTCGCCGCTCGGCAGGTCGACGTGTACCGCCGCCCGGTGGCTGGGGCCTACGACGAGGTCGTGACCTACGCTGACGGAGAGACGGTGTCTGCGTTGGTCGACGACGCGCCGGCTGTCGAGGTCTCCGCGCTGCTGGGATAGCCGGGGCCGCCGTGATCGCCGGGCACGGGCCTCCGCGAGAACCCGGCGAACGCGATCAGGCCACCCAGTGCGAGAGAGATGGCGGCCGCGCCGATCCCGTAGCGAAACGAGCTGACCGTGGCGTTGGCGGCGGCTCGTTCAAGCCGGCGTGAGCTCCTCGACGCGCGGGTCAGCGGGCGGGCTTCGAGTCGGGCGATCTGGGTGTGTGCGACGACGCCGACCCGGCCGGCATCGACCTGCTTGTCGAGAGCATCGTCGAAGCGGAGCGAGACGACCACGCCGACGAGGGCGATCGCGACGAGGCTGGCGATCCGGGCGAGCGCGTTGTTGACGCCCGAGGCGACGCCGGCGTGGGCGGGATCGACCGCGGCGAGCACGGTCGCCGTGAGCGGTGAGACGGTCATCGACATGCCGGGCCCGAAGACGGCGGCGGCCGGGAGCAGCTCGCCGACGTAGTCGACGTGCTGGCCGAGACGGGTGAAGAGGGCCGCGCCGGCCGCGGCGACGAGCGGGCCGAACCCCATCAGCGGGCGGGGACCGACACGCGCCGCAAGCGCCCCGAACCGCCGGGAAAGGGCAACCAACATCACCGTGACCGGCATCAGCGTGAGGCCGGCCTTCGCGGCCGAGTAGCCGGCGACCTGCTGGACGTAGATCGCGACGAGGAAGGTCAGAGCGCCGAGGCCGGCGTAGATCGCGACGGTCGCGAGGTTGGCGATCGTGAAGTCGCGGGCGGCGAACAGCGAGAGCGGAAGCATCGGCTGGGTCTCGCGGCGCTCGTGGACGACGAACGCACCGAGCAGGACGGCGCCGGCGGTCAACGGACCGAAGACGAGCGGATCGGCCCAGCCGCGGGTCGGCTGGTCGATCAGGCCGAGCACGGGGCCGGCGAGGCCGGCGGCGCAGAGGCCGGCTCCGAGCAGATCGAGCGAGGCCGGCTGGCCGGGGAACGAGGGGACGGCCCGGCGGATCAGGACGAGGGTCGCGAGGACGAGGGGGACGTTGATCGCGAAGACGGCGCGCCAGGAGAGGGCGTCGATCAGGACGCCGCCGAGCGGCGGGCCGAAGGCGATCGCGGCGGAGGTCGCGGCGGTCCAGGTGCCGATCGCCGCACCCCGGGCGGGCCCGGCCGGGAAGGTCTCGGTGATGATCGCGAGCGAGCTGGGGACGAGCAGGGCGCCGAAGACGCCCTGGACGGCGCGGACGCCGATCAGGACGGCGATCGACGGGGCGATCGCGCAGCCGAGCGACGCGAGCCCGAAGCCGGCGACGCCGGTCGCGAAGACCCGCCGGCGGCCGAGCAGGTCGCCGAGCGAGCCGCCGAGCAGGACGAGCGAGCCGAGGCTCAGCAGGTAGGCGTCGATCACCCACTGCTGGTCTGAGAGGCTGGCACGGAGGCCGGAGCGGAGCGCGGGGAGGGCGATGTTGACGACGGTGCTGTCGACGAAGACGACGGCCGAGCCGAGCACGCAGGCGATCAGGACGAGACGCGGAGAACCGCCGGTTCGTGGCAGCGGCCGGCCGGTTCTGGATATCTTTCCGGCCATGAACATTGGCATTCTCACTGGTGGCGGCGACTGTCCAGGCCTCAACGCGGCGATCCGGGGAGCCGTGCGGAAGGGCGTCAATCGGTACGACGACACGTTCGTCGGATTCCGGGACGGCTGGCGGGGCCCGCTCGAGGGTCTCAGCGACCCGCTGACACTCGACACGATCAAGGGGATCCTGCCGCGGGGCGGGACGATCCTCTGCTCGAGCCGGACGAACCCGTTCAAGCGGGGGGACGAGAGCGTCCAGAAGGTGCTCGAGAACCTTGGCAAGCTCGACGCGCTGATCGCGATCGGGGGCGAGGACACGCTGGGCGTGGCGTCGCGCCTGTACACCGAGCACGGGGTCAACGTGATCGGGTTGCCGAAGACGATCGACAACGACCTTGGTGCGACGGACTCGACGTTCGGCTTCGACACGGCGCTGCAGATCGCGACCGACGCGATCGACCGGCTGCACTCGACCGCGGAGAGCCACCACCGGGACATGGTCGTCGAGGTGATGGGCCGGCACGCCGGATGGATCGCCCTGCACTCGGGGATCGCCGGCGGGGCCGACGTGATCCTGATCCCGGAGAAGGAGTTCGAGATCGAGGACGTCGTCGCGTCGATCAAGCGGCGGCATGATCGCGGCAGCTACTTCTCGATTGTCGTTGCTGCTGAGGGAGCACTCCCGGTCGGTGGGATGCCCGAGCAGGGAGATGCCCTGGACGAGTTCGGCCATGCACGGCTCGGCGGGATCGGCCAGTGGCTGGAGGGCGAGTTGTCGAAGCGCACAGGACACGAGACGCGGACGACCGTGCTCGGCCACGTCCAGCGGGGCGGGACGCCGACGGCCTACGACCGGGTCCTGGCGACGCGGCTGGGCCTGGCGGCGATCGACGCGGTCCACGAGGGGAACTTCGGGACGATGGCGGCGCTCCGCGGCACCCGCATCGAGATGGTCGCGCTGGCCGACGCGACGGCCGTGCTGCGGACCGTCCCACTCGAGGACTACGCGCAGGTCGAAGCCCTGCTGGGTTAGTGAGGCTGAGCCGGCTCAGCCACTGCCGACGAGAACCCCGGCATGAGTCGCGGCGCGGATGATCTTGCGGTCGAACGAGAAGAGCTGCCCGCCGACCTGACGCGTGGTGGCGACCGCGTACGCGTCGGGCAGGCTGATCGGATGGCTACCGCGCAAGCGGGCGGCGTCGACTGCGATCGATTCGTTTGGCGTGTGGATCCTGATCCCGAGGGCGGCGATCGCTTCCCGAGCCGCACTCAGCCGAGCGCCGTTCGCGGCCGGCGCCACGAGCACTTCGCTGAGCGTGATCAGGCTCACCAGGCGCTGGGTACCGTCCGCCTGCCAGGTCTCGAAGTGTCGGACTGCGCGAGGGTGGTGAGCGTCCGTGGCGTCGAGCGCGCCGATCAGGAGGTCCGCGTCGAGGACGGCGATCAACGCTCGCGGTCCTCGGCATCCAGCAGTTCGAGGTATCCCTCGGGGTAGACGCCGGTCAGCGCGCCGAACGCGCTCTCGAAGGTCACCGCCGCCCGGCGAATTCGCAGCTCACCGTCCCCGACGGGTTCTATGACCACGCGGTCGCCGGAGCGTAGGCCCGCCTCCGCCAACGCGGCCACCGGCAGGGTGACCTGGTGTTTCGTCGAGATCCTGGGGATGCCTTTACCTTAACAGTAAAGGCAGCCTCGCGTCTCGGTCAGGTTTGGGTTTGGAGCCAGCCGCCGACGTCGCGGCCGATGTGCTGGACGCGGTCGAAGTCGGGATGGCGGGAGACGACGGCATTGAGGTGGGCGACGGCGTCGGCGTGACGGCCGAGGTCGGAGAGCAGGACGGCCCGGGAGCACTCGATCACGCCGCGATCCTCACCGGTGAACGGGGCGACCGCCAGGTCGAAGAGCTCGAGCTTGCGCTCGGGTGTGAGCTCGTCGCGGAGGCTGTTGGGAATCCGGGTGATCGACACCGTCCGGGTGTTCAGATAGACAGCCGAGCAGAAAGGGACTGAGTCGATCAGCTCGAATGAATCGGCGAAGAGCCCCATCGTGATGTGGAGATAAGGGAGCCATTCGTGGACGAGATCCTGCTGAATCAGAACGCTGTGTCCGGGAATCAGGGCTGGAAAGAACTCGCGGGTGACGTGGTCGTTGATCGCCCAGGACTTGCAGATGTCGACGAACAGAAGCTCTATTGGTTCGCCGGTCCACCTTCGCTGGCAGATGTCCCCCTCGTTGACCGCGACGTATTCGAGCAGCGGACCGAGTAGCTCCTCGAAGCGCGGGCGCATCGACTCACCGACGGGGATGTCGCCGACGAGTCCGGGGTAGGAGTCGATGTAGGTCTGCTCGAGCGTGAACAGGTCGTAGGTCTGGATCGGCGTGGATCCAGACCCGCGGGGGTTCTCGGCGAGCCCGGACGCGAGGGCGATCGTCGAGCCGCCGAGGAAGCAGCCGGCGTCGATGATCGCGCCGTCGCCGCGGACGTGGTCGCGGGCGAGCACGTAGAGCAGGGCGCGCTCGGGTTCTCCGAGCATCGTCGGTACGTCGACGACGTCCTGGGGGATCGCCGCGCCGACCCACGGCCGCGAGCGCAGCCAGGCCTCGGTCTGTCGCGGCGAGCGCGGACTGCCGGGTCGTCGGGCGGCGCCCAGCCGGGCGATCAGCCCGCTCATCCGACGGTGGACCGGACGGGTCGGGTCATCGGATGTGGACGCCGGAGATCGCGCGGGCGATCACCAGCCGCTGGATCTCGCTGGTGCCTTCGAAGATCGTGTAGATCTTGGCGTCCCGGTGCCAGCGCTCGACCGGGTAGTCCCGGGTGTAGCCGTTCCCGCCGAGGATCTGGATTGCCCGCTCGGTCGCCCAGACGGCGACCTCGCCGGCCTTCAGTTTGCTCATCGAGCCTTCGGCCGCGGCGAACGGAAGCTGGTTGCGCCCCATCCAGGAGGCTCGCCAGACGAGCAGGCGGGCGGCGTCGATCTCCATCCGCATGTCGGCGAGCGTGAACGCGATCGACTGGTTCTCGATGATCGCCCGACCGAACTGCTGGCGGTTCTTGGCGTAGTCGAGCGCGAACTCGTAGGCGGCGCGGGCGATCCCAACGGCCATCGCGCCGACCGTCGGGCGGGAGACCTCGAACGTCGCCATCGCGCCCTGGCCGTGGGACTTCTGGCCCTCGCGGGCGCGGGCCAGGCGGGCGTCGAGGCGGTCCTTGCCGCCGAGCAGGCTGGTCGAGGGTACGCGGCAGTCGTCGAAGAAGACGTCGGCGGTGTGCGACGCCCGGAGACCGTGCTTGCGGACCTTCGTCCCCATCTGGAGGCCCTTGGTGTCGGGCCCGATCACGAACGACGCCTGGCCGCGGGCGCCGAGCGCCCGGTCGACGGAGGCGACGACGACGTGGACGTTGGCGATCCCGCCGTTCGTCGCCCAGGCCTTCTGGCCGTTGATCACCCAGTCGCCGGTCGCCTGGTCGTGGCGGGCGTGGGTGCGCAGCGACGAGACGTCCGAGCCGGCGTCGGGCTCGGAGACGCAGAAGGCCGCGACCTTGGGGTCTGCCGGCGTGCCGAAGCACTGGGGCATCCACTCGACGAACTGGTCGGGCGTCCCGCTGCCGAAGATCGCGGCGACGGCAAGCGTCGTGCCCATGATCGCCATCCCGATCCCGGCATCCCCCCAGAACAGCTCCTCGTTGACGATCGGGAGGGTGAGGCCGGTCGGGTCGGCGAAGAACTGGGCGATCGACTCGAAGCCGTACAGGCCGATCTTGGCGGCCTCGGCGATGATCGGCCAGGGTGTCTCCTCCCGCTCGTCCCAGTCGCCGGCGGCCGGCCTGACGACGCCGGCGGCGAAGCCGTGGACCCAGTCGCGGATGTCCTTCTGGTCCTGGGTCAGGGCGAGCGAGAAGGGCGGCGGGTCGTCGACCGGGCCGGCCGGCGCCGGCGGGTTCGTTTCGGGCTCGGCGTCCATCGGTTGCCCCGCACGGTAGCGGCCGGGCCGGCCGCGGCGCCGCCGGGGCCAGCCGCGGCGCCGCCGGACTGGTCAGGCGGCCGTCCCGAAGGTCTGCGTGTATGTCGCGCCGGCCTGGCCGATCCCGAGCATCGCGGGGACGGCCGGCGTTACGCCGATCCCGGTCTGCCGGTAGGTCGGGTCGAGGATGTTCGCCCGGTGCGGCGGCGAGCTCATCCAGTCGGCGACGGTCGCGGCCGGCGTCGCCAGCGAGCCGGCGGCGGCGGCGAGGTTCTCGCCGAGGTCGAGCACGTTGTGGGCGATCGCGAAGCCGGCCGCCACGACCCGGCCGAGGACGTCGGCGCCGCCGGGGGCGACGTGGTCGAAGTAGTCGCTGGCG
>DATAUX010000113.1:0-7354 GCA_036268015.1 Solirubrobacteraceae bacterium | reverse complement strand
TGCTTCTTGGTGACCTTCTTCTTGGCGGCCTTCGTCTTGTGGCTCGCGGCCGTCGCGCTGACCCGTCGGGTCGACGCCTTCGATGCGACGGTCGCCGGCGGACCCGGCACGCCGATCGGGGCGGCGAGGCACTCGGAGATCGGGCCGACGTAGACCGGGTACATCACGTTGCTCTGGTCGGTGACGTGGTCATGCCCCGTGAGGTGTCCGATCTCGTGGGTGACCACCGTGCAGAGCATCGGCCACGAGTAGTCCTGCGCCGTGTTCAGGGAGATGCTGCACTCGCTGTTCGCGCCGGCGTTGCCGTACGCGGCGACCGGGTTCCACCAGCTTGCGACGCCGTTGATCGACGGGTCGAGCGACTGCCACGAGACGGCGACGTTGCCCTGGCAGGGAAGCACCCCCCAGTAGTGGATCGCGATCGTCTCGGCGTCGGACAGGGCGAGGCTGCCGACCGCGAACTGGGCGTCGTCGGCAATCGCGTCACCGGTCGTGTCGTTGACCGTGAAGCCGTCGTCGTTCGCGTGGAAGGCGTGGACCGGGCCCGCCGGGCCCGATACCGAGAAGGCGACCCCCTCGACCGCCGGGGCGACCCTGGCGGTCGCCGCCGGGCCGACGCCGATCGCGCAGGCGCCGGCCGCGAGGCTGATCGCCAGCGTCCCGGCGAGCCGCCGGGCCGGGCGCTTGAGACTGGTGTTCTGGTCGATCCCCATGCTGGCGAATCGACCTCCACCGAGGCCCGATGCAGACCCCCGAGAGCAACCTCAACGGATATTCGATGTGTTCGCGCGAAAATTCAATCTAATGCCAAGAGCGGCCGATAACTGTCTTTCAGGGAAGTGCGGATCCGGCGCCAGAACGGGTCTGGCGGCCCGGGATCGCCGTCCATCGGCCGCGTTGGCCACGTTGCCCGTCTCGACCGACCGGCCCGGGCGACCGAAGGAAACGACGCCAACTCTGGACGGATGGCGGACCTCCGTCGCGAGATGTCCGCCGGCCGCCGGCCGGTGGCGGTCCCTGGCGGGAGCCGGCGGCGGTCCCCTGGCAGGAGCCGGCGGCGGCCCCGGCAGGAGACCTACACGCGGGCGTGGATCGCGGCCTGCTCCTGCGCTGTCGGGAAGGCCCACGCCGCCCGGGTCCGACGCTCGGCCCGGAAGACGAAGCGCAGCTGTTGGGGCGGGCGCAGACCGTCGGGATGGTTCGGGCGAAACGTCGGGCACGGCCCCTCGTCAACCAGCGCACATAGCTGGTTGCAGCGGAAATAGCACTCGTCGCACGTCGGTTTGCTCGTACGTCCTCTTGACATCCTGCCTTCTCTCCATGTCCGTCGACCGCGGCCATCAAAGCAATCGGGGAGCCGTTGCACCAGGGCGCTTTCCGCAAACTCCCAGGGAATTTGATTGGTCGCCCGCCGATGCCCGGCGAACGTCCGCGGCGAGCCTCAGACGAGTTCCCGGTCGACCCGATCCGCGACGTGCCGGGCGATCGCCAGCGCCGCGCTGGCGCCGGGCGATGGCGCGTTGCGGACGTGGATCGCCCGGTCTGTCCTCGAGAAGACGAAGTCGTCCACGAGGCGCCCGTCGCGGCCCACGGCCTGGGCGCGGATGCCTGCGAAGGACGGCTCGACGTCAGCCGGGTCGAGCTCGGGGATCAGGCGGGCGGCCGCCCGCACGAGCGTGACCGGCAGGGCGGCGTGGGCGAGCTCGCCGATCGCGGCCCGCCAGTGACGCCGGACCATCCGCCACGTACCAGGCCAGCTCAGGGTGTCCGCGAGATCGGTCGCCCGGACACGCCTCACGTCGTAGGCGTCGCGCGCGCCGACGACCAGCGCGCTCGGGCCGATCAGGACGCCACCACCGATCGTCCTGGTCAGGTGGACGCCGAGGAACGGAAGCCGGGGATCCGGCACGGGATAGATCAGCGACCGGACGAGCGTCCGACGCGGCGCCCGGAGGGCGAGGTAGGCGCCCCGGAACGGCACGATCCGCGGGTCGGGGTCGGCCCCGCTGATCGCGGCGAGCCGATCCGCCCACGCGCCGGCGCAGAAGACCGCGGCCCGCGTCTCGAGCGTGCCGCGGGCGTGGCGCAGACGCAGCCCCCGGCCGTGGCTGGTCACGCCGAGGACGCCGCATCCGGTCTCGACGCGGCCGCCGGCCTGCCGGAGGTCGTCGGCCAGCGCCTCGGCGACGCTGGCGAAGTCGACGATGCCGGTGTTCGGGGAGTGGAGCCCGGCGAGCGCCGCCGCGTGCGGCTCGAGCTCGCGCACGTCGTCGGGACCCAGACGGCGCAGGCCCGGGACACCGCTGCGCCGGGCTCGGAGCTCGAGCTGGTCGAGGCGGCCGAGTTCGGCCGGCGCGGTTGCGAGGATCAGCTTGCCGCAACGCTCGTGGGGGATCTCGTGGGCCGCACAGAACGCGTAGAGCTCGCCGGCACCGTCCGCGCAGAGCCGGGCCTTCAGCGAGCCCGGGGCGTAGTAGACGCCCGCGTGGATCACGCCCGAGTTGTGCCCGGTCTGATGTGCCGCGAGTCGCGACTCGCGCTCGAGCACGCAGACGCGGAGGCCGGGATGCCGGGTGGCGAGCTCGCGACCGACGGCGAGACCGATCACCCCGCCGCCCACGACCGTCAGGTCGGCGCGCTCTGGCGGACCGGGCACGCCTTGACTCTAGTCTGGAACGATGCGGATCCTGATCACCGGAATCAGCGGATTCGTCGGTGGGAGGCTCGCCGACCGCCTGGCCGGTGAGGGTCACGACCTGCACGGCCTGTCCCGCGACCCGGACCGGCGCCGCCCGGGCGTGGTGATGCACGAGGCCGACGCGCTCAGCGGGCTCGGCCTGGCCGGCGCCCTTGACGGCGTCGAGGTCGCCTACTACCTGATCCACTCGATGGAAGCCTCAGCCGACGGCGACTTCGCCGACCGCGACCGCCGGGCGGCCGAGCACTTCGCGGAGGCTGCCGCCGCGGCCGGCGTCCGCCGGATCGTCTATCTCGGCGGCCTCGTCCCGCCGCGGCCGAGTCCGTCCGCCCATCTGCGCAGCCGGCAGCGTGTCGAGCGCGTCCTGCTCGACGCCGTTCCCGACTCGGTGACCCTGCGCGCGTCGATCGTGATCGGCAGCGGCTCGCGGTCGTTCCGCTTCCTCGTCCACCTGGTCGAGCGGATCCCCCTGATCGCCCTGCCGAGCTGGCGCGACCACAGAACCCAGCCGCTCGACGAGCGGGACATGCTCGAGTATCTCGTCGCCGCCGGTGTCGCCGATGTCGGCGGTCGGACGCTCGACATCGGCGGACCCGACACGCTCTCCTACGGCGAGATGATCCAGCGGATCGCCGAGCTGATGCTGGTCAGGCGGCCGTCCGTCCGGATCGGCTTCGCGCTGACACCGTGGACGAGCGCCGTCGCCGCACGGATCGCAGGCGAGGAGCTCGCCCTCGTGCGGCCGCTGATGGAAAGCCTCGACGGCGACCTGCTCGCGGACGACGCCGCCGCCCGCGGCCTGCTCGGCGTCCGTCTCCACGGCTACGACGCGGCCGTCGAGCACGCGCTGCGCCGCTGGGAGCTGCGGGAGCCGCTGCGCGCCCGCTAGCGTTGGCGCCGCGATGAGCGCCGTCGAGGTATCAACCCTGATCCGCGCCACGCCCGAGGAGGTCTGGGCGGTCGTCATGGATCCCGACCGGCTAGGCGACTGGGTGACGATCCACCGGCGGGTCGCGGACGCGTCGCCCGGCCCGGCCCGCAAGGGCTTCAGCATGGCGCAGACGATTCATCTGCGTGGTGCGAACTTCAAGGTTCGGTGGGTCCTGGTCGAATGTGAGTTCGCCCGGCGTGCGGTCTGGGAGGGTCGCGGCCCGGCGATGTCGAACGCCCACACCGAATACGTGTTCGCACCCCACGACGGCGGGACCCGATTCCACTACACAAACGACTTCCGGGCACCGTTCGGCCCGCTCGGCGCCGTTGCCAGCCGGGCTCTCGTCGGCGGGATTCCAGAGCGCGAGGCGAGGAACTCGCTGAAGCGGCTGAAGGCACTACTCGAGCGCCGGGCGACCCAACCGTCTCGGATGTGAGGTTTCATCTCCGGCGCGGACTGGAATCCTGTCTTCCGGGTGTGCATACACTGTTACTTCCCCATTTCCGGTCAAGGGAGTCCTTTGTGAGTAATTTTTTGGAAGAGAAGCGCAACGAGATCAGCCAACGCATGCGCGAGCTCGAGCCGTTGGTCGAGGAGTACAAGCAGCTCGAAGCCGCCGTCCAGGCGCTCGCCGGCGTGAATGGGGTCAACACGCCGAAGTCGACGGCCGCGAATCGGGTGCGAGTGGCGCGCAGCCGTCCCAGCTCGAACGGATCGACCGCGCGGTCCTCGGCGACGAAGCGGCGTGGACGCCCGCGCGGGAGCGGCACCCGGGCACGCCAGGCGCTCGAGCTCGTCGGCACGCGACCGGGCATCACGATCCCGGAGATGGCGAGCGAGATGGGCATCAAACAGAACTACCTCTACCGGGTGCTGCCGACCCTGGCCGAGGACGGCAAGGTCGTCAAGCGCGATCGCGGGTGGCACGCGATCACCGCCGACACCGACGCGGACTCCTAGTCAGCGGGAGCCCGGACCCTGACACGGTCCGGGCCCGTCGTCCCTCCTGGTAGGCAGCCGCGCCGGGCCGGCGCGAACGATCAGAGCAGCCCGAGCTCGATGACCGCGTCGCGCTCCTCGCCGAGCTCGGCCGCGCTGCGGTCGATCCGCTGGCGGGAGAACTCGTTGATCTCAAGCCCTTCGACGACCTCGAAGGTCCCGTTCGCGCATGTGACCGGGAACCCGGCGACGATCCCGTCGGGCACGTCGTAGTGACTGCCGTCGGACGCGATCCCCATCGAGACCCAGTCGCCGTCGGGAGTCCCAAGCGTCCAGTCGCGGACGTGATCGACCGCCGCGTTGGCCGCCGACGCCGCGCTCGACGCTCCGCGAGCCGCGATGATCGCGGCCCCGCGCTTCTGGACGGTCGGCAGGAAGTCCGCTTCGAGCCAGTCGCGGTCGGTGACGACGTCGGCGGCCCTCGACCCGGCGATCCTCGCGTTGAAGATGTCCGGGTACTGGGTCGCCGAGTGGTTTCCCCAGACCGTCATGTTCGTCACGTCGGCCACGCTCGCCCCGGCCTTCGCCGCGAGCTGCGCCTTGGCCCGGTTGTGGTCGAGACGCATCATCGCGGTGAACCGGTCGCGCGAGATGTCGGGCGCGTTGCTCATCGTGATCAGGGCGTTCGTGTTCGCCGGATTTCCGACCACCAGAATTCGAACGTCGCTCGCAGCGTGCGCGTTGAGGGCCTGACCCTGGGGCTTGAAGATCCCGCCGTTGGCCTCGAGCAGGTCGCTGCGCTCCATTCCCGGGCCGCGCGGCCGGGCGCCGACGAGCAGGGCGTAGTTCACTCCGTCGAAGGCCACGTTCGGGTCATCTGAGATGTCGACGCCGGCCAGCAGGGGGAACGCGCAGTCGTCGAGTTCCATCGCGGTACCCTCGGCCGCCTTGACGGCCTGCGGAATCTCCAGCAGCCGCAGCTCGATCGGCGTGTCCGAGCCGAGCATCGCTCCGCTCGCGATCCGAAACAGGATCGCGTAGCCGATCTGGCCGGCGGCGCCGGTCACGGCGACGCGAACTGGGGTCTTCGTCATGCGTTCATCTCCTCGATCACCGCGTCGGCGAACTCAATCGTCCCGACTGCGGTTGGGTCGTCACGTTCTGGTTTGAGGTCGAAGGTGACCTTCTCCCCGCGGTCGATCACGGCAGCCAGGGCGCGCTCGATTCGACGGGCGGCGTCCGCCTCGCCGAGGTGCTCGAGCATGTACACGCCCGACAGGATCAGCGCGGTCGGATTGACGCGGTTCAATCCCTTGAAACCCGGCGCCGAGCCGTGCGTGGCCTCGAAGACGGCGGCATGGGTGCCGATGTTGCCACCGCCGGCGATGCCCAATCCACCGATCATCCCCGCACACAGGTCGGAGACGATGTCACCGTAGAGGTTCGGTAGCACGAGCACGTCGTAGTCCTCGGGGTGGGTCACCAGCTGGTTGCAGACGTTGTCGACGATCCGGTCGTTGAACTCGATCTCCGGGTGGCGCTCGGCGACCTGGCGGGCGACGGAGAGGAAGAGGCCGTCGGAGAACTTCATGATGTTGGCCTTGTGGACGGCCGTCACCTTCGCCCGACCGTTCTCCTCGGCGTAGGTGAACGCGGCTTCGACGATCCGTTCGGACCCGAAGATCGAGATCGGCTTGATCGAGATCCCGGCGTCGGCCCGGACGGTCGAGCCGAGCTTGGCCAGCGCTGCCCGGAGCTCGGCGTTCTCGGCCGTGCCCTGCTCGAACTCGATGCCTGCATAGAGGTCCTCGGTGTTCTCCCGAACGATCACGAGGTCGGTCCCCGGGAAGCGGGTGCGAACGCCGGGATACGCCTTGCACGGCCGGATGCACGCGTAGAGGTCGAGCTCCTTGCGGAGCAGGACGTTGATCGATCGGAAGCCGGATCCGACCGGCGTCGTCGTCGGGCCCTTGATGCCGACCTTCGTCCGCCGCAGCGAGGCCAGCGTCTCGTCCGGAAACGGGTTGCCGGTCGCCTCGAAGACGTCGATTCCGGCCTGGTGGACGTCCCAGGCGAACTCGACGCCGGCCGCCTCGAGCACGCGCTGGGTGGCCGCCATCAGCTCCGGACCGGTGCCGTCCCCGGGAATGAGTGTCACTTCGTGAGCCACTGAAGATCCTTTGCTATCGCGTATCGGTGAGCGATGGTATCCGCGAGCCGCCGCCCACGTACGCGCGCGGCCGCGGCGAGTGCGACCATAGGTGGATGCGCCGCGGCGGGACGATCCAACTCGCGCGGATCTTCGGCATCCGCATCGGCGTCGGCACGAGCTGGTTCGTCGTGCTGTTCTTCTTCATCTACGTCCTCTCCGGCGTCTTCGGCCAGCTCCTCGACTCGAACACGCAGGGCTATCTCGTGGCCGTCGCGAGCACCCTGCTCTTCTTCGTCTCGCTGATCCTCCACGAGCTCGGCCACGCCGTCGTCGCCCGGGCCCTCGGGATCGAGATCGACGGGATCGACCTGTGGTTCTTCGGCGGGCTCGCGATGACCCGGCGGGACACGAACACCCCGGGCGAGGAGTTCAAGATCGCGGTCGCCGGGCCGCTCGTCACGCTCGTCGTGCTCCTGATCTGCGTCGGCACGGCGGCAACGATCGGCCTCGACCGGTTCGTCGACGCCGCAGCCCTCGATACGAACGTCCACCAGACGCCGGCGCTCGTCCTGCTCGGCTTCCTCGCGACGATGAACGCCTTCGTGCTCGTGCTCAACCTCGTGCCGGCCCT
>DATAUX010000112.1:0-7381 GCA_036268015.1 Solirubrobacteraceae bacterium | reverse complement strand
CTCCTCGACCGGGGCGCCGCCACCGGCGGCGACGGCGACGGGGGCGGCGGCGGACACGCCGAACTCCTCCTCGAGCGCCTTGATGCGCTCGGCCAGCTCGAGCACGGAAATTCCCTTGAGCTCCTCGATCCAATCAGTGGTGCTGGTTGCCATCAGTTGTTCTCCTTGTCAATGCTGGAAGTTTCGGCGACGGTTGCGTCAGGCTGGGGTGTGGCGTCGGCGTCCGGCGGGCTTGGGGCGTCTGCTGCGGGCTGGGGCTGCTCGTTCGGAGCGGCCTCGGCGGGCGCGGCGTCCGTCGGGGGAGCTTCCTCGACGACCGACTCGGCCACCGGAGGAGCTTCCTCGACGACCGACTCGGCCGCTGGGGGAGCTTCCTCGACGACCGACTCGGCGGCCGGGGCCGCCGACGGGGGGCCGGCCGGGATCTCGCCGGACTCCTTCTTCTCGAGGATCCCGCCGAGCTGGATCGCGAGTCCGCCGATCAGGGCGTTGAGCGTCCGCACGAGGCCGGTCAGCGGCGATGCGACGAGGCCGACGAGCTGGCCGTAGAGCACGTCTCGGGGCGGGAGCTTCGAGATCGACGTGACCTCTTCTGGACTGAGCGGCGCCCCGTCCATCACGCCGCCCTTGAAGGCGAGCTTGTCGGTGAGCTTCGCGTAGTCGGCGACCGTCTTGGCCGCCGTGGCCGCATCCCCGCTGACGAAGGTCAGGGCGGTCGGGCCGGCGAGCAGCGGCTTGAGGTGGTCGGCGCCGACCTGGTCGGCGGCCCGCTCGGTCAGCGAGTTCTTGACGACCTTGAACGACGCGTCGACCGCCCGCAGCTTGTCGCGGAGCTCGGCCGCCTCGGGGACCGTGATGCCCCGGAAGTCGACCGCGAAGATCGCTCCGGATTCCTGGATCTTGACGGCGATCTCGTCGATCACCGCGGCTTTCTGTTCTCTGTTCATACGGCTCCTGTCCCGGACTTCGGTTTACGCCGGGGGTCTCTGGTGGCCTTGGGGGCTGGCGTCACGCAACAGCTGCGGGCGTGGGCGCCTCCTCGAGGATGTCGCGGGTCCGGGTCGGGTCGATCTTGACCCCGGGGCCCTGGGTCGCGGCCAGGGTGATCGTGCGCAGGTAGCGGCCCTTGGCGACGGGCGGCTTGGCGCGGACGAGCTCGTCGATGATCGCCGCGTAGTTCTCGAGCAGCGCCCGGTCGTCGAAGCTGGTCTTGCCGATCACCATGTGGACGATCGCCGACCGGTCGGTCCGGTACTCGACCTTGCCGGCCTTCGACTCGATGACGGCCTTGCGGACGTCCATCGTGACCGTCCCGACCTTCGGGTTCGGCATCTTGCCCTGGGGTCCGAGGACCCGGCCGAGGCGGCCGACGAGGGGCATCATGTCGGGCGTGGCGATCGCGACGTCGAAGTCGGTGACGCCCTCCTCGACGCGCTTGGCGAGATCCTCGGCTCCGACGAAGTCGGCGCCGGCGTCCTCGGCCTCCTTGGCCCGGTCGCCGCGTGCGAAGACGGCGATCCTGACGTCCTTGCCGAGCCCGTTGGGCAGGGCGACCGTCCCGCGGAGCTGCTCGTCCGCGTGGCGTACGTTCAGGCCCGTCCGGACGTGGACCTCGATCGTCTCGTCGAACTTTGCCCGTTTGGTCTCCTTGACGGCCGTGATCGCCTCGACCGGCGTGTACTCACGCTCGCGGTCGATCTGCGCCCGTGCTGCCAGATATGTCTTGCCGTGCTTTGCCATTCAGATCACATCCACACCCATCGAGCGAGCGGTCCCGGCGACGATCTTGCTCGCCGCTTCGAGGTCGTTCGCGTTGAGGTCATCCATCTTCTTCTCGGCAATCTCCCGAATCTGTGCGCTCGTGATCTTGCCGACCTTCAGCCGGTGCGGCTCGGCCGAGCCCTTGTCGATGCCGATCGCCTGGCGGATCAGGACGGCGGCCGGCGGCGTCTTGGTGACGAAGCTGAACGACCGGTCGGCGTAGACCGTGATGACGACCGGGATGACCGTGCCGGCGTCCGCCTGGGTCTGGGCGTTGAAGGCCTTGCAGAACTCCATGATGTTGATCCCATGCTGACCGAGCGCGGGTCCGACCGGCGGGGCCGGGGTGGCCGCGCCGCCGACTGCCTGCAGCTTGATCGTGGTGAGGACTTTCTTTGCCATTGATTCGTTACCTCTTCGGACCCTCGGGGGTCCGTCCTTTGGAAGACATGCGCGTCGACGAGCCTGGGCTAGAGCTTCTTGACCTGGTCGTAGCCGACTTCGACCGGCGTCTCACGCCCGAAGATTGATACCAGCACCTTGAGCCTGGCCGCATCGTCGTTGATCTCGGAGATCTCGCCCGAGAAGTCCGACAGCGGGCCGGAGATGACCTTGACCGACTCGCCGATCGCGAACTGGGCCCGCGACGGAAGCCTGACGGCGATCGCCTTGTGGAGCAGCCGGTCGACCTCGAGCTGGGTCAGCGGGACCGGCTCGTTGGACGCGCCGACGAAGCCCGTCACGCCGGGGGTTCCCTTGACGAGGGTCCACGACGCCTCGTTGAGCTCCATGTTGACGAGGACGTACCCGGGCATCGTCCGCTTCTCGACGGTGATCTTCTGGTTGTCCTTCATCTCCGAGACCGACTCGGTCGGGACGACGACCTGCTTGACCGCCCGCTGTTGGTTCATCGAGACGACGCGGTGCTCGAGGTTCTGCTTGACCTTGTTCTCGTGACCCGAGTAAGTGTTGACTACGTACCAGCGAAACATTTCGATCCCAGTTCGGATTGGTGTTGGACGGCTCCCGGCGCCGCGGCGCAGGCGCGCAGACCGGCGGTGTCGATCACAGGATCGCGTTGACGAGGTCTGAGCCGAGCAGGTCGGCGAGCCCGAGGAAGCCACCGGCGATGACGACGAATCCGAGCACGACGGCCGTCGCCTGGCCGACCTGCTTGCGGTCCGGCCACTGGACCCGCTGGAGCTCGGCCCAGCTGGCCCGCAGGAACGACGTGACCCGGTTGCCGCCGACCTTGGCCGGCGGCCGGCCGGCCCGGCGGGCGGCCGGCAGGATCTCGTCGGACTCGTCGAGCCGGTTGGCCGCCAGCCGCTCCCGCGTGGTCGTGTACTCGCCGGCGTCCTCGCCGTCGGTCAGCTCGACCGGTGGCAGGGTCGGCGGGTCGATCGGGATCGCCCCGACCGGGAGGTCGGCCGGCTCGAGCGCGGCCATCATCATCGACTCGTCCCCCAGCCCGTCCTCGACCGACTCGGGTCCGAGCAGTTCTTCGACCGACTCGTCGCCGGGGACGTCACCGACCGGTTCGTCGCCGACCACGCCGTCGTCGGCCGGGACCGCCGGCGGGACGGCGTCGGCCGGACGCCCGGGCTTCGGGCGCCCACGAGCCGGCTGCGGGTTACCGCGGCGTCGCTGACTGCTTTTGCGATCACGGGCCACAACACGCCTTGGTTAGCGCGTCTCCCGATGACCGGTGTGACGCCGGCACCAACGACAGTATTTGCGCAGGGTGATGCGATCCGGGTTGTTGCGCTTGCTCTTCTTTGTTTGGTAGTTGCGCCGCTTGCACTCCTCGCATGCGAGGGTGACAGCGATGCGCACGTCTCCGCGGGCCATGAAAGCCTTCCAGGGGGTTCGTGATCGGGCTGCCGGCGCCGGGCAAGGAAAAACCCCGCCACGGCGCGAGGTATACGGAGTTTAGCGCGCTCGCCGGGGCGCGGCTCCCCGGTGGCCGGCAGGCCGGCCGGCGGTCGCGGCCGGGTCAACTCGGGCGGGCCGCGAGCCCCTCGAAGAAGTCCCAGATCTCGGCGCCGGCCGATCCCGGCGCCGGGAGCGTCGACGCCCGCGGGTCGCTGCCCGGCCACGAGTGGCCGCCCCGCCTCAGCTTGAGCTGGCCGACGGCCGTCCCGTCGGCGCACGTCCACCGCGCCCGGACGGCGTTCGCGTCGACCCGACGGTGGGTCCCGGGCACCCGGCAGGCGTCGAGCGATCGCCACATCGCGAGGTACCCGGGCACGCTCCCGTCGTGGGTCGTCGGCGCCCCGAGGTACGGGACGACGGGGTCGGACGTCGCGTGGATGTCGAAGATCGAGACCGGCCGGCCCGGATCGCACGGCGGCATCCGCCGGTAGTCGCCGGCGACGATCGCGACCCCGCTGACCCGGCTCGCCAGGCCGCACGCGACCCGGGACGCCTCGCCGCCGCCGTTGGACACGCCGACCGCGAAGACACGCGCCGGATCGACGCAGTAGTGGGTCTCCGCGTAGTCGATCGTCGCCCCGACGAGATCGACGTCGGCCGCGCCCCGGCCGCCTCGATCGCCGATCGCCCAGTCCCCGCCGATCGCGTTCGGGTACGCGGCGACGAACCCGTCCCGGCGGGCGAGCGCCGAGAACCCGCTGTACCGCTCGATCCCCGCGCCGGTGTCCTTCGACCCGTGGAGGGCGACCAGGACCGGCAGTGCCCGTCCGCCGGCGGGCCGGCCGGGCACGAAGATCCGGAAGCTCCGCCGGTAGCCGTCGACCGTCAGGTCGACGTTCTCGTCGCCGCCCGTCCCGCCGTCAGCCGCCCCGCACGGATCGACCGCCGGTGCCGGCGCGTCCGCCGGATCCGCCGCCGTCGGCGCCGGGCCGGTCGATCCGAGCACCGGGACCGGCGCGTCGGCCAGGGCCCGACCACCGCCGATCCCGACGGCCAGAACCCCCGCGACGGCCGCGATCCGGCGGCTCACGCCCCGACGCCCCGACCGGCGACTTCACAGCTCATGGCGGCCCGACCGGCGACTTCACAGCTCATGACGGCCCAACCGCCGACTTCACAGCTCATGACGGCCCAACCGGGTGTTGACGCGCGAGCACTCGTCAGGAGCGTAGGCATCGCCGGCCGCCCGCACGCCGGCACGGGCGAGTCCACCGGCGCCGTCGCCGGCCGCCCGGTCGTCGTGGTCGCGGCCCGCCGCCCTCGTGTCGGGCCCCCGGCCGACCGTCCAGCCGGGGGCGACCGGCGTCCCGGGATGCCCGCGGACGGCGGCCATCGCCGGCCGGTGCCCGGCCCGCCGATCACGCCCGACGAGCGCCGCCGCCGGCAGCCTGGGGGACTCGTTCGGCGACGTCACGACCGGACGATCCCACACGAGTATTTTTACCTGCGATCAGGATCGGCGCCGCCGCTTCCGCCGCCACCTCGCAACTATTGGAGACCGCATGCCGAGCGCCCCGACCCTCCTGCCAACCTCGATCACCGACGGCCAGGCGCCCGGCCTCGGCTACCGACTCGAAGGTGAGCTCGTCCCCGTCCTGCACATGGCCCTCGACGGCCGGGTGCCCGTCTACTTCGAGCACCACGTCCTGCTCTGGAAGTACCCCGACATGCAGATCGGCCTCCACCCGATGAAGAAGGGCCTCAAGCGGCGGGTCTTCGGCGGCCTTCCCCTGCTCATGCTCGAAGCCCAGTCGGCCGGCGAGATCGCCTTCAGCCGTGACGCGCCCGGCCACATCGCGTCCCTCCACCTGCCGCCCGGCGCCGGGATCGTCGTCCGCGAGCACCAGTTCCTCGCGGCGACCAGCGGCGTCCAGTACGACTACGCCCGGATCAAGGGCTTCGCGAACATGCTCAACGGCGGCGGCTTCTTCGTCGACCACTTCCTCGCCGGCGACCACGAGGGCGTCGTCTGGGTCCACGGGTACGGAAATCTCTTCGAGAAGCAGCTCGAGGACGGCGAGTCGATCGACATCGAGCCCGGCGGCTGGGTCTACCGCGACCACTCCGTCCAGATGACCCAGCAGGCCTACGGCTTCAAGACCGGCCTGCTCGGCGGCGGCGCCGGCAACCTCGTCTTCAACCGGTTCGTCGGACCCGGCCGGGTCGGCCTCCAGAGCGCCTACTACCACCCGCCCGTGCCCGAGTCCGGCACGGCGACCGGCGGCGCCGGCGGGATGCTCGGAGCCGGCGGGCTCGGTGGGATGCTCGGCGGACTGCTGGACAACTGATGACGATCCCACCCGGACACCTCGCCGCCCATCCGCTCCCCCCGGGAATCGTCGGCGCCCTCGTGATCCCCGGCTATCAGCTGCTCGCCGAGATCGCCGGCGTCGGCGCCGGACGACTCGGCTCGGACGCCTTCCTGCTCGCCGTCGCCGACCCGACCCCCGACAACCCGGACCCCGGGACGCAGATCAGCCTCCACTACGAGCGGCTCGACGACGAGGCCGAGCTGCCCGCGTTCACCCAGCTCGCCGCCCAGCTCGGCTACCTCCGCCTGTCCGGCTACCGGGTCGCCCTCGAGCGGGAGGGACTCCGCAGCAAGCTCAGCCTCGTCGACCCGGCAACCGGCCGGATCGTCGCCGTGATCCCGGCCCGCCACGCCCGCCGCATGAAGCGCAAGGATCCGGCCACGGCGCCGAACCTGCTCGCCGCGCTCCGCGCCCTGCCCGCCGCCGGCAGCCCGCCGGACCCGCAGGATCCCGAGCTCCTGCGCCAGGTGATCCTCGGCCTGGCCCTCCAGGACGACGCGATCGGCGGGGCCGAGGCGGTCGAGCTGACCGATCGCGCGATCGCCCTGACTCACGCGACGCCCACGCTCGATCCGCCGGCCGCCCTGGCCGCCGCCCGCCGCGAGCTGACTACTTGACGGTCAACGTCCCCTTCATACCGCCGGCCTCGTGGCCCGGGACGGGGCAGTAGAACTCGTACTTGCCCTTCTTCAGGGTCGCCGTCACGCTGGTCGTCTTGCCAGGCTTGACGACCTTGCTGTCCTTGTCGACGCCGTGGCCCTCGATCGAGACGCCGTGAGGCTCGCCCGACGTCTTCGGGTTGACCAGAACGATCGTGACCTTGCCGGCCTTGGCGGTCAGCTTCTTCGTGTTGAACATCAGCATCCCCTGGGGGTTTGCCGTGAGGTGCAGCGTCGTCGTCGCCGCGTCGGCGACGCTGGTCAGGGCGAGCGTGCCGGCCCCGACGGTTCCGAGCGCGCACGTCGCCGCGATGAGGGCGGGCCGAACCGAACGTCGATGGGTCATACGGGTCTCCTGATCTTTGAGCGGTTTTGAACTGTCCCCCTCAAGGACGCCGCCGCCCCCGGTTCCTTCCCTCGCCGGCCTCCGGCTGACGCTCCGGACGCCAAGCCCAGCCGGCCGCCCGGCCGGCTCGACGCCGACCGCCGGCTACTTCGCCGGCCCCGTCTGCGTCCCGCCGCGGACCTGCGCGCACAGCTCGTCGAGCTCCCGCTTCTGCTTGGCCGTCAGCCCCGGCTTGGCGGTGACGACCTCCTGGCACGTCGCCACGGCGCTCGGCCCAGTCGCCGGCGCCGGCGTCACGGTCGGAGTCGTCGCCGCCGCGCTCGTCCCCGGAGTCGTCGATGCCGGGGTCGTCGATGCCGGGGTCGTCG
>DATAUX010000111.1:0-13526 GCA_036268015.1 Solirubrobacteraceae bacterium | reverse complement strand
CACAGAGCTCATGGAGGAGATCGCGCAGGCGGACTCCGACGCCGTGATCGAGATCATCGGACGACGCACCGGCGAGGTCGAGCGGCGGCACCTGGCCGTCGTGAGCGTCGCCGCGCTGTACGCGGGCGCCGGGCTGCCGCTCGAAGCGCGCCGGTCGTGCAGCGACACGCTGCGCCGGCAGTGGGCGCCGCGCGGACGCTCGCTGGGGTCGATGCTCGGAGCCTCGGAGCGAGCGGAGCGCGCCGCTCTGGCCGAGAAGGTCGCCGAGCTCGGGAGCGAGGACGCCGGGCCCGGCGTCGCGGCGCTGCGCGCGCGCTCGGCCAGGCTCGCGCTGCCGATGGCCCGGCTGCGCGGGCTCAGCGACGAGGAAGCGCTTGAACGGCCCGTCGTAGATGTGATGTGCTCGCTGGCGCACATGGCGGTCAACCGGCTCATGCGCCGCGGCAGCGGGAACTTCGACGAGGTCAGGATCCACGACGCGCTGACGCGCCTCTACGACGGCCAGATCGCGCGCGAGCGCCCGAGGTCCCGCGCGATCTGAGCGATCTGTCGGCGCCGGCGCCGACGTCGGCCCCGCGGTTTCGGCCCTCGAGCGGGGACTGCCCGTTGCGAGGGATCCCGCCCGCTCGGCCGGCAGGTCCGGCCCCGGCCATCACGCTCGTTGATCGCCACGAACTCTTCGCCGGCCAACTCGCGACCCACGCGAGCACCGCCGTGCGCCGTCGTGGTCGAAGCGCGTCGGCGATGGCCGGGCTCGTAGACGAGAGCGAGCCCGGGTCGTCGTGCACCCGGGCTCCCTCCGCTGACGTCGTCGCTCCCCGCTGCCCGCCGCGGTTCACCCGCGACGGGCGGAGGACCCCCTACAGCGCGACGACGACCGACTTCGTCTCCTGGTAGGCGTTGAGGACCTCTTCGCCCATCTCCCGGCCCCAGCCACTCTGCTTGTACCCGCCGAACGGCAGGGCCGCGTCGTAGATGTGGTAGGTGTTGATGTGAATCGTCCCGGCCTTGATCCGCTTGGCCAGCTTGTGGGCCTTCGAGATGTCACGGGTCCAGACGCCGGCCGCCAGACCGTAGACCGAGTCGTTGGCCTGGGCCGCGAGATCGTCGACATCGGCGAACGGCATCGCCGCAACGACCGGGCCGAAGATCTCCTCCTGGATGATCCGGTGGTCGGACGTCGCGTCGACGAGGACGGTCGGCTGGACGAAGAAGCCGGGACCGTCGATCGCGTGTCCGCCGGTCGTCGCCCGGGCACCCTGGTCGGTGCCGATCTTCAGATAGCCGGTGACCCGGTCGAACTGCTCGGAGCTGACCAGCGGCCCCATCTCGGTGTCCGGGCTCATCCCGTGGCCGACCTTGATCGCCTCGGCCGCCCGGCTGACTCCCTCGACGACCTCGTCGAAGAGGTTGTTGTGGATGTAGAGCCGGCTGCCGGCCGTGCAGACCTCTCCCTGGTTGAAGAAGATGCCCATCGCCGCGCCGGCGATCGCTGCCTGGACGTCGGCGTCGTCGAGCACGATGTTCGGGCTCTTGCCGCCGAGCTCGAGCGACACGCGCTTCAGATTGGTCCGTCCGGCCGCCTGGGCGATCAGCTTGCCGACCTCCGTGCTCCCGGTGAAGGCGACCTTGTCGACATCGTCGTGCTCGGCCAGCGCCGCGCCCGCGTCCCCGTAGCCGGTGATCACGTTGAGCACGCCCGGCGGAATGCCGGCCTCGAGGGCGAGCTCGCCGAGGCGCAGCGCGCTGAGCGGGGTCTGCTCGGCCGGCTTGAGGATGATCGTGCAACCGGTCGCGAGAGCCGGGCCGACCTTCCACGCCGCCATCAGGAGCGGGAAGTTCCAGGGGATGATCTGGGCGACGACACCGATCGGCTCCTTGACCGTGTACGCATGGAATTCGGCGCCCGGCATGTACGGGAGCGACGGTGTGACGGTCGACCCACGGAGCTTGGTCGCCCAGCCGGACATGTACCAGAAGAGGTCGGCGGCGAGGGGGACGTCGGCGGCGGCGGCGACGGTCTTGGCCTTGCCGTTGTCGAGCGAGTCGAGCTCGGCCAGCTCCTCGAGGTTCTCGGCGATCAGGTCGCCCAGGCGGTGGATCACGCGGCCGCGCTCGGACGGCGTCATCTTCGACCACGGACCCTCGAACGCGGCGCGGGCCGCGCGCACGGCGCGGTCGACATCCTCGGCCCTGCCGTGGGCGACCGTCGTCAGAACCTCGCCGGTGCCGGGGTCGGTCGTCTCGAACGTCCCACCGTCGGCGGCGTCGACCCATTCACCGCCGATCAGGAGCTGGCGGGGCTGGGAGATGAACCGACGCGTCGCCTCGGCGATCGGAACGGGGGTTGCAATGGCCATAAGTCTCTCCTTCAAACACTTGCTGTGACCGGACATCCCGAGCATAGGACGGACCGGTTGCGCCGACGTTGCCTCGGCGCAATGTTGCAAGTACGTTGCAAGCCGGCGCGGCCAGCCCGCGAGCCGAGGTAGCATCGGAGGACGAAGCCAATGCGCGTCGAGCAGACGAACCCGTGGCTCGCGGTGAGGCCGGTCGGTGATCGGTTGGAGCAGGCGCGCGCGCTCCGCGGCCTGTACGAGGCGTTCCAGTCGGGCAAGGACGTCGGCGGCCGGGTCCGTGCGGTCGTGACCCGGTCGTGGGCGCGATCGGCCGACGCCGGTGTCAACCCGTCGGGCCACCTCGCCCGGATCATGATGGACGACCGGGAGATCGAGGAGCGGTGGTCGCAGCACCCGCTCTACCCGGTGCTGCCGATGCTCCGGGACCTGCTCAGCGGGGCGACCAGCGAGTCGTCGCACATGCTCGTGATCTCCGACGCCCGGGGCGTCCTGATGTGGATCGAGGGTCACCACAGGGTGATCGAGGCGACCCACGACATGCACTTCGTCTGCGGCGCCGACTGGAGCGAGGCCGGGGCGGGGACCAACGCCCTGGGAACGGCGATCGCCGTCGACCACCCGGTCCAGATCTTCAGCGCCGAGCACTTCAACCGGATCGTCCACCCCTGGCAGTGCTCGGGCGCGCCGATCCACGATCCGGCGACCGGCGAGATCCTCGGCGTCGTCGACCTGACAGGCCACCTGCGGACCGCCCACCCGCACACGCTCGCGCTCGTCACGGCGGCCGCCGGGATGGCCGAGGCGTACCTCCGCCACGACCAGCTCCGTCGGGACGAGGTCCTCCGCGAGGCCTACCTCGAGCGGATCGCCGGCGTCACGCAGCCGACCGCCCTGGTCCGGCCGACCGGCCACGTGATCGCTGCCGTCCCCCACGGCTGGGCCGGCGCCGGGGTCGGGGCGGTCGAGGCGGGCGCCGAGCTGACCCTGGCCGACGGCACGGTTGCCGACGTCGAGGCCCTCGACGGGCTTGCCGGACTCGTCGTCTGGGGCCGGCGGGTCGGCGACCACGGACCGCAGGCGCCGGCCGGCGTCCGACTCGAGCTGCTGGGCGACCGGCCGCGCATCGTCCTGGCCGGCGGCCCGCTCGACCTCTCGGCCCGGCACGCGGAGATCCTCGCCGTGCTGATGCTCGCCGGCCGCGGACTGACGTCGGACGAGCTCACGATCGAGGTCTATGGGGAGACCGGCAAGCAGGTCACGCTCCGAGCCGAGCTGAGCCGCCTGCGCCGCGACCTGGGCGGTCTGCTCCGGGCGAGGCCGTACGCCCTGGCGACCCCGGTCACGAGCGATCTCCACGACGCCGAGCGGCTGCTGGCCGACGGTCGCCTGGCCGACGCGCTCGCCCTGATCGGCCGGGGCGTCCTGCCGCGGTCGCAGGCACCGCTGGTCGTCGAGGCTCGCGAGAGCCTCGAGTCGGGACTCCGGGCGGCGATCGTCCGGTCCGCTGACGCGGACCTCCTGGCCACCTGGCGTCAGAGCGGGCCCGGCCGCGAGGATCGGCCGGCAGCAGGCGCGCTGGTCGCCTAGCTCGAGCCGGGCGACCCGAGACCGGCGGCCGCCGAGGCTGATCTGGCCCGTCAGCGTCGGCGGCCCGCCCGGCCGCATGACATCATTTCGTGGATGGCCAACGTTCAGATCGACGAGATCGACGACCTCACGGTGACGGCGATCACCCACGCCCAGCTCAGCACGATCAGCGCGACCGCGACGGTCGCCGACGCCCGCGCCTACTTCGCGGCGAGCACCAGCCGCCGATCGGCGCTCGTCGTCGACGGCGAACGCTACGTCGGCGGGCTCACGCCAGCCGATCTGCCGGCGGACGGCGACCCCACCCTGCCGATCCTTCCGCTCGCGCGGCCCGGAGCAACGGTCGGACCCGACGACCCCGCCTCGCTCGGACGAGATCTCGCCCTGTCTGCCGAATCACGACGGATACCCGTGGTCGACGCCGACCAACGCCTGCTCGGCGTCGTCGCCGTCAACCGCACCCGCGAGTGGTTCTGCGGGACCGGCTGACGACACACCCGCCGGGTCCCGGCCGCCGCCGGGGCCGCCGCTGGAGGCCACCCGGCGCGAGGACTACCCGCGCGCTGCGCTCAGGACGACTCCTTCGCGCGGCACGCCCCGCTCGGCAGGTCGTGCCCGAGGTTCACGGCGCTCTCGACGGGCGCGCGCGCCGCGAGCTTGGCCAGCGCCTTCGCCAGGGCCTCGGCATACATCACGTCCCGCCTCTTCTCCTGTCGCTCGGCGGCCTGCTCGGCGCGCTCGAACAGCTCCTCCGGAATCTCGATCGTCACGTACGCCTGCGTGCGTCGCACGTGCGTCCGGCTGCGCAGCGCGCCCGCCGTCGCGTGCTTGGTGACCTCGATGTAGCGGTCGAGCGCCTCCGCGTAGAGCACGTCGACGGACTTGCCGACCTCCTCTGCCGTCGTCGCAGCCTGCGTCAGCAGCTCCTCGGGTTGCCTCAGCTCGACGCGTCGCATGCGCCCCACTGTATCGCGCGTTACGCGGTGCTCGCACGAGACCTGGTCTAGGGTGCTACCTGACCGATGACGATCGCGTGGTCCTTCATCGCCTGCTGCTGGATCGCGTGGCTCGCCTACTGGGTGGTCATGGCCTTCAAGGCGAAGCGGACGGTCGAGCGGGGCAGCTTCCTCGCCTACCGGGTCGTCGGCCTCGGCGTGTTCGTCGTGATCGCCGCCGCCGGCCACCTGCTCCACGTCTCCGCGCAGGACAGGCTCTGGACATACACGACGGCGGTCGGGGTCGCGGCCGGCGCGAGCGTCGCCGCGGGGGCCGCCTTCGCGGTCTGGGCGCGAGTCGCGCTGGGCCGCAACTGGAGCGCCGAGGTCACCTTCAAGGAGGATCACGAGCTGGTCCAGTCCGGCCCGTACGCGTTCGTTCGCCATCCGATCTACACCGGCCTGCTGCTGATGGCGCTGGGCACGGCGACCAACTACGGGCGGGCGATCGGCTTCGCCCTCCTCGTCACGGTCTGCGCCGCCGTCTGGTGGAAGGCCCACCTCGAGGAGCGGATCATGGACGCGCACTTTCCCGCCGCCTACGCCGACTACCGGACCCGCGTCCGCTCGATCATCCCCTTCGTCCTCTAGCCCTTGTAGCCCGGCTCCGCGCTCCGCGTTCGGCGTCCGCCGCTCCGGCCGCGCCGGTCCCCGACGCGGCGATCTTCAGCGCAGACGCGCGCGCAGCTCGGCGAGCACGCCGGTCGCCTGGATCATCCCGCCGGCCGCCAGATCGCCGGCCTGCCAGAGCGGTCCGACGTGATCGCCGGGCGGCCGGCGCAGGGCGCGCAGCGTCCGGACGTCGGCCTCCGCCCACCAGAAGCCCAGGCCGCACCTGTAGGACGACTGCTCCGGCCATGGGCGGTCGCCGGCGGCGGCGTGCCAGGCGGCCGGCAGGTTGACGCCGCAGGCGACGGCCAGGGCCATCGACCCGTAGAAGCGGGTGTTGACGTCGAGCACGACCGGCCCGTCACCGCCGGCGACGAGGTCGACCTGGGCGAGCCCCCAGAAACCTGCCCGCCGGAGCATGCCGGCGACCGCGTCGACCACGGCCGGGTCGGCGGCCTGGCTGCGCGCGAGGCTCGTCACGCCGCCCGCCGCCGGCCACGTCCGCTCGACGGCGTGCTGGAAGGCGGCCAGCAGCCGGCCGTCGCGGGCGAGCACGACCGCCAGGCTGAACTGCGGGCCGGCGACCCGGGTGGGTCCCGGCGGGCGCGCACCAGCGGACGAGATCGGCTCGCAGGAGCGAGAACACGTCGCCCGATCATAGGCCGCGCGTGGCCGCGACGACTCGACCGGCGGGCCGACCGGCGCGGCGGCGGCGGGACCGCCGCTCGGCCGGGCCGCCCGACGGCCCGCGCCGGCGCGGTCAGCCGGCGATCTCGGCGATCGCCCGTAGCGCGAGCGTGTCCCCGCCGAGCTCGGACCCCCCGCGCGTGTCGAGCTCGAGGTCGGCCATCGCGACGAGGGCCGCCCGCAGGCGGCCGGAGTCGGTCCGGCGAACGTCGGCGATGAACCGGTCAGCGGCCTTCGGCGGCATCCTCAAGCCCCGCTTGATCTCGGCCGGCGCGTCGCCGGCCTCGATCCTCAGGGCGACCCCGAGCGCCTCGCGAACGCGCTTGGTCATCCAGTAGGCGATCGACTCGACCCGCTCGCCCTGGGCCCGCAGGCGGAGGAAGAGACGCGACGCGGCAGCCCCGTCGCCGGCGAGCACGGCGTCCGCGAGGACCCAGAGCTTGCGCTCGGCCCCGCCGGCCGCCAGGTCGGCGACCAGATCGGCGTCGAGCCGGCCGCCCGGCCCGAGCCCGACGGCGAGCTTCTCGAGCTCGCGGGCCAGGCGCTGCTGGCGCTCGCCGACCTGGACGACGAACGTCCGGGCGGTCGCCGCGTCGAGCTCGAGCCCGAGCGTCCGGGCGTGGGCCTGGACCCACTTGGGAAGATCCCAGGCCTTCAGCGTCGCCTGTTCGGAGATGTCGCCGCCGGCCCGCTTGACCGCGGCGTGGAGGGCTGGCGGCGCCTTCGCGCGGCCGTCCTCGCGAGCGAAGAAGGCGACCGTCGTCTGGTCGGGCATGTCGGCCAGCACACCGGCCAGATGCTCGGTCACATCGGCGTCACGCCAACGCTCGACGCCGTCGACGATCAGGAAGCGCCGGCCGACGGCGAAGGTCATCGTGCAGAGGGCGGACGCGACGTACTCGGCGCTCGACCCCTCACCCTCGATCACCTCGACCCCGCCGGCGTCGCTCTGCTGATCGGCGAGCGCCCGCAGCCGGGCCCGCCGCTCGCCGACCCGGGGATGGTCGTTGCCGTGGATCAGATAGGCTGACTTGAACGCGGGCACGGGCGACCGGCAGGGCTCAGCGGACGACGAGGTTGACGAGCTTGCCGGGAACGACGACGACCTTGACGATCTCCCGCCCGGCGATGTGAGCCTGGACGTTCGGCGCGGCCAGGGCCAGCGCCTCGAGCTCGTCCCGGCTGGCCCCGGTCGGCGCCTCGACCCGGTCGCGGAGCTTGCCCATCACCTGGCAGACGAGCTCGAACGTGTCGGTCTCGAGCAGCTTCGGATCGGCGACCGGCCACGGCTCCTCCCAGACGCGGCGGCCGGTCAGCAGATGGAAGGCGTCGGTCGCCGTGTGGGGCGCGAACGGGAAGATCAGCGACGCGGCGGTCGCCAGGGCGAAGCGCATCGCCGGGCCGGACGCCGACTCCCGCAGGCGGGAGCAGTCGTTGATCAGCTCCATGACGGCGGCGATCGCCGTGTTGAAGGCGAACCGGCCGTCCATGTCGTGCGTGACCTTGTCGATCGCCCAGTGGGCCTTGCGGACCAGCTCGAGGTCGGCTCCGGCCGGGTCCGACGGCGGGTCTCCGGTCGCGCCGAGAGCAGCGGTGCCCGAGTCACCGACCGGCGCGGCGTCCGCCGTCTCGGCCGCCAACCTCCACAACCGGCCCAGAAATCGGTGGACTCCCTCCAGTCCCTCATCAGACCAGTCGGCGTCCTGGTCGGGCGGACCGATGAAGAGGATGTACGCGCGGGCGGTGTCGACGCCGTAGCGGTCGACGAGCGGTCCCGGCGAGACGACGTTGCCCTTCGACTTGGACATCTTCGCCCCGTCGCGGGTGATCATCCCCTGGGTGAAGAGGGCGGCGAACGGCTCCTGGAAGTCGAGGTGGCCGAGGTCGGCGAGCGCCTTGGTGAAGAACCGCGCGTACATCAGGTGGAGGATCGCGTGCTCGATCCCGCCGATGTACTGGTCGACCGGCATCCACCGGTTGACGGCCGCCGGGTCCCAGGCCGCCTCGTCGTTGTGGGGGTCGCAGTAGCGCAGGAAGTACCACGACGAGTCGACGAACGTGTCCATCGTGTCGGTCTCCCGCCGGGCCGGTCCGCCGCAGGTCGGGCAGGTCGTCGCGACCCAGTCCTCGGCGGCGGCGAGCGGCGAGCGGCCGTGGGGGGCGTAGTCCTCGACGTCGGGGAGGATCACCGGGAGCTGGTCGGCCGGGACCGGAACGAGGCCGCAGCCGTCGCAGTAGACGACCGGGATCGGGCAGCCCCAGTAGCGCTGGCGGGAGACCAGCCAGTCGCGCAGGCGGTAGTTGATCGAACGCTCGCCCCGGCCGTTCTCGGCCAGCCAGGCGATGATCCGGGTCAGGGCCTCGCGGTTGGGCAGGCCGTCGAAGTCGGCGTGCGAGTTGACCAGCCGGCCGTCGCCCGTGTACGGCAGATCGCCGTCGCCGCCGTCGATCACCCGGCGGATCGGCAGGCCGTAGACCGTCGCGAACGCGTGATCGCGGTCGTCGTGTCCGGGGACGGCCATGATCGCACCGGTCCCGTATGAGATCAGGACGTAGTCGGCGACCCAGATCGGGATCGGCTCGCCGTTGACCGGGTTGATCACGTTGCGCCCGAGCGGGACACCCGTCTTCGGACGCTCGGCGGCCGAGCGCTCGTCGTTGGGCGCGGCCCGGGCGGCGTCGACGTACGCGCGAACCTCGGCCTCGTGGGGTCCACCATCGGCCAGCTTCAACACGTCGGGGTGCTCGGGCGCCATCACGAAGAAGGTCGCCCCGAAGAGGGTGTCCGGCCGGGTCGTGAAGACGTCGTAGCCGACGGCGGGATCGTCCTCCGAGCGGAACGTGACCAGCGCGCCCTCGGACCGGCCGATCCAGTTGCGCTGCATCGTCTTGACGTGCTCGGGCCAGTCGATCGTGTCGAGGTCGTCGAGCAGGCGCTGGGCGTAGGCCGTCGTCTTGAACAGCCACTGCTCGAGCTGGCGGGTCTCGACCTCCGACCCGCACCGGTCGCACCGACCGTCGATGACCTGCTCGTTGGCGAGCACGGTCGCGTCGACCGGACACCAGTTGACCGCGGCGTTCTTCTTGTACGCGAGGCCGGCGCGCAGCAGCTCGAGGAAGATCCACTGGGTCCAACGGTAGTAGGCCGGATCGTTGGTCGCGAGCTCGCGCGACCAGTCGATCGACACGCCCCACCGGCGGAACTGCCTGCGGAATGCGGCGATCGACGCGGCGGTCGAGTCGCGGGGGTGGACGCCGGTCGCGATCGCGTGGTTCTCGGCCGGCAGGCCGAACGCGTCGTAGCCCATCGGGTTGAGGACCTGCTCGCCCCGGCGGCGGTGGAAGTGGGCGATCGCGTCGCCGACCGTGTAGACCTTCAGATGGCCGATGTGCGGCTCGCCGCTCGGGTACGGCAGCATCACGAGGATGTAGGACGACTTCCCGTCGAACGGTTCGTTGGTCACCTCCCAGGTCTTCTCCTCGGCCCAGACCGCCTGCCAGCGGGGCTCGATCTCCTGGGGGTCGTAGCGGTGGGGCTCGTGGCGGTGGTCGGCCATCGGCCGACCAGGTTAGTCGACGGGGTCCCGGGCTCGGCGGCGGCTGGCGGACCGCGCGATCGGGGCCGGAGCCGGGGCTATCGTGGGTCTGAGGATGCCCGAGACGTGCTGCGTATGGTTCCGCCGGGACCTCCGGGTCACCGACCACCCGGCGCTGTCCGCGGCGGTCGGCCGGGCCGAACGCGTGGTGGCGGTGTTCTGCCTCGACGAGCGTCTCGTCTCGGGGGCCAACGCGTCGGGCCCGCGGACCCAGTTCATGCTCGAGTGCCTGGCCGACCTCGACCGGTCGCTGCGCGACCGGGGGTCCCGGCTGATCGTCCGCAGGGGCCGGCCGGAGCGGGAGGTCGTCGGGCTGGCGCGGGCGGTCGGGGCCGGGGAGATCCACTTCACGCGGGACGCGACCCCGTACGCGCGGGCCCGCGGCCGGCGGGTGGCCGACGCGTGCGCGACCGCGGGGATCGGGCTGGTCGGGCATCCGGGCCTGTGGACGATCGACGACCCGGCCGAGCTGGTGTCGGGCGCCGGGACGCCGTACCAGGTCTTCACGCCGTTCCACCACCGGTGGCTGGCCCACCCGCGGCGGGCGGTCCTCGACGCGCCGACCGGCCTCGGCCGCCCGGTCGGAGTCGACCCGGGCCGGCTGCCGAGCCTGGGCGAGCTGGGCCTGGAGAGCGGCGTGAGCCGGCCGGTGGTCGGCGGCGAGCGGGCGGCGTGGGAGCGCTTCGACGAGTTCCGGGCGGACGGTGTCGACCGGTACGCGCGGGGCGGCCACGACGACCTGGCCGTCGAGGGAACGTCGCGGTTGTCGGCGTACCTGCGGTTCGGGTGCATCTCGCCGCGACAGGTCGAGGCCGGGCTCGCCGACGGGGACGGGGCCGAGGCGTTCAGGCGGCAGCTGTGCTGGAGGGACTTCTACCTCGACCTGATCCGCCGGCACCCGGAGAACGCGGGGCTCGAGCAGCAGCCGGGCCGCCGGGGAATCGCGTGGCGGGACGCGCCCGAGGACCTCGAACGCTGGAAGCTCGGCCGGACCGGGTATCCGCTGGTCGACGCGGGCATGCGCCAGCTGATGGCCGAGGGGTTCATGCACAACCGGACGCGGATGGTCGTCGGGTCGTTCCTGACCAAGCACCTGGGGATCGACTGGCGGGAGGGCGAGCGGTGGTTCATGAACCTGCTGGTCGACGGGGACCCGGCGGTCAACAACGGGAACTGGCAGTGGATCGCGTCGGTCGGGTCGGACCCGCAGCCGGTCGGGCGGCGGCTGCTGAACCCGACACGCCAGCAGGAGCGGTTCGACCCGGACGGGGCGTACGTCCGGCGGTGGGTGCCGGAGCTGCGGGGCGTGCCGAACGCGCACCTGGCCGAGCCGTGGCGGATGCCGGCCGACCTGGCACTGGAGTGCGGGTGCGTGATCGGCCACGACTACCCGCGGCCGATCGTCGACCACGCGAGCGCGCGGCGGGAGGCGCTGGCCCGGTACGCGGGGGGCGCTGGCTGACGCAGCGGCCGGCGAACGGGTGCCGGTCTGGATCGTTCGCGCTGCGGGCGGGCGGGGCGTGCGGGCGGGCTGACGCGGAGCGACCGGGCGATCCGCGCGGCCGAGGGGGCCGCGGTCCGAGGCGACCCGGGCGGGGACGGGGCCATCCGGGTGTTAAGATGGCCGGGCGTCGCGCCGCGGGGCTATAGCTCAGCTGGGAGAGCGCCGGTATGGCATACCGGAGGTCGAGGGTTCGAGCCCCTCTAGCTCCATGTTCGAGGAAAGCCCCGCAAGCGCGGGGCTTTCTGCGCTCAGAAGGCTGGCTGTCGCCGGGGTCGGCCGGGTCGATGTCGAGAACGGCCGTGGATCGGGCGGCTGGCCGAGCCTGCCGACCGGGGTCGGTGGTTGTGTACCGTCTGTGACATGTCAGCACATTCACAATGCACAGCAGGCGTCGTCGAAGCACGTGACGGAACCCCGAATGGCACAGAGCGGGTGATGAGACGGACTGGCGCATGAGGTTGCGCCGCGGCGTCGCGTGGGCGGCGGCGGCAGGCCTGCTGGGGGTCGGGGGCATCGTGGCGAGCGAGCACTCGTCGACGGGGACGAGAAGGACGGCGGTGTCGACGCCGACGCCGGTGGCCGTGTGGGAGACGACGGGCGATCAGTCGCGGCTGCTGGCGCAGGAGCCGGGCGCGAGCTTTGTGTCGGGCGGGACGCCGAGCGTGTCGAGCACGCCGACGAAGACCGCGCAGACGTGCGTGCTGCTGTGGTGCTGGGGCGGGACGGCGACGTCGGCGTCGGCGTCGGCGTCGATCACGGTGGACAACACGCAGCGGTTCCAGACGATGACGGGGGTGGGTGCGTCGATCACGGACTCGTCGGCCTACGTCCTGATGCACGACATGTCGGCGGGCCAGCGGGCGGCCGTGATGACGCAGGAGTTCGATCCGACCCGGGGGATCGGCCTGGACGTGCTGCGCGAGCCGGTCGGGGCGAACGACTTCTCGACGTCGAACTACACGGAGGACGATCTGCCGGCCGGGCAGACCGATCCGACGCTGTCGCACTTCTCGATCGCGCACGACCTCGTCAACCTGATCCCGGCGGTGCGCCAGGCGATCGCGATCAACCCGAACATCCAGATCGTGGCGACGCCGTGGACGGCGCCGGCGTGGATGAAGACGAGCGGGTCGCTGGACGGGGGGTCGCTGATCCCGGCGGATCTGGGGATCTACGCGAACTACCTGGTGAAGTACATCCAGGCGTACGCGGCCCAGGGGATCAGGATCGCGGCGGTGACGATGGTCAACGAGCCGGACGACCAGCAGACGAGCTATCCGGGGATGACGATGACCGAGAGCCAGGAGGCGGCGCTGACGCCGATCCTCGGGCACGATCTGGCGTCGGCCGGCCTGAAGACGCAGATCCTCGGGTTCGACAGCGACTGGTCGGACGCGTCGTATGCGACGAGCCTGCTGGGGACACCGGACGTGGCGAAGTACCTGGCCGGGACGGCGTTCCACTGTTACGCGGGCGATCCGAGCGCGCAGGTGCCGATCGAGGCGGCCTACCCGACGAAGTCGATCAACGAGACGGAGTGCTCGGGGACGAACGCGTATCCGGCCTTCAACACGAACCTGGTCGTCGGGACGACCAGCATCATCAGCTACATCCGCGACTGGTCGAGCACGGCGGTCCTGTGGAACGTGGCGCTCGACGAGAACTTCGGGCCGACGAACGGCGGATGCGGGAACTGCGTGCCGAACGTGAGTGTCAACAGCACGACCGGGGCGGCGACGTACAACGTCGAGCAGTACGTGCTCGGCCAGTTCAGCAGGTTCGTGAAGCCGGGTGCTGTCCGGGTGGCGTCGACCAGCCTCGGGTCTGGGAGCATCGAAACCGTGGCATTCCAGAACCCGGACGCGTCAAATGTGCTCGTGGCGGTCAACACGGACACGACGGCCGAGACGTTCACGGTCGGCTGGAGCGGCCGATCGTTCACCTACACGATCCCGGCCGGGGCAGTTCAGACGTTCACCTGGCCGGGGTAGGGCCGGGGCCTCGGGGGCGGCGGACCGGGGCGGGCGCGAGCCGGGGCAGCGGCGGGCCGGGGCGGCCGGCAGGCCGGGGCGGCCGGCAGGCCGGGGGCGGCCGGCAGGCCGGGGCGGCGGCAGGCCGGGGCGGCGGCAGGCCGGGGCGGCGGCAGGCCGGGACGGTGGCAGGCAGGCCGGGCGGGCGCGAGCCGGGG
>DATAUX010000110.1:0-3372 GCA_036268015.1 Solirubrobacteraceae bacterium | reverse complement strand
GGGCGCGGGCGCGGACGGACCGGGGGACCCAGTCGAGGGCGCGGAGCTCGTCGAGGATGGCGCCGCGGACGCGGGTGATCGCGTAGGTCTCGAAGCGGATCTCACGGGACAGGTCGAAGCGCTCAATCGCGTTGATCAGGCCGACCAGGCCGTAGGAGATCAGGTCGCCCTCCTCGACGTGGGCCGGCAGGCCGGTCGCCATGCGGCCGGCGACGTACTTGACCAGGGGCGAGTAGGCGACCACCAAGCGCTCGCGCGCTCGCTGGTCGCCGTTCGTCTTGTAGCGGCGCCACAGGTCGCGGAGCTCGACTGCTTTCACGTTTGTCTGCACAGTCCCTCCCGGGCAAGGTCCTCACACTCGCTGGCGGCGGCTTGTGTAACCCCCCACCCGAGCCTCTCGACTCTATCCGACTCTGACCATCGCCCGCCGGACCCCGACCGTCGTGTACACACGGATCGGCCGCCGGGGGGAGCGGTGCGGGTCGGCGGGGATCGGGTCAAACGGTGACCGCGCCCTCGGACGCGCTGCCGACCTGGAGGGCGTACTTCTTCAGGACACCGGTCAGATCCGGGTTCGGCGGAGACTCGTAGGCGGCGACTCGAGCGGCGATCTCGGCATCGGTCAGGCCGACGTCGACGCGCCTCGAATCGACGTCGATCGTGACCTCGTCGCCGTCGCGGACGGCGGCGATCGGGCCGTGGCAGGCTGCCTCGGGGGCGACGTGACCGGCCATGAAGCCGTGTGTCGCGCCGGAGAAGCGGCCGTCGGTCAGGAGGGCGACGTGCTCGCCGAGGCCGGCGCCGTTGAGGGCTGCCGTGACGCCGAGCATCTCGCGCATCCCTGGGCCGCCGACGGGTCCCTCGTTGCGGATCACGACGACGTCGCCGGCGAGGATCGTGCCGTGGGTGGCCGCGAGCATCGCCGGCCTCCTCGCCTTCGAAGACGCGGGCCGGCCCGACGTGTCGGCGGCGCTCGTGGCCGGCGAGCTTGACGACGCAGCCGTCGGGGGCGAGATTGCCGCGGAGGATCGCGAGTCCGCCGGTCGGCTTGATCGGGTCGGTCAGCGGGCGGACGACGACCTGGCCGTCGGTCTCGTTCGCGGCGTCGGCGATCTGGCCGATCGTCCTGCCGGTCACGGTCGGCGCGTCGGCGTGGAGCAGGCCGGCCTGGTGGAGGCGGTGGGCGAGGACGGCGACGCCGCCGGCCCGGTAGAGGTCGACGGCGACGTACCGGCCGCCGGGCTTGAGGTCGCAGAGGAGTGGTGTCTGCTCGCTGATCCGGTCGAAGTCGTCGATCGACAGGTCGACGCCGGCTTCGCGGGCGAGGGCGAGGAGGTGGAGGACGCCGTTCGTGGATCCGCCGCTCGACGCGATCGCGGCGATCGCGTTCTCGAGCGAGTCACGGGTGATCAGGTCGGACGGGCGCAGGCCGCGGCGGAGGACGTCGACGACGAGCTTGCCGGCCTGGCGGGCGACGGCCGGTTTGGTCGGGTCCTGGGCGGGGACGAGTGAGTCGCCGATCGGGGCGATCCCGAGCATCTCGAAGGCCATCGCCATCGTGTTCGCGGTGAACTGGCCGCCGCAGGCGCCGGCGCCTGGTGAGGCGACGGCTTCGAGGTCGGCCAGCTCGGCGTCGGTGATCTTGCCGGCGGCGTGGGCGCCGACGGCCTCGAAGACGTCCTGGATCGTGACGTCGGCGCCGTTGTGGGTGCCGGGCGGGATCGACCCGCCGTAGAGGAGGACGGCGGGGACGTCGAGCCGGGCGAGGGCCATCACGGCTCCGGGGATCGTCTTGTCGCAGCCGACGAGGGCGATCACCGCGTCGAACAGATGGCCGCGGCCGACGAGCTCGATCGAGTCGGCGATCAGCTCACGGGAGACGAGGGACGTCTTCATCCCGGACGTGCCCATCGTGATCCCGTCGGAGATCGCGATCGTGTTGAACTCCATCGGCGTTCCGCCGGCCTCGCGGATCCCGTCCTTGACCTGGGCGGCGAGGGCCCGAAGGTGGAAGTTGCACGGCATCGTCTCGATCCAGGTCGACGCGACGCCGATGATCGGCTTGGCGAGGGCTTCGTCGTCGAAGCCGATCCCCTTCAGGTAGGCGCGCGCGGGTGCCCGGTCGGGTCCGTCTGTGAGGGCCCGGCTACGGTGTTTGAGGTCGAAGGCGGGGGTCGGCACTAGGCCGAGACGCTACCGGCGTCGGTCTGCTCACGCTGGATCCTGGCCTGCTCCCAACGTCCGAGTCGCCAGAGGTCTCGGCGGACGGCGACGGGGTCGACCTGGCGTCCGGGAAGGTGCATGTTCGCGGTCGCGATCAGCCGTCGCTCGTCGCCGGTCAGGGCCATCCATTTGGCGAGGACGTCGTCCGAGTCGGGCAGGCGGGCACTCCCGTACGGACGGTCGAGGTCGGGGAACTCGACGCAGTACTCGCTGAGGAGCTGGCCGGTCTGGGGGACGAAGGCGACGATCGGCTTGTGGGGGTAGATCAGGTACGCGTACGGCGCGCCCCGCCGGTTCTCGCCGTCACCGTCGCCGGGGCCGCGGGCGCAGCGGCCCCAGACGCGGAGGAAGCCGAGGTCCCGGTACATCGCCCATTCCTCGTCGTTGACGCACGACTGGACAAGGTTCCTCGCCCGCTGCTCGGCCCGGCGTTCGCGGCCGGGGTCGTATTCGACGACCTGGTTGCCGATCCGTCGGCGTCCGGCCTTCCGCCGGGCCCGCCAGACGGCGAGCTGGGGGGCGATCACCTCCCAGAGGAGGGCGACGACGACGACGACGCACGCCGATAGGGCAAGGAGCACGTGACTTCCTTCGGATCAGCCGCCGGCAGCCCGTGGGAAGAAGATCACGCGATCGGCCTCGCGTGGGACTTCCCCGAAGCTGCGAACCAGCTCTGCTTCCCGGCGTCCGCCCGGCCGGGTCGTCGGCACGGCCGCCCACATCCCGGCTTCGAGCTGGGCGCGGAACGCGTCGATCAGCTCCTGCTCCTGCTCGGGAACGTCGACGTCACCCTCGGCGATCACGATCTCACCGTGTCCGGGCTTCATTCTCAGCAACCGCATCGCCCGATTATGGCAAACGATCGACCCGGCCGTGATCGGTTGTCCGGGTCAGCCCGAGGACGTCGACCGGTCCGTCGCCGCGGCCGACTCGGGTCAGGCCCCGGCCGATCGCCTGGCCGGTCAGCCGGCGGGCGATCCGGGCGGCGTCGAGCACGGTCCGGCCGAGTCCGAGCTGGGCGGCGAGGACGGCCGAATGCGTGCATCCGGACCCGTGGGTCGGCCCGGCATGGTGGTCACCGGGGATCTCGACCGCGACCCGACCATCCCAGTACAGGTCCGACGTCACCCGCCGGTGGCCTCCGGTCAG
>DATAUX010000109.1:0-3684 GCA_036268015.1 Solirubrobacteraceae bacterium | reverse complement strand
GGGGCCGGCAGCGGCGAGGGCGGCGGTCGGCCGGGCGGCCGACGGGTACTCGAACGTCGAGCTCGACCTGACCGACGGCGAGCGGGGGTCGCGTCACGACCATGTCGAGGGGCTGCTGTGCGAGCTGACGGGCGCGGAGGCGGGAATTGCGGTGAACAACTGCGCGGCGGCCGTCCTGCTCGCGGTCGGGGCGCTGGCGGCCGGCCGGGAGACCGTCGTCTCGCGGGGTCAGCTGATCGAGATCGGCGGGGGCTTCCGGATTCCGGAGATCCTCGGCCAGGCGCAGACCCGGCTGGTCGAGGTCGGGACGACGAACCGGACGCGGCTGGCCGACTACGCGGGCGGGATCGGCCCGGCGACGGGGGCGATCCTCCGGGCGCATCCGTCGAACTTCCGCCAGATCGGGTTCGTCGAGACGGTCGAGATCGAGCCGCTGTGCGGGCTCGGGGTCCCGGTCATCGACGACGTCGGGTCGGGCGTCCTCGCCGACGACGTCGACCTGCTCTCCGAGGAGCCGGCCGTCCGCCGATCGATCCGGGCGGGAGCGGCGGTCGTCGCATTCTCGGGCGACAAGCTGCTCGGCGGTCCGCAGGCGGGCATCCTCGTCGGCCGGCGGCAGGCGATCGACGCGTGCCGCCGGCACCCGCTGGCCCGGGCCGTCCGGATCGACAAGCTGTCGCTCGCGGGCCTCGAGGCGACGCTGGCGATCTACCGGGATCCGGCGGCCGCCGTCCGGGAGATCCCCGTCCTGGCGATGCTGAGGGCCGATCGCGCCGACCTGGACGCTCGCGCCCGGCGGCTGGCCGAGGTGACCGGGGCGAGCGTGATCGAGGCGACGGCACGCGTCGGCGGCGGCGCGCTGCCCCTGCTCGAGCTGTCCGGCCCGGTTGTCGCGGTCGATCCGGGGCCGGCCGGCTGCGACGCGCTGGCCGCGCGACTCCGGGCGGGAGATCCGGCGGTGGTCGGCCGAATCCACCGGGGCCGGGTCCTGCTCGACGTGCGGACGCTGACCGACCCCGAAGCCGACGACGTGGCGGCGGTCGTCCGGGCGGTGCTGGGATGAGCGCGGCCGACCGGCCGTTGACCCTGGGCACAGCCGGGCACATCGATCACGGCAAGACGAGGCTGGTCGCCGGCCTGACGGGTGTCGACACCGACCGTCTGCCGGAGGAGCAGGCCCGGGGGATGTCGATCGAGCTGGGCTACGCGCCGCTGACCCTGCCGGGCGGCCGGCGGGTCTCGGTCGTCGACGTGCCCGGGCACGAGCGGTTCGTCCGGACGATGGTCGCCGGGGCGGCGGGCATCGACTTCTTCGTGATGGTGGTTGCCGCTGACGACGGCGTGATGCCGCAGACCCGCGAGCACGCATCGGTCCTCGCCGGGCTGGGCGTCGCCGGGGGCGTGATCGCGATCACGAAGACCGACCGGGCGGACCCCGGCCGGGCGTCGGCCGAGGCGGCGGACCTGCTCCCGGGGATCGAGGTCGTCGCGTGCTCGGCGGCGACCGGCGAAGGACTGCCGGAGTTGGCAGCCGCCCTCGGCAGGGTGGCCGACGGCTTGCCGGGCCGGGAGTCGTCCGACCGGCCGGCGGTCCTCCACATCGACCGGGTCTTCACGATCAGGGGGGCCGGCACGGTCGTGACCGGGACGCTCTGGTCGGGCCGGATCGGCCGGGGAGACACGGTGCGGCTGCTGCCGGCCGGCCGTGACGTCCGGGTCCGGTCGATCCAGGTCCACGACGAGCAGGTCGACGCGGCCGACGCGGGTCAACGGGTGGCGGTGAACCTGAGCGGAATCGGCGTGCGGGAGCTCTCGCGGGGCGACGCGATCGTCGGCGGTTCGTCGGCGATCGAGCCGACGACGATCCTCGACTGTGCGCTGGACGTCGAAGCCGGAGCCGACGACGGCCGTCGGGTGCAGGTCCATCACGGGACGCGCAACGCGGCGGGTCGGCTGGTCGGGCTGGGCGACGGCCTCTGGCAGGTCCGCCTCGAGCAGCCGATCCTGGCGGCCGCCGACGACCGGATCGTCGTCCGGTCGGTCGCGCCGCCGGGCACGCTGGGAGGGGGTGTCGTGCTCGACCCGGAGGCCCGCCGGCACGGCCGGACGTCACCGGCGGTCGAGCGGTTGGGCCGCCTGCGCCGGGGCGAGCCGGACGGTCCGCCGCCGGCGAGTCCGGAACCCGACCGGCCGGCGTCACCCGAGCCACTCTCGCCGGGTGCGGTCATGCTTGAAGCCAGGTTGCGGGATGCGGGTCATCGTCCGGAGCCCGTCACGGCGGTCGGGAGCGGAGCGTCCGAACTCGCCGAGCTGCGGTCGGCCGGCCTGGCGGTGCGGGTCGGCCGGGACATGTACGCCCACCGTGACGCGGTCGCCGACGTCGGCCGGCGGGTGGCCGGGGTGATCGAGGCGAACGGGTCGATCACGTTGAGCGGGCTCCGGGACGAGCTGGGGACGTCGCGGAAGTACGCGCAGGCGTGGCTCGAGCACCTCGACGCGGCGCGTGTCACCAAGCGCCTGCCCGACAACCGACGGGTTCTGCGCCGGCCGGCGGCGTCGTCCGAACGGAACGCGGCCATAGAATCGACCACTAGATGAGCACACGTGTCGCGTTGACGGCGCTGTCCCATGGGGCCGGCTGTGGTTGCAAGCTGCCGGCGGCGGCCCTCCTGCCGATCGTCCGGGGTCTGCCGGGGATCGTCGACGACCGGGTGCTGGTCGGGTCGGGCACGGCTGACGACGCGGCCGTCTTCCGGATCTCCGACGACGTGGCCCTGGTTCTGACGATTGATTTCTTCACCCCGATTGTCGATGACCCGTTCGATTTCGGCCGGATCGCGGCCGCCAATGCCCTATCCGACGTGTACGCGATGGGCGGGACACCGGTCGCCGCGATGAACGTCGTCGGGTTTCCGCTCGACCGGCTCGGCGGGGACGTCCTGCGGGAGATCCTCCGCGGGGGTGCGGAGACTGCCGGGCGGGCGGGGATCGCGATCGTCGGCGGCCACTCGATCGACGACGCCGAGCCGAAGTACGGGCTGGCGGTCACTGGGGTCGTCCACCCGGACGAGGTGATCTCGAACGCGGGCGGCCGGCCGGGGGACGTGCTCGTGCTGACCAAGCCGCTCGGGGTCGGGGCGATCGTGACGGCCCGGAAGCGGGGGGTCGTCGACGACGACCTGCTCGGCCGGGCGGTCGACGTGATGACGAGACTGAACGACGTCGCAGGGGCGGCCGCCCGGTCGGCGGGTGTGCGGGGGATGACCGATGTGACCGGGTTCGGCCTGGTCGGCCACCTCCACTCGCTGGGCGTGGCGAGTGGTGTGTCAGCGGTGATCGACGCGGCCGACGTGCCGGCGATCGAGGGTGTGATCGACCTGCTGGAGGGTGACCAGGCCGTGTCAGGGGGAAGCGCTGGGAACCGTGCGTACGCGGAGACGTTCACCCGGTTCGCGGACGGCGTGCCGGAATCACGGCGGCGGCTGGTGTGTGACGCGACGACGTCGGGCGGCCTGCTGGTCGCCGTCGCAACCGACCGGGCCGGTGAGATCGGCGGCGTGGTGGTGGGCCGGCTGGTCGACGGCGATCCGGGAGCGATCATCGTCGAGTAGTGCCTGGAGCGGCCCGGGTCCGGTGACCCGCCCGGTCTTCAAAACCGGTGGGGCGCGTCTGATCGCGCTGGAA